>NZ_CP088251.1:2157750-2466000 GCF_021117405.1 Frateuria edaphi
CAGATCTGGCCGCGGGTGACCGAGGTGGAGAAATAGCGCGCCCACGCCTGCCCATCCATCTGCCGGTACTTCCCGCGTGAGCGGGGAGCACTCACCTGGAGGCGTGCCGGCCTGGATCTTCTTCCCGCGGCCGGCCAGCTTTTCCCCCGCTTGCGGAGACAGTTGCCGGAAGGGCGGAGCGGAAAAGACCTGCCTCGCGCCCTGGCGCTTCGTCAGCCGGCCAGCCGCCGCGCCGCGGCCACCACATCCGCCTCGCCCGGCAGCACCAGGAATGCCGCCCCTGCCAGCGGCGTGAACGTGTCGGCACCGACCACCCGCTCCAGCGGCGTGGCGCCAAGGCCCGCCTCCACGATGGCGGTGATCACGCCCTCGCCCACGCCGGCGCTCTTGCGGCCCTCGTCCAGCACCAGGATCCGCTTGGCCGTCTTCGCCTGCGCCGCGATGAAAGCGTCATTGAGCGGCGCGAGCCAGCGCAGGTCGACCACACGCACCTTCCACTTGAACTCCACCTCGATGGTATGCGCGGCGCGCAGCGCCATCGGCACGCCATTGCCGAAGGTGAACACGACCAGGTCCTCCGCGTCCTCGCCATAAACCCTGCCCTCGCCCAGCACCATGGCTTCGCCCGGTGCCGGATAGGCGAACTGCCACTGGCCGTCGCCGGCTTCGTAGAGGTCCTTGGTCATGTACAGCGCGATCGGCTCGAGGAAGGCGCACACGCGCCCGTCCACTTTCGCCAGCGCGGTGAGCGTGCGCAGCATGGTCGCCGCGTCGTCGCCGCGGCTGGGGCAGCCGACCACCAGGCCCGGGATGTCGCGCAGCGCGGCGATCGAGTTGTCGTTGTGGAAGTGGCCGCCGAAACCGCGCTGGTAGCCCAGCGACGCCACACGCATCACCAGCGGGTTGCGGTACTGGTCGTTGGAGAAGAACTGCAGGCTGGCCGCCTCGCCGCGGATCTGGTCGCCGGCGTTGTGGAAATATGCCAGGTACTGGATCTCCGGGATCGGCAACATGCCCATGTTGGCGTAGCCCTGGGCCAGGCCAAGGATCACCGTCTCGTCCAGCAGCGTGTTGAACACGCGGGTGTTCTTGAAGGTCTTATGCAGGCCCTTGGTGACCGTGTACACGCCACCCTTCTGCGCCACGTCCTCGCCGAACAGCAGCGACTCGGGGTACTTGGCCATGATGTCGTGCAACGCCTGGCCGATCTGGATGGCCAGATGACGCGGCGGCTGGTTCTCCGGCAGCTTCTCTTCGCTGCCGAAGGCCTTCAGGCGCGCCTCGGCGTAATCGGTGCGCTCGGCTTCGGCCTTCACTTTGGCGGGCGTGTAAGGTGCGAGCGGTGCCATCACGTCGTCCAGGCGCTCGAGCCTGGGTCGGCGGTCGGCGTCCTCGGCGGCGGCGAAGCAGCGCTTGCGGGTGGCTTCGTACAGCGCCAGCAATTCGTCCTTGGTGTACAGGCCCGATTCCAGCGCGATCGCAGCCGAACGCAGCAGCGGATCGGTCGCCTCCACCGCGCACAGCTCCTCGATGCTGCGCCACTCGATCTCGAAGTCGGTGCCGGCGTGGCCCATCACGCGGGTGGTCTTCAGGTGCAGGAAGGTCGGCCGGCGCGTGCTGCGGCAATGGTCGACCGCGCGCTGCACCTGGGCGTAGCCCTCGGCCAGGTCCAGTCCGTCGGCGAAGAAGTAGTCCAGGTTGGAGCGCGAGCGGTAGTTGGCCGCGACCCAGTCGGTCGGGGTCTTCACCGAGATGCCGATGCCGTTGTCCTCGCACACGAACAGCACCGGCGCGGGCAGCTTCTGATAGGCCGTCCAGCCGGCCGCATTGAAAGCGGTCTGCGCGGTAGCGTGGTTGGAGGAAGCGTCGCCGAACGAACAGATGGCGATGGAGTCGTCCGGCACCGGCAGCGCGTGGCCGATGCGCCGCGCGTGGTCGATGGCGATCGCCGTGCCCAGCGCCTTGGGCAGATGCGAGGCGATGGTCGAGGTCTGCGGCAGCACCCAGAGCGGCTTGGAGCCCCACACCTTGTGGCGGCCGCCGGAGGCCGGATCGTCCTTGCTGGCGGCAAAAGAGAGCGCCGAATCCATCACCGGGTCCATGCCCGGCAGCTTGCGGAAGCGCTCGGCCATGAAGCCGCCGGAGCGGTAGTGCAGGAAGGCCGGATCGGTGTGCCGCGTCAGCCGCGCCACCATCGCGTTGCCCTCATGGCCCGACGAACCGATCGTGTAGAACACCTTGTTCTGCACGCGCAGCACGCGCGCCATCAGGTCCAGGTGGCGGCTGATCAGCTGCGATTCGAACAGTTCGCGAAAGCCCCGCGCGTCCAGCGCACTGCCCGGCAGCACCGGTTGATCATCCCGCGGGGCGCCGCGCACTTGGCCTTCCCACAGCGTCACGAACTCGCTGAAGTTCTGGTCGACGATCTCGGCGCGGTTGAAGCCTTTGTGGCGGGCAGTGATGGGGAATGGCAGGGACATGACGGTTCTTCGGAAAGTTGAGGTTGCAATTGTAGGGTGGGCTCCAGCCCACCGCGCCTGGCGCGGCCGGGAACGATGGGGCGGATGTCGACCCCACCGATCTCGATCAGGCCTGCATGGGTGAGTGACCCGGCTGCGCGCGTACGCGGTCAAGCCAGGCCAGGATGTTCGGATACGCCGACAGATCGAAACCGCCGTCGCCGGCACAGTGCGTGTAGGCAAACAGCGCGATGTCCGCAAGCCCGTAGCGCTCGCCCACGAACCACTCGCGCCCGCCAAGATGCTTTTCCATCACCCCCAGCACCGCCTTGCCGCGCTCGATCAGCGCTGGAACGTCGGCCTGGCGCGGATGCCCTGCGGGCAGCCAGCCGCGAATGAAGCGCGCCACCGCGATGCACGGCTCGTGGCTGTATTGCTCGAAAAACAGCCATTGCAGCGTCTGCGCGCGCAACCAGGCGTCCCCGGGCCAGAACGGCGTGCCATCGGCGAGATAACAGAGGATCGCGTCGGACTCGGCCAGCCGGCGCCCGTCCTCGAGCTCGAGCAACGGCACTTTGCCGTTGGGATTCTTCGCCAGGAATTCAGGCGTGCGCGTCGCACCGCCCGCACTGTCGACATCGATCCAGCGGTAGTGGCGACCAAGCTGGTCGAGCAGCAATTGCAGCTTGTAGCAATTGCCGGAGGCCCGCATGCCGTAGATGGTGATCATGCCCGTGCCTTTTGGCGCGCCCGCCACTGTTCGCGGGTCTGGCCCCAGATCTCCGTGGGCGAATCCTCGTAAGGGGCGGGAAGCTTGCCGGGTCCCCGGCAGGTCGAGCCCAGACGCTGCGCGAGTGCCTGCGACGGAGCGTTGTCCGGATGGATCGAGTGGATGACTTCGTCCCAGCCCAGGTTGTCGAATGCCCAGTCGATCGCGGCGGTCGCGCCTTCGACGGCGTAACCCTTGCCCCAGGCGGCACGGGCCAGTCCCCAGCCGACCTCGGTGCCGGGCCAACCCTCCGGGAACCAGGGACCGAGGCGACCGACCCACTGGCCGCTGGCCTTCTCGATCACCGAGAACATCGAAAAGCCCTGGATCATCCAGGCGCCTGCGGAAGACAGGAATCCACGCCATGCCAGCGCGCGCGGCTGCTGCCCGCCGATGAAGCGGGCGGCCTCCGGGTCGGACATGTTCGCCGCATAGGCATCGAAGTCCTCGATGCGCGGCGGGCGCAGGATCAGGCGGTCGGTTTCGATGCGGATGTCCGGAACGTGCAAGGCCTGTCTCCTGATAGCCCTCTCCCATCGGGAGAGGGACCGGAAAGAAAGAGGGTTCGGCGCTAGTCGCAAGCTTGCCTTGCGCTACGACCGAACCCTCATCCGTCGCTTCGTGCACCTTCTCCGGCGGGAGAAGGAACGTCAGAACGCGTTGATGCCGGTCAGTTCGCGGCCGACCACCAGCTGGTGCACCGTCTCGGTGCCCTCGTAGGTGATCACCGATTCGAGGTTCAGCGCGTGGCGGATGGCCGAATGCTCAGTCGTGATGCCCGCGCCGCCCAGGATGTCGCGGCACTCGCGGGCGATGTCGATCGCCATGCGGCAGTTGTTCCATTTCGCCAGCGAGACCTGGGTCGGCTGCATGGTGCCGGCGTCCTTCAGGCGACCGAGCTGCAGCGACAGCAACTGCGCCATGGTGATGCGCCGCCCCATGTCGGCGAGCTTCAGCTGGATGGCCTGGTTCGAGGCCAGCGGACGGCCGAACAGGATGCGCTCGGCGGTGTAGTCGAGCGCTTCCTTCAGGCAGGCCTGTGCGGCGCCGATCGGACCCCAGGTGATGCCGTAGCGCGCCTGGGTCAGGCAGCCGAGCGGCCCCTTGAGACCCTTCACGTTGGGCAGGCGGTTGGCTTCGGGCACGCGCACGTTGTCGAAGAACAGCGCGGAGGTGACCGAGGCGCGCAGGCTCATCTTCTTGTGCACTTCCTGCGCGGTGAAACCGGCGGTGTCGGTCGGCACGATGAAACCCTGGATGCCATCCTCGGTCTGCGCCCAGACGATCGCGATGTGCGCCAGGTTGCCGTTGGTGATCCACATCTTGGCGCCGTTGATGACCCAGTCCCCGCCGTCCTTCTTGGCATTGGTCTTCATGTTGGCCGGATCGGAGCCGCCGTGCGGCTCGGTCAGGCCAAAGCATCCGATGATCTCGCCCGCCGCCATCTTCGGCAGGTAGTGCATCTTCTGCTCTTCGGTGCCGTAGGCGTAGATCGGATACATGCACAGCGAGCTCTGCACCGAGGCGAAGCTGCGCAGGCCCGAGTCGCCGCGCTCCAGCTCCTGGCAGATCAGGCCGTAGCTCACGCCGTTCATACCGGCGCAACCGTACTTTTCCGGGATGGTCGCGCCGAGCAGGCCCAGGTTCGCGATCTCCGGCACCAGTTCCTTCGGAAAGCGGCCCTGGTCGAAGCAGTCGCCGATGATGGGCAGCACCTTCTCGTCGACGAAGCGGCCGACGGTGTCCTGCACCATGCGCTCCTCGTCGCTAAGCAGCGAGCGGACGTCGTACAGATCGAGCGGGTCGAGACGGGCGGCCATGCTTGGGTTCCGTTGGAGGGACAAGCCCGGCATTCTACCGCCCGCGGTGGCGGGAGGTCATGCCGGGGCACCTGCCCACCTGCCACCCTGCCCCCACCCAACCCGGACCCTCCATGTTCAAGGGCGTACTACTTGGCTTTGCCTGCTATGCGGCCTACGCGATCAGCGACGCCTTCGTCAAATCCCTGCACGGCACGCTGCCGGCGTTCGAGGCGGTGTTCTTCGGCGCCGTGCTGGGGCTGGTCGCGATCCCGTTCATCCGCAAGCCGGGCGACCGCTGGCACGAAGTGTTCGTCGCCAACCGCCCGTCGCTGTGGTGGATTCGCGCGGTGACCGGCGCGGTAAGCAATGTATCGGCCGTGGTCGCGTTCACCCATTTGCCGATGGCCGAGACCTTCGCGCTGATCTTCCTGATGCCGATCTTCGTGACCCTGCTGTCGGTGGTGTTCCTGAAGGAACACGTGGGCTGGCGGCGCTGGTCGGCGGTTTTCGCCGGCTTCGTCGGCGTGCTGGTGGTGCTGCGGCCTGGCTTCCGCCAGCTCGGCGTGGGGCACTTCGCGGCCATTTCCTGCGGCGTGGCGGCAGCGGTGTCCGTGGTGGCGCTGCGCATGGCAGGCGCTCACGAAAAGCGCGTCAGCCTGTACGGCGCCGGGGTAATCGGACCCCTGGTGGCCGGCGGTCTGCTGATGCTGCCCTCGTTCACCTGGCCGACCCTGCACCAGTGGGAGCTGCTGGCCGGCTACGGCTTGCTTGCGGGGCTGGCCGGCGTGCTGCTGATGCTCGCCACCCAGCTCGCCCCCGCCAACCGGGTGGCGCCGACCCAGTACAGCCAGATGCTGTGGGCGATCGGCTTCGGTTACTGGCTGTTCGGCGACGCGCTGGACTGGCCGATGCTGGCCGGCATAGCGCTGATCCTGGGCGCCGGGCTGTTCACGCTGGTGCGCGAGGAGCAGGTGACCGGCTGGTGGCGGCGGATGAAGCTGGTCCCGTGAAACCGGTGCGGCGCGACGCCCTTACCGGCGCCGGGCAAGATCCGAAAGCAACTCGACCTGCAATTCCTGGATTCGCACCAGCCGCTCCCACTGGTGGGAGAGCAGGTGATCGACCTTCTCGTGGAGGTGGCGGATCTCCAGCTCGGCCTTCAGGTTGATCTTGTAGTCGTGTTGCGAGCGCAGGCGATCCTTCGCCTCTTGCCGGTTCTGGCTCATCATGATCACCGGGGCCTGCACCGCCGCCAGGCACGAGAGCAACAGGTTCAGGAAGATGTAGGGGTACGGATCGGGCGGATGGCGCCACAGCGCGAGCGAGTTGACCGCGACCCAACCCAGCAGGAACGCCGCGAAAACGACCAGGAAAGTCCAGCTGCCGCCGAAGGTGGCAATGCGGTCGGCCAGGCGCTCGCCGAAACTCCATTGGCGATCGAATTCGCGCTCGATGTCGGTGGAGACCAGTTCGTGCTCGCGCAGGCTGCGCAGCACGTCTTTTTCGAGCGAGCTGAGCTCGCCTTTCTCCGATTCGAGCAGGTCGTGCACGTAGGCGGCCCGCGCCCTGGCCAGGTCCGCGCGGCACACCGGGCGGTCCGGCGTCCATCCGGGCGCCAGCCTGGCAAGTTCCTCGGCGATCTCGGGACGGATCAGTTCGCCGGGAACGAGCTCGCGCGCCGGCAGTTCCTTGCCGCAGACGGCACAGGTTCCCATCGTGTGCTTGCCCACCGCCGTACCCTCCGGTTGCCTGGGCGCGAGCCTAGCACCGGCATCGCCGCGCGTGAGGTCAGCGGTTGCTGACCCCGTGCGGCACGTGGCCGGTGGCGACGTGCCGGCGAGCGGACTCCACGTTGGCAGGCGAATCGTCGAAGAAGATGTCGGCACCGAAGGCATCCAGGAACGGCCCCTTGTCCCGGCCACCCAGGAACAGGGCCTCGTCGATACGCACGCCCCATCGGCGAAGGGTAAGGATCACCCGCTTGTGCGCCGGCGCGGAGCGCGCGGTGACCAGCGCGGTGCGGATCGGCGAGTCCTCCGCCGGAAAGGCCGTCTGCAGCCGGTGCAGCGCGGTGAGGAAACCGCGGAACGGGCCGACCGACAGCGGTTCGCCGGCCTGCTCGGTCTCGCGGCGGTGGAAGGCTTCCAGACCTTCCTCGCGCGACACGCGCTCACCCTCGTCGCCGAAGATCACCGCATCGCCGTCGAAGGCGATGCGCAGCTGCTCGCTCGCGCGCGGCGGCGCAGTGCTGGGCAGGATGGTGGCGGCGGCCACGCCGGCGGCCAGCGCACGGCCGACGTCCTCGGCATTGGCCGAGAGGAACAGGTCGGCCTTGAACGGAGCGATGTAGTCGGAGGTCGGCGCCCCGCTGGTGAAGGCGGCGCGGCTGATCTCCAGGCCGTGGTGCTGGATCGCGTTGAAGATGCGCAACCCGGTGTCGCCCGAATTGCGCGACAGCAGGATCACCTCCACCGGCGGCACGTCGCCCGCCAGCTTGTTGAGGCCAAGCAGCTTCTGCACCAGCGGAAAAGCGACGCCCGGCTGCAGGAGTTCGTTCTCGTGCGCGATCTGGAAGCGGCGGTAGGCGTCCAGGCCGTCGCGCTCGAACAGCGCGTGGCTGTCGCCCAGGTCGAACAGCGCACGCGAGGAGATCGCCACGACCAGGCGGTTGTCGGTGCTGGCAGCAGGATCGTGGGCGCTGGGAGTCGCGGGATTCATGCGCGCAATCTAGCAAAACGGTCAGCGGCAAGGGGCACGCCGGGCAAGCGACGCGTCGGGGCGGCCGCGGCGCCTTCCATGGCCCCGCGCGTCATTCCGCGGCGAACTGCTCGTCCAGGATCCGCTGCTCCAGATTGTGCTCTGGATCGAACAGGAGCTTCACCCCGCACTCCTGGGCCTGGCAGATCTTCACCGAGCGCACGTCGCGCACCTCCAGGAAGTCGGCGGTGGCGCTGACCGGCCGCTTGCCCGGTTCGAGCACGCGCAGGGTCACGAGGGTACGGTGCGGCAAGATCGCACCACGCCAGCGGCGCGGGCGGAACGGGCTGATCGGGGTGAGTGCCAGCACGTTGGCGTCCAGTGGCAGGATCGGACCGTGGGCGGAGAGGTTGTACGCGGTGGACCCGGCCGGCGTGGCGACCATGATGCCGTCGCAGACCAGCGCCGCGAGCTTGACCGTATCGTTGAGCTTCACTTCCACGTGCGCGGCCTGGTTGGTCTGGCGCAGCAGCGACACCTCGTTGAACGCGAGCGCGAACTGCTCGTTGCCCGCGCCGTCGACGGTGCGCATCTGCAGCGGGTACAGCACGGCGGCGTGGGCGCGCTCGATGCGCCCGGGCAGGTCGTCGAGCTGATGCTTGTTCATCAGGAAGCCGACACGGCCGAGCTTCATGCCGTAGACCGGCAGGTCCAGCGCGCGATGCGCGTGAAGGGTGCGCAGCATGAAGCCGTCGCCGCCCAGCGCCACGATGACGTCCGCCTCCAGCGGCGGCAGGTCGCCATAGCGCTCGGACAGCTTGCGGCGGGCCTGTTGGGCGACCGGGGTGTCGCTGGCGACGAAGGCGAGGCGCATGGGCATCCGGCATGGCGAGGGATGTTTCGAGCTTAGCGCAGCCCATAACGATGTAGGAGCGCGCCTGTGCGCGACCGCGAGGCTCCATCCGCCGCGCAGTCGCGCACAGGTGCGCTCCTACAAGATTGCCCGGGGTGTGCAGCCCCGGGCCTTTGCATCAACCCACCGGCACCTGCGCCAGCTGCGCCAGGCGGCGGACGGCGACCGAGGCGATCGGGTAGTCCGCGTTCTGGGTCAGGATTTCGGCGAGCATGCTGCGGGTGTAGTTGAGCGTGGCATCGTCACGCTGCAGCCATGCCTGCACCGGCGAGACGTCCTTGCGGTCGCCTGCCAGTGCGAGCACCTGCTGGGCCAGCGCGCGATGCTGGTGGTTGAGCTCGTCCAGCAGCGAACCGCGCGCTTGCGCATGCCAGTGGCCTTCCACCGGCAGCGCCTCGATCTGGCCGCGCAGCCATTCCAGGTCCAGCGTCTCGCCCAGTTCGTAGAACACCTTCGCGACCGCGGGAACCGGCTGGTTGCTCTGGCGCGCCACTTCGACCATGTCCAGCACCGCGCGCAGCACCGGCATGCGGGCAAGGCGCACCGCCAGCTCGGCCGGCACGCCCAGGCCTTCCCACTTCTCGCAACTGAGTTCGAAATCGGCCTTTCCGGTCTCGGTCAGCACCTCGGGCAGGCCCTGGCGCAGGGCGGTGACGCCGGCCTGGTAGCGCTCGACGTTGGCGGCGATGTCCAGGCTGGCGCCAGGACGGTTGAGCAGCCAGCGGGTCATGTGCCGCAGCTGTGACCAGATCTGCATGATCGCGTCGATCTGCGTGTCCTCGGCCACCTTGCCGTCGAGCGCCTCGATCTCGGCCCACAGCTCGCGGGCATCCAGGATCTCGCGCGCCGCGGTATAGGCCTTGGCGATCGACGCCGGGCCCTGCCCGGTGTCCTCCTGCATGCGCATCATGAAGGTGGCGCCCATGCGGTTGATCGTCGAGTTGGTCACCGCGGTGGCGATGATCTCGCGCTTCAGGCGATGGCGCTGCATGTTGGCCGCGTACTTCTCGTGCAGCGGCTCGGGGAAGTAGCGCACCAGCTCCTTGGACAGGTACGGGTCTTCGGGCACGTCCGACTCGAGCAACTGCTGGAACAGCTTGATCTTGTCGTAGGAGAGCAGCACCGACAGCTCCGGCCGGGTCAGGCCCTGGTGGCGCGCCTTGCGCTCGGACAGCTCGGCATCGGACGGCAGGTTCTCGACCTGGCGGTCGAGCAGGCCTTCGGCTTCCAGTTCACGGATGAAATGCGCCATCGAGCCCAGCCGCTTGACCGACTGGTGTTCCATCAGCGTGATCGCCTGGTTCTGGCGGTAGTTGTCCCAAAGCACCAGCTGGCCGACCTCGTCGGTCATCGCGGCGAGCTGCTTGTTGCGGCCCTCCTCGGTCAGCTCGCCGCGGCGCACGGCGTCGTTGAGCAGGATCTTGATGTTCACCTCGTGGTCGGAGGTGTCCACGCCGGCGGAGTTGTCGATGAAGTCCGTGTTGAGCAGCACGCCGTGCTGCGCCGCCTCGATGCGGCCCTTCTGGGTGAAGCCCAGGTTGCCGCCCTCGCCGACCACCTTGCAGCGCAGCTCGCCACCGTTGATGCGCAGCGCGTTGTTGGCGCGGTCGCCCACGTCGGCGTTGGTTTCCTGCGAGGACTTCACGTAGGTGCCGATGCCGCCGTTCCACAGCAGGTCGACCGGCGCCTTGAGGATCGCGCTCATCAGCTCGTTCGGGTTGAGCTGGGTCACGTCATCCTTCAGGCCCAGCGCCTGGCGCACCTGCGGCGAGACCGGGATCGACTTGGCGCTGCGCGGATAAATGCCGCCACCCTCGGAGATCAGCGACTTGTCGTAGTCCTCCCAGCTCGAGCGCGGGATCTTGAACATGCGCTGGCGCTCGGCGAAGGACTTCGCCGCATCCGGGTTCGGGTCCAGGAAGATGTGGCGATGGTCGAACGCGGCCAGCAGGCGGATGTGCTCGGACAGCATCATGCCGTTGCCGAACACGTCGCCGGACATGTCGCCGATGCCCACGCAGGTGAAGTCCTGCGTCTGCGAATCGCGGCCGAGCGCGCGGAAGTGGCGCTTGACCGATTCCCACGCGCCCTTGGCGGTGATGCCCATGCCCTTGTGGTCGTAGCCGTTCGAACCGCCGGAGGCGAACGCGTCGCCGAGCCAGAACTCGTGCTCGATGGAGATGGCGTTGGCGATGTCGGAGAACGTCGCGGTGCCCTTGTCGGCCGCGACCACCAGGTACGGATCGTCCTGGTCGTGGCGAACCACCTCGTGCGGCGGCACGACCTTGCCCTCGACCAGGTTGTCGGTGATGTCGAGCAGTCCGTTGATGAACATCTTGTAGCAGGCGATGCCCTCGGCCTGCTGCGCGTCGCGGTCGCCGCCGACCGGCGGGCGCTTGACGAAGAAGCCGCCCTTGGAACCGACCGGCACAATGACGGTGTTCTTCACCATCTGCGCCTTGACCAGGCCCAGCACCTCGGTGCGGAAGTCTTCGCGGCGGTCGGACCAGCGCAGGCCGCCACGGGCGACCGCGCCGAAGCGCAGGTGGATGCCTTCCACGCGCGCGGCCGAAACGAAGATCTCGCGGTAGGGCACCGGCTTGGGCAGCTCGGGCACCTTGTGCGAATCGAACTTGAAGCTGATGTACGGCCGGAACGCGCCATCCCACTGCTGGAAGAAGCTGGTGCGCAGGGTGGCGCGGATCACGTTCAGGAAGCTGCGCAGGATGCGATCGTCGTCGAGGCTGGAGACGTTCTCCAGCAGCGTCGCGACGGCATCCTCGAGGGTCGCCACCTGCTCGGCGCGCGGACGCGACAGCATGCCGACCAGGTTGTCGACCAGGGACGGCTGCGCAGCCTGCACGTTGCCCGGGATCAGCACACGCATCTCCGCGTCGAGCAAGCCGCCGGCGGTCTTGAGTTCGTCGGCCGAAAGGCTTTCGCGACGCGGGTCGAACTTCGCGTTGAACAGCTCCACCAGCACGCCGGCGATGGCCGGGTAGCGGTTGAGCGCATCTTCCATGTAGGCCTGCGAGAACGACACGCCGGTCTGCAGGAGGTATTTGCAGTAGCCGCGCAGCATGGCGACCTGGCGCCAGTTGAGCTTGGCGCCGAGCACCAGGCGGTTGAAGCCGTCGTTTTCCGCGTTGCCGCGCCAGATCTGCTCGAAGGCGTCCTCGAACAGCGTGCCGACCTGTTCGACGCTGAAGGTGAGGTGGCCGACCGGCTGCACCTCGAAGTCCTGGATGAACAGCGGCGTGCCGCCGGTGCGCACGTCGTAGACGTGCTCGGTGAGCACGCGCAGGCCGAGGTTTTCAAGCTGCGGCAACACCTCCGACAGCGCGATGTCGCTGCCGGAACGGTAGACCTTGAAGCGCAGTTCGTCCGGACGCTGCGGCGGATGGTAGAAGGACATGCGCACCGCGTCGTCGCCTTCGAGCTGCGAAAGCTCGTAGACGTCCTCGGCCGCCACTTCCGCGCTCACCTCGTCGACGTAGCCGACCGGCAGCGCCTTGACGTAGCGGTTGGCCAGCACCACGCCCTCGTGGTCACCGCGGGCCTGGACCAGCGCGTCGCGCACGTCGTCGTGCCAGTTGCGCACGATGGCGGCCACCGCCTGCTCCAGCGCGGCGCTGTCGTAAGTCGCGCGGTCGCCGATCTTCGGGCGCACCACGACGTGCAGGCGGGCCAGCGCCGCCTCGCCCATCAATACGGCCGAGTCGACGTGCTCGCCGTGCAGCGCATCGCGCAGCAGGTTCTCGATGCGCTCGCGCACCGTGGTGTTGAAGCGCTCGCGCGGCACGTAGACCAGGCAGGTGTAGAAACGGCCGTAGCGATCGCGGCGCACGAACAGGCGCGTGCGGGCGCGCTGGCGCAGTTCCAGGATGCCGCTGGCAATGCCGGACAGTTCGTCCTCGCTGCTCTGGAACAGCTCGTCGCGCGGCAGCGTCTCCAGGATGTGGCGCAGCGACTTGCCCGAGTAGGAGTCGCGCTTGAGACCCGAGCGGCACATCACCGCCTCGACCTTCTGGCGCACCAGCGGCACGTCCTGCGGACGGGCCATGTAGGCGTTGGAGGAGAACAGGCCCAGGAAGCGCTGCTCGGCGATCGGCTTGCCGTTCGCGTCGAACTTGAGCACGCCCACGTAATCCATGTAGCCAGGCCGGTGCACGTGCGAGCGGGCGTTGGTCTTGGTCAGGATGATCGCGTCCGTCGAACCGGACTGCGGCAGCGACGAGGCGGCCAGGCTGCGCAGCGAGCGCGGCGCCATCGAGCGTTCGCTGCCGCGCAGGATGCCCAGGCCCGAATCGTTGATGGCGCGCAGCACTTCCTCGCCGTCGGCCTCGGTCACCTCGTATTCGCGATAGCCCAGGAAGGTGAAGTTGTCGTCGGCCAGCCAGTGCAGGAACGACGAAGCCTCGCCCACCGCGCTCTCGCCCAGCGGCAGCTTGCGCTCCGGCAGCTCGGCGGCGATCGCCAGCGCCTTGTCGCGCATGGTCGCCCAGTCGTCCACGGCAACGCGCACGTCTTCCAGCGCTGCCTCGACGCGCGCCTTGAGCGCGGCCTGCGCCGCTTCGTCGGCCACCCGGTCGACCTCGAAATGCATCACCGATTCCGGCTTGCCGCCGTCGCCGCCCAGCTGTTGCAGCTGCCCCGTGGCGTCGCGCGTGGCACCGACCACCGGGTGGATCACCGCATGGATCTGCAGGTCGTCCGAAGCAACCATGCTGACCGTGTCGACCAGGAACGGCATGTCGTCGGTGACGACCTCGATCACGCTGCGCCCGGCATGGCCGCGCTCGGGGTTGAACACGCGCACCTTGGCGCGGCCCGGTTCACGCTGCTGGATGAAATCGAGGAGCCCGCCGATCAGGCCGGCCCATTCGCCCGGGGTGTGCAGGTCCACGTCGCTGTGCGCCATCCGCGCGAAGAAGGCGCCGATAAAAAATTGCGCCTCATCAAGGCGCCCGGTCGCAAAGCCGCTTTTCTTCAGTTCCTCGAAGACAGCCGGGGGAACCGTGCTGTCGCTGGTCGCGCGAATGGCATTCATGGCATCTGCTTGTCAGTGGAAACGAGTGGTGCCCACGCTGGGGAGGCGTAAAGCCCGAAAAGGATACGCCTCGCGTCAGGTCGATTCCACCGATGAGGGCCCGTTGAGGCGAGTGCCCGGGCCCGTTGCCGTGGCCACGTTCAGCCGGTCTTGCGCACCTGGCAAGGCGATCCCTGCGCGGGAGCGAATCCCGTGCGCTACCGCATGGTGGCGACAATGCAACACGGTCGCGCAGGGAGCGCGTTTCTTCGTTCGAGGGGCGACTCGCTGCCCGGCCTTTGTCCACAACATCCGGCGGCGCGCAAGAACTTGGCCGCGGCGGTTCGCAAAATGTAAACTCACCGGTATAGTTGCGCGTTTCAGCCGACGGTCGCCCCGCCGCCGGCACGCCGTGTCACGACCACTGGCACTGGTCGGCCACGTCGGCACTCGTATGCTCCCCGGCTTCCCCGCCGCGTCCCCGGTCACGCCTCATAAGAATGGAGTTCCCATGAAGTCCACGACAACGCGCACCCTGGCCCTGTGCCTCGGCATGCTCGCCCTCGCCGCCTGCGGCGGCAAGGACCAGCCGCAGGGGCAACAGCAGATGCCGCCGCCGCAGGTGGGTGTGATCACCCTCAAGGCGCAGACCGTGCCGCTGACCAAGGACCTGGTCGGACGCCTCTCTCCGTTCCGCAGCGCCGACGTGCGCGCCCGCGTGCCCGGCGTGCTGCTCAAGCGCACCTACGACGAAGGCACCGACGTCGAGAAGGGCCAGTTGCTGTTCCAGATCGACCCGGCTCCGCTGAAGGCCACGCTGGGTGCGGCCCAGGCGAGCCTGGCGCAGGCGCAGGCCAGCTACACCAACGCGAAGGTCAACGCCAGCCGCGCGCGTGAGCTCGCGCCCAAGGGCTATGTCTCCAAGTCCGACCTGGACAACGCATTGGCGACCGAGCGCAGCGCAGCAGCCGCCGTGCAGCAGGCACGCGCCTCGGTGCAGTCGGCGCAGATCAACCTGGGCTACGCCGATGTGCGCTCGCCGATCGACGGCCGCGCCGGCCAGCAGCAGGTCACCGAGGGCGCGCTGGTCGGCCAGGGCGAAGCCACGCTGCTGACCACCGTGGAGCAGATCGATCCGCTGTACGTGAACTTCAACATGAGCGTGTCCGAGCTCGAACAGCTGCGCCAGGCGCAGGGCCAGGGCAACGTCTCGCTGGCCGTCGCCGGCAAGAGCGGCCAGGACGCCAGCGTGCGCGTCAGCCTCCCCGACGGCACCGCCTACGCGCAGCCGGGCGCGGTCGACTTCTCTTCCACCTCGGTGGACCCGGCGACCGGCGCGGTGACGCTGCGCGCGCGCATCCCCAATCCCGAGCACGCCCTGCTGCCCGGCATGTACGTCACGATCGAAGCGTCGCTCGGCCAGCGCCACAACGTGTTCGTGGTGCCACAGGCGGCGGTGCTGCGTGACACCGTCGGTGCCTACGTCTTCGTGGTCGGCCCCGATGGCAAGGTCGCGCGCCACGACGTCACCACCGCCTCCATGCAGGAGGGCAACTGGGTTGTCACCAGCGGCCTGAAGGCCGGCGAGAAGGTGATCGTCTCGGGGGTGCAGAACGTCAAGGAAGGCGCCCCGGCCAACCCCTCCCCGTGGCAGCCGCCGGCCCCGGCCGGCCAGGCTCCGGCGGCCGCGAAGGCGCCGGCCGCCGCCGCGACCGCGCGCGGCAAGTAACGGAGCCTTACGTCATGCCGAGTTTCTTCATCGACCGCCCGATCTTTGCCTGGGTGGTGGCCATCCTGATCTCGCTGGGCGGCGTGCTGGCCATCCTCAACCTGGGCGTGGAGTCCTACCCCAACATCGCGCCACCCTCGGTGACGGTCAGTGCGTCCTATCCGGGCGCCAGTGCCGAGACCACCGAGAAGGCGGTCACCCAGGTCATCGAACAGCAGCTGACGGGCATCGACCATCTGCTGTACTTCAGTTCCTCATCCAGCGCCAGCGGCCGCGCCAGCATCACGCTGACCTTCGAGAGCGGCACCGACCCGGACATTGCCCAGGTGCAGGTGCAGAACAAGGTCTCGCTGGCCACGCCGCGCCTGCCCTCGGAAGTAACGCAGCAGGGCGTGGTGGTGGCCAAGGCCAACGCCGGCTTCCTGATGGTGGTGGCGCTGAAGTCCGAGAACCCCAGCATCGACCGCGACCGCCTGAGCGACATCGTCGGCTCGCAGGTGCTCGACCAGATCGCGCGCGTGCCGGGCGTGGGCAGCACCAACCAGTTCGGCTCCGAGTATGCCATGCGTATCTGGCTCAACCCGGACAAGCTGCACGGCTACGACCTCTCGGCCACCGAAGTGCTGAACGCGATCCGCGCGCAGAACGTGCAGTTCGCCGCCGGCTCGATCGGTGCCGATCCGGCGCTGCCTGGCCAGGGCTTCACCGCCACGGTGTCGACCGAAGGACGCTTCACCACGCCCGAGCAGTTCGCCGGCATCATCCTGCGCGCCAACCCGGACGGCACCACTGTCAAGCTGGGCGACGTGGCCCGGATCAGCTTCGGCCCCGGCAACTACGGCTTCAACACCACGGTGGACGGCAAGCCGATCGGCGCCTTCGCGATCCAGCTGCTGCCCGGCGCCAACGCGCTCAACGTGGCCACTGCCGTGCGCGGCAAGATGGACGAGCTGGCGCCCAGCTTTCCGCCGGGCGTGACCTGGTTCAGCCCGTACGACAGCACCACCTTCGTGAAGATCTCCATCGACGAAGTGGTGCACACGCTGATCGAGGCGATCATCCTCGTCTTCCTGGTGATGCTGCTGTTCCTGCAGAACATCCGCGCCACCATCATCCCGACGCTGGTGATCCCGGTCGCGCTGCTGGGCACGTTCCTGGGCATGCTGGTGCTGGGCTTCACCATCAACCAGCTGACCCTGTTCGGCATGGTGCTGGCCATCGGCATCGTGGTCGACGACGCGATCGTGGTGATCGAGAACGTCGAACGCATCATGACCGAGGAGAACCTGTCGCCGAAGGAGGCCACGCGCAAGGCGATGGGCCAAATCACCGGCGCAGTGGTGGCGATCACCGTGGTGCTGACCGCGGTGTTCGTGCCCTCGGCGCTGCAGCCGGGTGCCTCGGGCATCATCTACAAGCAGTTCGCGCTGACCATTGCGGTGTCGATGGGTTTCTCGGCCTTCCTGGCGCTTTCCTTCACGCCGGCGCTGTGCGCGAGCTTCCTCAAGCCCGAGCACCACAAGAAGAAGAACGTCGTCTTCCGCAAGTTCAACCAGTTCTTCGACTGGACCACGCGCACCTACACCGGCCACGTCGGCGGCGCCGTGCGGCACGCGCCGCGCTGGATGTTCGTGTTCGTGCTGGTCGCGGTGCTGGCCGGCTTCCTGTACACCCGCCTGCCCGGCAGCTTCCTGCCCGAGGAGGACCAGGGTTACGCGATGTCGATCATCCAGCTGCCGCCGGGAGCTACTCGCCAACGCACCGAAGAGGTGATGGCCGACATGCTGAAGGTCCTGAAAAAGGATCCCGCGGTCGACACCGTACTGCAGGTCGCCGGCTTCAGCTTCATCGGTTCCGGCGAGAACGCCGGCATGGCCTTCATCAAGCTCAAGGACTGGGCCGAGCGTGACGTCACCGCCGCGGAATTCATCCAGCGGGCGAACATGTCGTTGTTCCAGATCCACGACGCACGCATCTTCGTGGTCAACATCCCGACGGTGCAGGGCCTGGGCCAGTTCGGCGGCTTCGACATGTACCTGCAGGATCGCAGCGGCGCGGGGCGCGAAGCGCTCACGCAGGCGCGCAACACGCTGCTGGGCAAGGCCAGCCAGGATCCGGTGCTGACCGGCGTGCGCCCCAATGCGCTTGAAGACGCGCCGCAGTTGCACCTGGACGTGGACCGCGTGCAGGCACAGTCGATGGGCCTGTCGGTGGGCGACATCTACAACGCGGTTGGCCTGATGCTGGCGCCGGTGTACGTCAACGACTTCACCTACGGCGGGCGCGTCAAGCGCGTGATCATGCAGGCCGACGCGGCCTATCGCATGAGCCCGGACGCGCTGCAGCACTTCTTCACCCCGAGCAGTACGCAGGCCACGGCCGCGGGCACGCCGGAGATGATCCCGCTGTCGAACGTGGTGCACGCCGACTGGCAGATGGGCTCGCCCTCGCTGAACCGCTACAACGGTTACGCCGCGGTCGAGATCGTCGGCTCGCCGACGCCAGGGCATGCGTCGGGCGAGGCGATGACCGAGATGGAGAAGATCGTCACCAACGACCTGCCGCAGGGTTACGGCTTCGACTGGACCGGCCAGTCCTACCAGGAAATCCTTTCCGGCAACGCCGCCACGCTGCTGATGGTGCTGTCGATCGTGATCGTGTTCCTGGCGTTGGCGGCGCTCTACGAGAGCTGGTCGATCCCGGTCTCGGTGCTGCTGGTGCTGCCGCTGGGCCTCCTGGGCGCGGTGGTGTTCACGCTGTTGCGCGGGCTGCCCAACGACATCTACTTCAAGGTGGGCCTGATCACGGTGATCGGCCTGGCGGCGAAGAACGCGATCCTGATCGTGGAGTTCGCGGTCGAGCAGCAAGCGCACGGCCGCACGTTGCGCGAGGGCGTGATCGAGGCGGCACGCCTGCGACTGCGCCCGATCCTGATGACCTCGCTGGCTTTCATCCTGGGTGTGTTCCCGCTGTTCATCTCCAGCGGCGCCGGCGCGAACGCACGGCATGCGATCGGCACCGGCGTAGTCGGCGGCATGCTGTTCGCCACGTTCCTGGGTGTTCTGCTGATCCCGGTGTTTTACGTGGTGGTGCGTCGCCTGCTTGGCGACACGCTCGATGGCGACGGTCCCGCGCAGCCGGGGATCGGCCACGGGCCGCATACATTCGATTCCGATCCACGTCGCGGGCATTAGCCGCCCGCTCCCTCTCCCCTCTCCGGGGAGAGGGTCGGGATGGGGGGCCGGGGCTCGCCTCGGGCCAAGACGAAAAAGCCCGGGCAATGCCCGGGCTTTTTTTGGCTAGACGAAACGGCTGGTTTGCAGGGGGCAACCCTTACGAAGGGTATCTCTGTCGACTTCCCCGCGAGGCCCGCCCTCACCCCAGCCATCTCCCCACTGGAGACGGAGCAGAACGCTCAGCGCAGGCCGGTTTCGTTGCGGGCGATCACGATGCGCTGGATCTCGCTGGTGCCCTCGTAGATCTCGGTGATCTTGGCGTCGCGGAAGTAGCGCTCCAGCGGCATCTCCTTCGAGTAGCCCATGCCACCGTGGATCTGCACCGCCTGGTGGCTGATCCACATCGCCGCTTCCGAAGCGGTGAGCTTGGCGATCGCCGCCTCGGTGCCGAAGCGCCCGCCGTTCTTCTCCGTCTCGCCCTTGGCCCACGCCGCGCGCAGGGTAAGCAGCGTGGCCGCGTCCAGCTTGCACTTCATGTCGGCGATCTTGGCCTGGGTCATCTGGAACGTGCCGATCGGCGCGCCGAATGCCTTGCGGTCGCGCGACCACTGCAGCGTGGCCTCGTACGCGGCACGGGCAATGCCCACCGCCTGCGAGGCGATGCCGATGCGGCCGGCGTCCAGCACGCCCATCGCAATGGCGAAACCCTTGCCTTCCTCGCCCAGCAGGTTTTCCTTCGGGCACACGTAATCGTTGAATTCGATCTCGCAGGTCGCCGAGGCGCGGATGCCGAGCTTGGGCTCGGTCTTGCCGGCGTGGAAGCCCGGCCGCTTGGTGTCGATGATGAACGCCGACACGCCCTTGGCGCCGATCCCCGGCGTGGTGATCGCGAACAGCACGATGTAGCGCGCCACCGGACCGGACGTGATCCAGCTCTTCTTGCCGTTGATCACCCAGTCGCCATCGGCGTTCCTGGTCGCACGCGTGTGCATGGCCGAGGCATCCGAACCGGACTGCGGCTCGGTCAGCGCGTAGGCGCCGATCGCCTCGCCGGAGGCGATGGCGCGCACGAAGGTCTGCTTCTGTTCCTCGCTGCCGTGCTTGAGGATGCCGTTGCAGAACAGCGAGTTGTTGACCGACATGATGGTCGAGGTGGCCGCATCGGCCGCGGCGATCTCGATCATCGCCAGCACGTAGGCGATCGGGTCCATGCCCGCGCCGCCATATTCGGTCGGCACTTCGATGCCCATCAGGCCGAGCTGGCCCATTTCCTGGATGTTCTGCAGCGGGAACTCACCCTTGGCATCCAGCTCGGCGGCCACCGGCGCGATGCGCTTCTGCGCGAAATCGCGGGCGATCGACTGGATCGAGAGCTGGTCTTCGGTGAAACGGAAATCCATGGGGCGGCTCCAAGGCTTGGCGAAGCCCGCTAGTTTAACCGACCCTCATGCGCGCCCGTAGGGTGGGGTCACGCTTGACGCCCACGCCACCGCCGCCTAGCCTATCCATCTTCGCATCGCGATGAAAGGATGAAAATGGATCTGGCGACCGCCTCCGGCGTCCTGCGCCTGCTGGCCGATCCCACCCGCGTGCGGCTGCTGGCATTGCTGGAGCGCGAGGAACTGACCGTGGCCGAGCTGGCGCAGGTGCTGCACCTGGCCCAGCCGCGCGTGTCCACGCACCTGGCCAAACTCAAGGAAGCCGAGCTCGTGCGCGATCGCCGCGCCGGCGTGTCGGCCTACTACCGCGCCAATAACGAGGGCGACTCGCACCAGCACGCCCTGCTCCACTCGCTGCGCGAGAGCATCGACGATGCCCTGTTGCGCGAGGACGCTGCCCGCCTGCCATCCGTGCTGGCCAATCGCGCCCGTGCGGAAGGCTGGGCCGATACCGTCGCCGGCGACATGGAACGCCACTACTCGCCCGGCCGCACCTGGGAAACCCTTGCCCGCTCGCTGCTGCAGCTGCTGGAAACCGGCGACGTACTGGACATCGCCTCGGGCGACGGCATCACCGCCGAGTTGCTGGCCCCGCACGCGCGCTCGATCGTCTGCGTGGATTCGAGCGACCGCGTGGTTGCCGCGGCCGCACAACGTCTGAAGGCCTTTTCGAACGTGGAAGTGCGCGAGGGAGACATGCACGCGCTGGACCTGGGCAAGCGTCGCTTCGACCTGGTGCTGATGCTGCACGCACTGACCTATGCCGAACGCCCGTCCCAGGCCGTGGCCGAGGCGGCGCGCCTGCTCCGCAGCGGTGGCCGTTTGCTGGCGGTGACGTTGGGCAAGCACGACCATCGCACCGCGGTCGAGCCGTTCGACCACCGCAACCTCGGCTTCACGAGCGAGGAGCTGTCGGGTCTGGCCACCGACGCCGGCCTGAGCGTGTCCAGCTGCGTGCGCCTGA
This sequence comes from Frateuria edaphi, assembly GCF_021117405.1. Classification (NCBI taxonomy): domain Bacteria; kingdom Pseudomonadati; phylum Pseudomonadota; class Gammaproteobacteria; order Lysobacterales; family Rhodanobacteraceae; genus Frateuria; species Frateuria edaphi. The sequence goes on from NZ_CP088251.1 coordinate 2,178,728, forward strand.
GCCGGGAGCGCAAGGCGCCGCACTTCGAAGTGATCAGCCTGCTGGCGCGCAAGCCGTAATCGATCCTTCCCCCGCGCGCGGGGGAAGGTGCCAAAGGGCGAATGAGGGGGCCCGCCTCATGCCCGCACAGCCGAGAAAACACCATGTCCACCCTGCCCTGGCTCCATCCCGATCGCGTCGCCCAACTCGAACGGGCGCTGCGCGAGCGCATCCTGATCCTCGACGGCGCCATGGGCACCATGTTGCAGGGCCATGCGCTGGACGAGTCCGGCTTCCGCGGCGAGCGCTTCGCGCATGGGCATGACGACCAGCACGACCACTCGCACCCCGGCAGCTGCGACCTCAAGGGCAACAACGACCTGCTCTCGCTTACCCGCCCGGAGCTGATCCGTGGCGTGCACGAGGCCTATCTCGATGCCGGCGCGGACCTGCTCGAGACCAACACGTTCAATTCCACCCGCATCAGCCAGGCCGATTACCACCTCGAGCACCTCGCCTACGAATTGAACCTCGAAGGCGCACGGCTGGCGCGCACCGCCTGCGATGCCTGGACCCTGAAAACGCCGGACCGGCCCCGCTTCGTCATCGGCGTGCTCGGGCCGACCAGCCGTACCGCGTCGCTCTCGCCGGACGTCAACGACCCGGGCTTCCGCAACGTCACATTCGAGGAGCTTGCGGCCAATTACCGCGAATCCGCCGCCGGCCTGATCGACGGTGGCGCCGACGTCGTGATGGTGGAAACCATCTTCGACACGCTCAACGCCAAGGCTGCGCTGTTCGCCCTGTCCGAGCTCTTCATCGAACGCGGTGCGCGCGTGCCGATCATGGTCTCCGGCACCATCACCGACCGCTCCGGCCGCACGCTCTCGGGCCAGACCGCCGAGGCTTTCTACTATTCGATCGCCCACGCCCGCCCCCTCGCCGTGGGCCTGAACTGCGCGCTCGGCGCCGCCGACCTGCGCCCGCACGTGCAGACCCTGGCCGACATCGCCGAGTGCTACGTCAGCACCCATCCCAACGCCGGCCTGCCCAACGCCTTCGCCGAATACGACGAGACGCCCGCGCAGATGGCCAGCGTCGTCGCCGGGTTCGCGCGCGACGGCCTGCTCAACCTGGTCGGCGGCTGCTGCGGCACCACGCCGGCGCACATCGCGGCGATCGCCGAGGCGGTGCGTGACTGTGCGCCGCGCAGGTTGCCCGGTGCCGTGCAGGAGGCGGCATGAGCGCCGCCTACCCATTGCCTCTCCCCTCCGGGGAGACGGTCGGGGTGAGGGGCCGCTCCAGCAAAAAGCCCGCATCCACGTCCGCTCTTTTGCAGTTCTCCGCAAGCCCCGTCCCCTCACATCGATCCTCTCCCCACGCCGGAGAGGAGGCCAACGCAAACGCATGACCACCATCCGCCACACCCGTCTCTCCGGCCTCGAACCGCTGGTCATCACTCCCGACCTGCTCTTCGTCAACGTCGGCGAGCGCACCAACGTCACCGGCTCGGCGCAGTTCAAGAAGCTGATCAAGGAAGACCGTTACGAAGAAGCGGTGGAAGTCGCGCGCCAGCAGGTCGCCAACGGCGCGCAGATCATCGACGTCAACATGGACGAGGGCCTGATCGATTCGGAGGCGGCGATGGTGCGCTTCCTCAACCTGATCGCCGCCGAGCCCGACATCGCCCGCGTGCCGGTGATGGTCGACTCCTCCAAGTGGAGCGTGATCGAGGCCGGCCTGCGCTGCCTGCAGGGCAAGGGCATCGTCAACTCGATCTCGATGAAGGAGGGAGAGGAAGCGTTCCTGGAGCAGGCCCGCAAGGTGCGCCAGTACGGTGCGGCCGCAGTGGTCATGGCTTTCGACGAGGAAGGCCAGGCCGACACCGCCGAGCGCAAGGTGGCCATCTGCGCGCGCGCGTACCAACTGCTCACCGGGCAGCTCGACTTTCCTCCCGAAGACATCATTTTCGATCCCAACATCTTCGCCATCGCCACCGGCATCGAGGAGCACAACAACTATGCGGTGGACTTCATCGAGGCCACCCGCGAGCTGAAGAGGCGCTTTCCGGCCAGTCACGTTTCCGGCGGCGTTTCCAACGTGTCGTTCTCCTTCCGGGGCAACGATACGGTGCGCGAAGCGATCCACTCGGTGTTCCTGTACCACGCGATCAAGGCCGGCATGGACATGGGCATCGTCAACGCCGGCGCGCTGGCGATCTACGACGATCTCGATCCGGTGTTGCGCGAGCGCGTGGAAGACGTCGTGCTCAATCGCCGCGCCGATGCCACCGAACGATTGCTGGACGTCGCCGACAACTACAAGAAGAAAAAAGGCGAGGCCGTCGTCGAGAACCTCGCCTGGCGCGACAGGCCCGTGCGCGAACGGCTCAGCCACGCACTCGTCCACGGCATCGACCAGTTCGTGGTGGAAGACACCGAGGAGGCGCGCCAGCAATGCACGCGCCCGCTCGATGTCATCGAGGGTCCGCTGATGGACGGCATGAACGTGGTCGGCGACCTCTTCGGCGCCGGCAAGATGTTCCTGCCGCAGGTGGTCAAGTCCGCCCGCGTGATGAAGAAGGCGGTGGCCTACCTGCTGCCCTACATCGAGGAGGAAAAGGCGCGCACCGGCGACACCGGCAAGAACAACGGCAAGATCGTGATGGCCACGGTCAAGGGCGACGTGCACGACATCGGCAAGAACATCGTCGGTGTGGTGCTCCGCTGCAACAACTTCGACGTGATCGACCTGGGCGTGATGGTGCCCGCGCAGAAGATCCTGGAAACCGCCATCGCCGAGAAGGCCGACATGATCGGCCTATCGGGCCTGATTACCCCTTCGCTGGAGGAGATGGGCCACGTCGCCCGCGAGATGCAGCGCCAGGGCTTCACCGTGCCCTTGCTGATCGGCGGCGCCACCACCTCGCGCGCGCATACCGCGCTGAAGATCGAGCCGCATTACAAGGCGCCGACCGTGTGGGTGAAGGACGCCTCGCGCGCGGTGGGCGTGGCGCAATCGCTGGTGAGCAAGGAACTGGTGGACAGCTTCATGGCCAAGGTCCGCGCCGAGTACGCCGAGGTGCGCGAACGCCATCGCCATCGCGGGCCCGGCAAGCAGCTGGTGCCACTGGAGAAGGCCCGCGCGCAGCGCTTCACCTGCGACTGGGCCGCCTATGACCCGCCGCAACCGGCCAGGCCCGGCCTCACCGTGTTCGACGATTACGACTTGGCCGAACTGCGCGGCTACATCGACTGGACGCCGTTCTTCCAGGCGTGGGAACTCGCCGGTCACTACCCGGCGATCCTCACCGACGAGGTAGTCGGCCCGCAGGCGACCGAGCTGTTCAACGACGCGCAGAAGATGCTCGACCGCGTCGTCGCGGAGAAGTGGCTGACCGCCCGCGCCGTCATCGGCTTCTGGCCTGCCGCCAGCGTAGGTGACGACATCGAACTTCGCCCGTCTCCGACGGGAGAGATGGGCCAGTCGGTCATGCTGCACCACTTGCGCCAGCAGGCGGACAAACCCGTCGAACGCCCGAACCTCTGCCTGTCCGATTTCATCGCCCCTGGCACGTATGGCAAGCGCGACTGGATCGGCGGCTTCGCCGTCACCGCGGGGCTCGGCATCGAGCCACACCTGCAACGCTTCCATGCCGAACACGACGACTATTCCTCGATCATCCTCAAAGCCCTGGCCGACCGCCTCGCGGAAGCGTTCGCCGAGCGCATGCACGAACGCGTGCGCCGCGAGTTCTGGGGCTACGCGTGCGATGAATCGCTGGACAACCAGGCTTTGATCGCCGAGAAGTACCAGGGCATCCGACCGGCGCCGGGTTACCCCGCCTGCCCCGACCACACCGAGAAGACCACCCTGTTCCGCCTGCTCGACGCCCAGGCCAACGCCGGCATCGAACTCACCGAGGGCTTCTCGATGTACCCGGCCGCGGCCGTCTCGGGCTGGTATTTCTCCCATCCGGGCAGCCAGTACTTCGTGGTAGGCCGCCTGACCCGCGAACAGATCGAGGATTACGCCAGTCGCAAGGGTTGGAGCCGCGCCGAAGCCGAACGCTGGCTCGCCCCCAACCTCGACTACGATCCCGATTAGGCCTTTGCAGGCGCGTTTTGGGCGCGACCGCGGTGTCCCGGCGAACGGCCGCGCATGGCGGTCGCACACAGGGTGGGTGCTACCGGGACCCGGTCCAGGGTGCAGGCCTACCGCGCCGATGGGACCCGTGCGCGATGATGCGCGGAGCCCGGTACGTCAGGTTCCTTCCGCGATTCCGTGCCTGCGCTGGCGCAAGTGCACCACCAGGTTGTAGACCGAGACGAACACGGGGAAGAAATTGGAAAGAATGCCCACCGAGTCGTTCTTGCCGACCGTGAAGTAGGCAAGCAGCAGCGCACTCCCGAATACCGACAGCCACCAGAACGCCAGGGGCATCACCACCCGCTTGTACTTGCGCGTGTAATACAGCTGCACGAACCAGCGGCTGGTGAACATGAAGGTGCCGACGAAACCGACCAGCTTCCATGGCGTCAGTTGGAAATGCTGCAGCGCGTGCAGGATGGGAGCGAAAAGGTCCATGGGATCGGCGCCTGCCTGAAAGGCGGGCATTCTAACCAACGCCGCCTTGGTTCGACGTGGCCATTGACCACACCTGCAAGCCCCCGTATAGTTGCGCGCTCTCGGCGGGCGATTAGCTCAGCGGTAGAGCACTGCCTTCACACGGCAGGTGTCGCAAGTTCGATCCTTGCATCGCCCACCACGCATAAAAAAAACCCGGCCTCGCGCCGGGTTTTTCTTTAGGTGCTCCCGAACACCTGTCAGCCGCCGCAACTGCCTCCGACGGCGATCGGACGGATCGTGGCCCGGCCGGACGAAGACAACAGCAGTTCAGAGCCGGGCACGGCCTGCGTGCTCTCTCCGACGGTGTCGTCTCCGGACTTGGAGCAGATCAGGAAATGCAGTGGCTGGTCACCCACCACCGACCCTTGCTGGTTGAAACCGACGTCGTCTACCGCCGCGCCGGTGTCGTCGACCAGGAGGATGCTGATGCCTGACTGGGCCTGCGTGACGCGTTGCACCTCGTCCGCCGCGCTGAACGTGGCGGTCGGCCCCGGTGCGGTCTCGCGATAGACCACCCACCCCCCCTCGAACGCGTTGGAGCCGGTGCAGGCGGTGCCGTCCGTGCTGCCGCAGATTTCCGTGACCACCCGCCGCGTGATGGCGTCGTTGCGGGCGTACTGCAGGTCGGCCAGGATCGCATTGGACTGCGACGTGACCGCATTGCGCCGCGCGAAGCTGCGAAAGTTGGGCAGCGCGATGCTCGTCAGGATGGCGAGCACGACGATGGCGACCATCAGCTCGATCAGGCTGAAGCCGCGTGCCGCCCTGGATGCCTGCATGCTCATGGTTTGCTCCCCGCACCGCAGAACTGTGAAATTCGCTGCCGGGCGCGCAGCTTGGCTTGCCCACGCTGTTCGGCGTCAAGCTTGGTGGCCGCGTCCGGACTGCCACCGCTTACCACCATGCGGTTCTGTTCCAGCAGTTTCAGGTCATTGCGGGCGGCTTCGCACGAGTGCTGGCGGTAGGCCGCCTGCGCCTTTTCAAGCTCTGCCGAAGGCTCGGTAGGCACGTCCGGCGGCGGCGGTGCCGGGGCAGCCTGGCTGCCCTCCTGTCCCTCGAGCACAAGCGCTTTGGCCTTGTGGCCCGGCGGCGGCGAGGCGCTGAAGTGGACCGTGCCGCTGGCGTCGGTCCACTTGTAGTAGGTGCCGTCCTGCGCCACGGCGGCGAGGCACAGCGACGCGGCCACACAGCCGATCAGAAGCCTGGCGCGAACCATGCTCAGCGTCCCCAGCATGCCGGGTCGTTGGCGGTGGTACCGGTCGACCCCTGTCGCCCCGCCTGGTCCAGCGTGAACGTCTGGCACTGCGCGTCGTCCCTCTTCTGCGTTCCGGTGGCACTGGCCACGATCTTGAAGGTCGTGCTCGAGGTACTGGCTGGGTCGACTTCCACCGTGTAGTAGGTGCCCGCGATGGAACTGTTGGCACCCAGTTGGGTCAGGTCGTCGGTATACGCGTTGTTGCTGTACAGGTAACGCTCCTGCCTGGCGGCCAGGTCGGTCACCGCACGTTGCGCGTCGACGCGGTGGGAACGCACCGCGTACCTGCGGTAGGACGGAACCGCGATGGACGCCAGGATCGCGATGATGACCAGCACGATCATCATCTCCATCAGCGTAAAACCCTGCTGCCTGCGCATGCGGCGCTCCTTATTTGTCCAGCGGTTCATGCCAGGATACCTCGCTGCTGAGCACCGACTTGAGGGTGGTGATCTCCTTGCAGATGATCGCGCCCGTGGACGTCTGTACGCAGGCGGTCAACTTACTCTTACCGGTGCCTTCGCCTACGTGCAGGCTCGGCGGCGCCGGCAGGCCCGGCCCCAGGTCGGTGGACTTGTTCACTGCATCCTTCCCACCACTGGGTGTGGTGCCGAAGAACTGTTCCGTCGGGCTTGCCGTACCACTCTTGTAGTTGAGGCCATAGAGCGCGCCGCGGCCCACGTCGGTACAGGTGTCCGTGCCCGGGAAGAACGTGGTGGTGAGCAACACGCCGCCGAGAAGGCCCTGTGCGCTGACCACACGCTCGGCCGGCGTCTTGTCGGTGGTGGTGGTCGGCGCGGTCAGCTCCTGGTACCAGCCCAGGCGATTGACCGAATCGAAGCTGCCCAACAGCTTGTCGAACGTGTCGATGTTGGTGCCGCTGTCGTCGGTTGCGCCGCTCACCGAGTCGTCGGTGAACACCTTGATGCCGGTGACATCCAGCAGGTCGGACATCGCCAACGGCAAGTTGTCGCACAAACCGCTGGTCTTGCCGCTATCGCACTGCCGGTCACTGGCAGACAGCAATGACGTGTCGATGAGTCCCACGATTTTCTGCTGCGCAGTCGAGGCCAGATCGGTCTTGGTGTAGGCACGCCCGGTGCCGAAGAACACCATGGGCGCGCCGCGGTCGTTTCGGCCTACCGTCGGGCGGACGGTGATCGGCAGGTCCAGGTCCGAAATGACTCGCTGCGGCATCCAGTTGTCCGGGTCCGGATCGGGTTTGCCGTCACTAATGAAGCTCAGCTTCCATAGCGAACCGCCGAAGTCGTTGGCCCCCTGGTCCTGCACGCTGCCGAAGTAGAGCCCTTCCGAACGGCCGTCCAGGTTGTAGTCCGAGGCGATCAGGTCGCCCGCGAAACTCTTGACGCCCGGGGTCGGTTCGGCAGTCGTCGCGCCGATGGTGGCCAGGTCGAAGGTCTTTGCCGGCGTGGACGAACGCATTGTGGACGTCAGGTCTTCCAGGTCGTAGGCACGGATCTTCAGAGACGTGGTCGCCACGGCGTTGCCGCCCTCGGTTTTGCCCACGCCGCCGTTGTCCGTCGTGCCCGAACCGGTGAAGAGGAAGAACTTGTTCGGGCTGCCGGAGGTGTTGTCGCGGAAGATCGCTGCCGCGGGGATCGACGAGGTGTACGTGTCGACCACCTTGGTGATGTCCGCACACGACGGCACGGCAGCACTCGTACCGCACTTGAGGTCGGTACCCGAGAGCGTGGTATTGGTCAGCTCGGCCAACAACACTGGCGCCTTCTCCGGGTTGGTCACGTCCAGCACGACGTAGGCAGAGAAAGAGTTCTGCGTGGCCGTGGTGCTGTCGGTCGCGGTATTGACCGAGATCGGACCGCCACCGAAGCGGAACGGCACGATCAGGATGGTGCCCCAGCCGTCCGGATGGTCGGTGTCGTCGGCAAACACCTTCACGTCCTGGGCGATCGGGCTGCCGTCGACGTAGAAGTTGTGCTTGTAGTCGGGGTCGGCCAGCCAGCGCAGGTGCGGCAGCAGGTTGCCCGGCACATAGGCCCACAGCTCGCCGCCCAGTGGATCGGCCGTCACCGTCTGGGTGGTGTCGGTCGGGGTCAGCTGCAGCTTCTGCTCCTTCGCGTTGTAGAAGCCGCCGTTGAAGGCGTGCAGCATGCCGTCATTGGCGCCTACGTACACCACCTGGCGGCGGCTGCGGTAGTGGTCGCGGAACGTGCCGTAGCTGGTATCGCCGTACAGCAGGTCGAACGCCTCGGACGGGGTACCCACCACCACCGGCGTCGAGTCCACGATGTCACCCAAACGCAGGGTGCGCAGCGTGCCGTCGTTGTTGTAGTCGACCGTGCGCGAGCGCCACAGCGCGGTGCCCTGACTGTCCTTGTCGGCCACTTCGTAACCGCGGATCCAGGCCACGATGCGCTTGGCCACCGAAGGGTCGGCCGTGTTGAGGTAGCGGAAATTGCCGGTGCTGGTCGTGGTCGTGGTGCCACCGGATTTGCTGGTGCTCTGACTGCCGTAGAAACCGCTGCCCGCGCTGGTGCCGCTGAACACGAACGGCTGCTGCTCGTTGGCATCGACCACGCCGTCGTGATCGGCGTCGATCCAGGTGAAGATGTAGCGCCCGCCGCTGGTCAACCCGGTGTAGCTGCGGTTGCTGCTGGTGAGGTCGGTGGTGTTCACGCCGGTGTTGAACCCGGTGGCCCACAGCTGCTCCTGCGCGCTCCAGACGGTCCTCAACTCATCGAGTCCGTGATCGGTGATGGTGGCCTTGGTCTTGTCGAAGATCGTCACCGGCGAGCCGTCGGCGCTACCGGGCATGATTTCCCGGTGGAACTTGGTCTGCCCGTCGTTGGGGTCGTAGTAGAACTCGATCACCGGGTCGACGTCGTAGCCATCGAGCGTGGCCACGCCGCTGGAGAGACCGTTGCCGTTCTCGCGGAGCCGGCCGAAGCTGTCGGTCCACAGGCCGTTGAGCGTGCCGTTCCAGTCGGCTGCGCGCTCGTTGGCGTCCTTGCGCTCGGCCTGGTAGAGCGCCTGGTAGACCAGGCCCACGCCCTTGGCGCTGTTGGCCACCACCGCCGCGGCCGTACCGGAGCCGGCGCGCTTGAGGATGGCGTCGAACGTGCGCGACAGGCGATCGGAAAGCTGTGCCGGGTTGCGCACCAGGAAGTAGTTGTCGGGAATGCCGTCCTGTCCGGCCGCGCCCGTGTCGTTGACGATGGCGTCCCATTCAGCCGAATCGGCACGGTCGGGCTTGTTGTCGGCGTTCTGGTCGGCGAAGCCGCCGTACTTGGCCGCGAAGAACAGCGGGTTCTCCAACGGAAGCTGTTCGGCCGGACCGGTGCTGTACTTCTCCACGGAAGGCTGCGTCCAACTGCGCGCACCGCCGTAATCGCCGAACAGCAGGCTGCCATTGGTATTGCCCGGACGCAGCACGGTGAACTTCACGCCGCTCACGTCCTGATTGCCGCTGTTGAAGGCGCCGGCGGTCGTGTAGCCAACCTGCAACGCGTTGCCTGCATAGGCCGACAGCGACTCAGTACGGACCAGGATCTGGCTTTCCTGGGTCGACTTGACGTTGTTGCAGGCGTTCGACGTGGTCCCTTCGCAGATGTCGGCCGTGCCGTCCTTGTTGCCGTCGTAGCTGCAGCCGCTGCCCTTGCAGAAGGTCAGCATCTCGACCACGTCATTATCGTGGTCGTTACCCCACTGGGAATCTTCCCAGGTGATGGTGAAGCTGCCGCTGATCGGTTCGCCATTGGCGTCGAGTGTGTACGGCAGGCCAAACACGTGACAGGGCGCGCTGGAACCGCCGCAGCTACCTGCGTTCTTGGGTGACTGGTTGCTCACTACTCTGAGCCAATCGCTCTGCGAGAGCGTGGTCGAGGTCCGGGTACCGATCGTCAGGTTGCCCAGGTAGCAGCTGCGCCAGCCGTTGGCACTGTTGAGGCTGGCCGAACCGTCGTTGTTCGCTTGGCAGGCCGGCGTGATGGTGATCAGGTCGGTCGTGCTGGCACTGGCGCGCACGCTGATCTGGAAGGTCGGCAGGGTTTCGGCCAGCGCGATCGCGTAGGTCTGCACCTTGGTCTTGCCGGGTTTGGACGGACGAAGGTCCGGGCGCATGTCGTTGGTCCAGGCCTCGTAGGCCAGACCAGCGAGTTGATAGCCGCCCTCCAGCGAAGGGATGTCCGGGCAGATGCCGAAGGTGGTCGAAAGATCGGCGATGAATTTCGGCGTGCAGACGTCCTGGTAGGTCGTGGACGTAAGCGCGCCCACGCGGCCGACCAGGTACTTGGGCGGTTTGCCGCTCAGCGCACCGGAAAGATCCTCGTTGATGCCCACGTCGGTAGTGGCCGCGTTCGCCTGCTTGGGCAGGCCCTCGACCGTGGGAATCTGGTCACTGTCGAACGAGTTCAGACCCGTGGAGATCAGCACGATGCTGCAGTTGGCGCAGTAGGCGTTGCCGCCCTGGCTGGGGTCGCGGTAGGGATCGAGCCAGCTCGCCCGCGGCAGGCCGGTGATGATGCTCGCATCACTGACGTTGAACGTACTGGTCGCGGACTTGCCCTTGATGTAGCGCAGGGCTTCGGCATACATCTCGGCGAGCGGGTTGCCCGAATCCTTGCAGTTGTATGCCGTGGTGTTGCCGCTGGCGCCATCCGGATCGAGCAGGTGGCCGTTGGCACCCTTCACGTCGCGCTGCAGGATGCCGTAGGTGTTGCAGTCGGAGTAGACGTCGTTGGACGGATCCCACGAGGTGAGGCGGAAGCGCCGGAGCGTATTGATGATGCCTTCGTTGCCGTCCGCCTGGTTGCAGAACTGTCCCGTCTGCAGGTTGATCTCGTCGACCTTGCCGGCAGTGTTGGAGCACGCGGTACCGGGCACGTTGCCGGCCAGCAGGCCGATGTTCCGGCGCAGCATGCCGCCCGCACGGGGCGCGCTGTAGGTGCCGGTGATCAGGCCGAAGCGCATCTCGCCATTCTGACCGTAGCGCTGCAGCAGCCCGTAGGGCTTGTAGTGGGTTGCCGTGGTGCCGTCGCTCTTGGTTTCGACGTACGCCTTGCAGAAGCTTTCGCGCACCGCGCTGCTGCTGGGATCGCAGACTTCCACGCGCACGGTGTAGACGTAGTTGCCCAGGCCGTCGCTGGTCTTGGAGGGCGAATCGGACTTGTTGATGTCCGCGCCGCTCTGGGTGATGTCCTCGCGCCAGCGGCACTGCTCACGGGCGGTCGAGGCCCACTCCGAATACGCGCCCTTGGCCACGCGCAACTGCGGCGCGCCGGTGAGGGTCGGCGTCACGTTGCACATCGACAGGCCGTTGCTGCTGGTGTCCGAGGTAGTGAACGGCGTGAACGAATTGACGTCGGTACCCAGGTATACCTTCGACCAGGCGTGCAGGTCGCTGGGGATGTAGGCGCGTTCCAGCACCGTCCTGTCGGCATCGTCGGTGGACCGGTTGCCGCCGTACAGCACGTAGCGCAACACGTCGATACGGCTCATCGCGGCCCAGTTCAGGAAGTTGCCGCTCCAGGTCTTGCCGTCGCACTCGTGCGCCTTGCCGTTGCCATTGGCATCCGTGGCCGCCGCGGAGGCCTTGAACTGGCCGCTGCCGTACCCGTAGCAGAGGTTGGGATCGAAGTAACCGGAGTAATCGAACTTGTCCTGGTAGGTGATATCGACCACGCCGTCGTTGTTCAGGTCGGTGTAGTCGGTATAGGCCTTGATGTAGAGCTGCTCGTCGCGCGACATCACCAGCATCACCAGCGGCGGGACGGCGCCGACGTTGAGCAGCGGGTAAGCGGTGTAGTTGTCGGCGTTTGACTTGTCGCCGTTGCTGGTGGTCGAAATCGGCGCGTCCAGCCCTACCGGCGTGGAAGTGGTGCCGCCACCGCTGCCGCTTCCGCCTGAGCCGCTGCCCGCGCGCGCCACCGGCACGACGCTGATGCCCGCCGTCAGCGTGATGAGGAACAGCGCCGCGATCGTGCGCAAGGATGCGTGGAGGGTTCGCATGGGATGTTTCCCTATTGCTTCAGTTGCGGATCGATTGGCGGTACTGGGCCATGGTGACGGCACGGCCGTCCCCCGGCACGGTGCCAACGCTCATCACTTCGAAATACATGCTGCCGCCACCGGCCGCGGCGCCACCGCCGATACCGCGGTAGCCGGCCGCCTGGGCGCCGCCGGAGCCTTCGGCGAGCACCGTGCCGTCGGGCACGATCGAGACCGTGGCGGTGATGTCGCGCGAACACCCGGTGCTGGTCACGTCGCACATCGACAGGATCGCGTCCGGGTGCCAGGTGTTGGTGTCGTAGCGGTTCTCGGCATCGAGCCCGCCGCAGCCCGGCTCCAGGTTGCCGTAGAACAGATCCACGTCGCCGGCGCAGTTCTTCTGCAGGCCGTTCTTGAAGACAGTCAGCATCTGGTTGGCCAGCTGGAAGTCGAAGTCATCGTCCGGCAACGTGCCGCCGAGCTGCTCGGGCCAGCCTCGCTGGAAGACATGCTCGTCGAACACGGAGATCGGGACGGAGCGCAGCGTCTCCGAAGCCTCGAACGCCTGCTGATGGCGGGCCACGTTGGTCACCAGGCGCATTTCCATCAAAGTGCCGCGCATGGCGATGACCGCCACCAGCGAGAGCACCACCAGAAAGACGAGGCCGACGAAGAGCGCGATGCCGCGCTGGCGGGAGCGGGTCATGTGCATGTTCATCGGGAAGCCACCAGCATGCGGGTGCGGTTGCGCAGCTGCACCACCTGGGTCAGCGGCGTACGGGCGAATTGCCAGGGCTTGGTCCCGGCCACCGAGAAACTCGCGCAGCCGGTCGTCGTGGTCGAGCCATCGTCGACCTTGTAGGTGCAATTGCCCACACGGAACGTGCCGGTGTGCGGCATCGACATGTCGCGCTGCTGCGATACGGCCACCAGGCCCACGTCGACCGTGATGACCCGCGACCATTCGTCGGCCGCCACGGTGCTGGCGTCCTCGTAGGCCGTGGGCACGATCTGGCTCATGTCGGTGCCGGTAATGCCGTAGCGGAACTGCAACTGCTCGATCCCTTCCACCAGCGGCTCCTCGGTGAGGTTGCCAGTGCTGTCCAGGCGCATGCGCATCAGCGTCGGGATAGGGTTGCCATCGTCATCGCCTGCGTCGCAGTGGGACGTATCGGTACCGCCGTCGGGATCGCTGCAGGGGCGCAAGTAGTACATGTCCAGGCGGTAGGGATAGACGTAGCGGCCGATCGCGGATGCCGGCGGAGTGGTCGGCACGCTGTCGCTGCCCACGAACAGCGCGGCCTGCTGGCCGATGGCCGATACCAGGTACACCTGCTTGGGCTCGGCCGAGATCGTCGAACTGGCAGCCGGGTCCATGCCGTCGGCGTCGACGTAGCGCGTGACCAGCACGTCCGAACCCTTGACGTAGTCCTTGTCGTCCACGCAACCGGCGATCGGGAAAGTCGCGCCGCCATCGTAGCCATAGACACCCTGCCGGGTGTTCAGGATCCAATCCTTCTTGCAATCGCCGCGCGGCGTCACCGAAGGACTGCCGGTGACCACGCTGCCGGGGTTGCCGCCCCAGAAATCCGCCATGCGCAGCGACCAGCCGATGCGGTCGGAGGCGAAGCGCATGTTCTGCTGCAGGATGTTGGTGCCCTGCTGCAACTGGTAGGACTTGCGGTTGGCCAGCAGCACCTGGATCAGGCCGGCGACCACGATCAGGCCGAGCACCATGGCGATCATCATTTCCACCAGCGAGAAACCGGCGGATCGGCGGGAACGGTTCGACCGCATGCGTGGAGTCCTCATGGCAGCATGCTGAAGCTGAAGGTGCCGTTGTCGGCGGCAGTCAGCTGCTTGTCACCGTTGAGATCCAGGCCATTCCAGGACACGGTGACAGTGAAGGTGCCGAGTTTGGCGTCGCGGGTCACCGTGGCGGCCGGCGCGCCCTGGGCTCCGATCGTGCTGCTCTTGAGCCGGGCCAGCCATTCCTTCAGATCGGTCTTGGCCTGCTCGCACGGCTGGTTGCTGGCACAGGCCGCCGGATCCGGCGCGACAGAACCGTCGTAGAGGTAATAGCTACTGCTGCCGTCGGCCGGATCGACGCCTTGCGGGTTGGCACGCATGGCGTCGGCCAGGCTGCGCGCCTGGATGATCGCGTTGGTACGCGAACTCGATTCCTTGGTGAACTGGGCGCCCTTGGTCTGCAGCAGTGCCAGGCCAAGCATGCCGATGCCGAACACGACGATCGCGACCATTACCTCGACCAGCGACACGCCGCGCTGGCTGCGCGCGTAACGATTCATTCCAGCCCCCTTCCGGATCACGCCGATCCCAGCATAGGCGACCATGCATCAGCCGCCAGACCCCGGCGGACGAAAGGCAGGTTTTTCCCGACGAGCGGCATCCGTCCCCTGGGCGGATGCGGCCTGCGTCACACCATCTGGGCCCGGCTGCCGACCTCCACGCGATTGCGTCCGGCATCCTTGGCGCGATACATCGCGTTGTCGGCGCGCCGAACCAGTTCGGCAAGGTCGTCGACGTCATGGTCGGCCACGGCCGCGCCGACGCTGGCGGTGATCTGCAGTCCGGGGGCCAGATTGGCCAGCGGCAGCGACTCGACTTTCCGGCGCAGGCGCTCGGCGATCTGCAGGGCGACTTCCGGGGTGGTGTCCGGCAGCACCACCAGGAATTCCTCGCCACCCAGCCGGCCGATCATGTCGAAGCGGCGCAGCGCCTGCTTGCAGGCCTGGGCGACGCGCACCAGCACCTGGTCGCCGACCGCGTGCCCGAAGGCGTCGTTGACGCCCTTGAAGTGATCCACGTCCAGCACCAGCACGCACAACGACTCGCCGTTGGCCCCGGCATGGGCGAGCGCCTGCCGGGCCAGTTGTTCGATGTGCCGGCGATTCGCGATCCCGGTGAGCGGATCGGTCATCGCCAACCGGTGCAGCTTGCGCGAGCGCCGGAACTGGCGCGCCGCGAGCCACAACAGCAACACGATCAACACGCCGCCGAGCACCAGCGCCAGGCGCTGCCAGTGCCGCACCCGTTCGAGCGACTCCAGTTGCTGCTCCTTCAATGCACGATCCGCCGCCAGACGGCGGTTTTCCTGCTCGCGCTGGGCGGTCTGGAACTGGTAGTTCATCAGCGTGGCGTTGTCCGAGTGCGCCTTGCGGTCCAGCGCCTCGTGCACCGTGACCAGCCGGCGCAGGTCCGCCACCGCGAGATCCAGATGGTCGAGCGCCTGGTAGCTGCGCGCGCGCGCATCGAGCAACTCGGCCAGGTAGCGCAGGTTGCCGCTTTCCTGCAGCAGCTTTTCGGCCTGGTTGTATTCGTCGATAGCCTCGGCCTGCTTGCCCAGCCCCGCGTGCGCCTCGGCGGTCTGCAGGAGGATCATGTCGCGGTTGGAACGGTCGCCCATGCGGGCGAACCCCGGCTTGGCCAGGGCGAGCTCTTTCAGCGCCTCCTGATAACGACCTTGCAGATTGTCGACCTGCGCCAGCCCCAGGTGGATGCTCGCGCCCCGCGAGCGGCTGTCGACCGCGTGCGCCAATGCCAGCGCCTTGCGCAGGTGCCGCTCGGCCGCCGGCTGGTTGCCGGCTTCGCTTTCGAGGAAGCCCAGCTCCATGTGCGCGGCGAGTTGCTGCGCGCGATCGTGTCGCTGTTCGCCCAGCACAAGCAGCTTGTCCAGGTACCCGCGCGCCTGCGTCTCCTCGCCCAACCGGCGATAGGCCACGGCGATGTTGAACAGGTTGTCCTCGCTCTCGACCGGCGCACCGCTGGTCGCGTAGAACTTCTGCGCCTCGAGAAAATCCACCAGCGCCAGGGCATGTTCGCCGAGCAGCGATTGCACGCTGCCGCGCCAGGTCAGCCCATCGGCAACCAGCCGCTGGTCTTCGTGCTGGCGCGCCAGCGTGATGCCGGCGTCGTAGTCGGCCAGCGCATCGCGTGGCGTGGTCAGCGCTTCCTGGTTGGCGCCGCGGCAGAAGTGGAAGTTGACTTCGGCCTCGACGTAGCCGAGGC
Organism: Frateuria edaphi; assembly: GCF_021117405.1. Classification (NCBI taxonomy): domain Bacteria; kingdom Pseudomonadati; phylum Pseudomonadota; class Gammaproteobacteria; order Lysobacterales; family Rhodanobacteraceae; genus Frateuria; species Frateuria edaphi. The sequence goes on from NZ_CP088251.1 coordinate 2,194,587, forward strand.
GACGGGCATCCTCGATGCCCTTGTCCGCGTACGCGATGGCCTGTTCGGGTGAGGTGTCCAGCCCGAGGATGCAATACATGTAGCGGTAGCGAAGCTCGCGCCGTGCATCGCCCGCCGGCACCAGGCTTTTCATGTGCTCCAGCGCTTCGAGCACGCCCGCCTGGGTGTCGGGCGAGATTTCGCCGCGCTCCAGCCGGCCGGCGTACTGGTCGAACGCTGCCGCTTGGTCGGGCGGCACCGCCGCAAACGCCCTCCCCAGGAAAAGGCAGAGGATCAATATCGACACTGCCCGCAGCAGCGGCTTTGCTCTGGCAGTGGCTATGGGCAAGGCTGAGGAATCCGTTGGGCGCCCTTTCCCTGGCGAGCTCTAGGCGGTATGCCTCCTTTTGTAACGGCAGGAGACCCGGAGACTGTAGTGGGCGGCGTCCCCTCCATCCATACGCCATCCACCGCAGTCGCCAAGCTTGCCACGCCTGATGCGCTTGCGTGCACCCCGATCGATCCGTAGAATTCCCGCCTCTTTGCCGGAATAGCTCAGTTGGTAGAGCGGCGCATTCGTAATGCGTAGGTCGTAGGTTCGATTCCTATTTCCGGCACCAGTAAAATCAAGGGCTTGCGCAGGTTGCCGCCTCCGCAGGCCCTTGTCATTTCTGGCTTTGCGTAACGATTGCCTAAAGTGGCAGCTCAGGGCGGCCGGTCCACAGGACGACTAGCTCAGAAACACGCGGACGCAGCGGCCCACTGTTTCGCAGGCCGCTGCGATCGCTGCTGGTCGGGGTGGGAAATTCGACCTTTGTGGCCCCTATCGCCAGGCGTCGCCACAAGCGTGGCGAGCGTGAGGAGACCGGCCGCGTCGCGTGGCCACCGGACAGCTACTGTGGCGATCACCCGCTATGCAGCACGCACGGCGATTCTGCAGAGTGTGACTCGCGTCCAGCTCCCCATGTAGGCGATTTCTGATTCTGTTCCGCAAGCCGTTGCGCTTGGCGCGCGAGGTATAGCGTTTGAGGTGCTCCGTGTGGAGCTCAAAGGACGAGGGACGCACATGAAAGGCAAGCTAATAGCTCTGCTCGCGCTCGTGATTCTGGGTCTAGCCGTACCCGTCGCTTCGATGGCGGCCGTGCAGTACGCGCGGTCGGTGATCTATCTGAGCAGTACCGGTCACGTGATCGGGCAACAGATCCTTTACTGCAACAACGTGGCCGAACACGCAGGAACACTGAACGTGTCGAATCCGTACCGAATCGAGGAACAATTCAGCTGCGGTGACAAGTACATCAGCTGCGACATGCTCAACGGGGTGGAGTCGTGCTACCCGACCGCGTGGGGCGACTACACCTATGACATGACTTATTTCCGCGCTCCGCTCGGACTGACCCAATCGCAGTGGTGTAACGATCCGGGGATGAACCACCCTTGGGGAAGCCATCCGTCCTGCGGTATGCCGGCACCCTCGCGAGATACATACGCGTTTTCCAGTTTCACGGGCGGCTGGGGCACCCCATAAGACGCTTCACGGTGGGCCGCGCGTCGGCCCACCCATCGGGTACTTAGGGCGCGGCCGCTTCAGTAGCCGAGCGGCCTACATACTTCTCCAGCAATGCATAGGTCGTAGGTTCGATTCCTATTTCAGGCTCCACCATGAAAAGCCCGCGCGAGCGGGCTTTTTCTTTGCAGAGGCGCCCCGCGTCAGAGGCTGGCGGGGACGTTGCCGCCATCCAGGCGCAGTTCGCGCGGCAGCGCGAAGGTGATCGTTTCGGCCTCGCCCTGCAGCTCGCGCACTTCGCCGGCGCCCCAGGACTGCAGCCGGGCGATCACGTCGCGCACCAGCTTGTCCGGCGCCGACGCGCCGGCGGTGATGCCGATGCGCGTGACGCCATCGAGCCAGGCACGGTCGATGTGCTCGGCGCCGTCGATCAGGAACGCGCGCACGCCCTGCTTCTCCGCCAGCTCGCGCAGGCGGTTGGAGTTGGAGCTGTTGACCGAACCTACCACCAGCACCAGGTCGACCGCTCCGGCCAGCCGGCGTACGGCGTCCTGGCGGTTCTGCGTGGCGTAGCAGATGTCGTCCTTGCGCGGCCCCTCGATATCCGGGAAACGCGCGCGCAGGGCCGAGATGATTGCCTTGGTGTCGTCCACCGAGAGCGTGGTCTGGGTGACATAGGACAGCTGGTGCGGGAACCGGGGCGTGAGTCCGGCCACATCCTCGACCGACTCGACCAGCAGGATCTCGCCGCTGTTGGCGGGATTCCACTGCCCCATGGTGCCTTCGACTTCCGGATGGCCGGCGTGGCCGATCAGTACCACGCTGCGCCCGGTGCGCCCCAGGCGCGCGACCTCCATGTGCACCTTGGTGACCAGCGGGCAGGTTGCGTCGAACACCTTGAGCGCGCGCTGCCCGGCTTCCTCGCGAACGGCCTGCGATACGCCGTGGGCGCTGAAGATCACGGTGGCGCCATCGGGAACCTCGTGCAGCTCCTCGACGAAGATGGCGCCGTCGGCGCGCAGCTTCTCCACCACGTAGCGGTTGTGCACAACCTCATGGCGCACGTAGATCGGTGCGCCGTAGGACTCCAGCGCACGCTCGACGATGGCGATGGCGCGGTCGACGCCGGCGCAGAAGCCGCGGGGATTGGCGAGCAGGATATCCATGGGAGTTTCGCAGAAGTGGGACGGATTCCTGTAGGCGCGAACCTGCGCTCCTACACCGGGCATTATCGCACGTCGGCCTTGCCGCTCCTGAAACCGAACAGGATCAGCAGGACCGCACCGACCGAGATGCCGCAGTCGGCCACGTTGAACACCGGATAGCTCCACTGCTGGTAGTAGACCTGGATGAAGTCGGTCACCTGCGCCGCATGCAGCCGATCGATCAGGTTGCCAAGCGCGCCGCCGACGATCAGGGCCAACGGGAGCGCCGTGCGCCAGTCGCGGCGTGCGGTGCGCGCCAGCCATACGACCAGTGCGCCACTGATCACCAGCGCCAGCACGACGAAGAACCAGCGCTGCCAGCCGTCGCCCTGCGCGAGGAAGCTGAAGGCAGCGCCCGTATTGAAAGCCAGCGTCCAGTTGAGAAACCCCGGGATCACCGGATGTGGCATGCCGGCCGGCTGCAGGGCGTGCAGCGCCCATATCTTGGTCAGCTGGTCGAGGCCAATGACCAGCAGGGAAAGGAGCAGCCAGGGCAAGGCGTTGGGTTTGGGATGCATGTGCCAGTCCGGAGCGATTTGTCCAACATCGTTCGCCCTGAGCGTAACGCAGCGGAGCCGAAGGGCCAGCGCTTTCGTGGCCCTTCGACTTCGGCACTACCAGCCTGTGCTCAGGATGAGCGTCCTTTTTCCGATCAGAACCAGCGGCGCGTTTCGCCCTGCCCCGCCACATTCTCGACGCAGCGGCCACACAGCTCCGGATGGTCCGGCTGGCTGCCCACATCGGGACGACGGTGCCAGCAGCGCACGCACTTGGCCGCCTCGCTGGCCGTTGCCGACACCCAGGCTTCGCCGCCGGCCAGTTCCACCTTCACTGCCTCCTCGGAACGTGGCATCAACGGCGCCAGCGACGCGTCGGAGGTGATGAAGAAGAAACGCAGCTCGTCCTGCGCCGCCGCATACCGCTCGAGGAGGGCCGGATCGGCATGGATCGCCAGGTTCGCTTCCAGCGACGCGCCGATCTTGCCGTCCTTGCGCATGCTCTCGAGAACCCTTGCGCCCGTTTCGCGAATCGCCAGCAGCTCGGCCCACCAGGAACGCTGCTCGGCCGAGCCCTGCGTCGCGGCAAGCCCGTCGTACCAGGTCTCGAACAACACGCTCTGGCCACGCTCGCCGGGCAGTTGCTGCCAGATCTCTTCGGCGGTGAAGGCCAGGATCGGCGCCAGCCAGCGCACCAGCGCCTCGCCAATGCGGAACATCGCGCTCTGCGCGCTGCGCCGCCCGTGGCTGTCGGTCGGCATGGTGTAGAGACGGTCCTTGGTGATGTCCAGGTACAGCGCGCCCATCTCGTTGGTGCAGAAGTTCTGCACGCGCGCGACCACGTCGGGGAAGTCGTAGCGCTCGTAGGCAGCGATCACTGCCTGCTGCACGTCGAACGCCTGCTGCACCGCCCACTGGTCAAGCGGCAGCGTCTGCTCCACCGGCAGCAGGTGCCTGGTCGGATCGAAGCCGTCCAGATTGCCGAGCAGGAAGCGCGCGGTGTTGCGGATGCGCCGGTAGCTGTCCGAGACGCGCTTGAGGATCTCGTCCGAGACGGTCATCTCGTTGCGGTAGTCGGCCGACGCCACCCACAGCCGCAGCACGTCGGCGCCGAGCGTGTCCATCACTTTCTGCGGCGCGACCACGTTGCCCAGCGACTTGGACATCTTGCGACCGGACGCGTCGACCGTGAAGCCGTGCGTCAGCACTTCCTCATACGGCGCGCGGCCGTGGATCGCCGAGGAAGTGAGCAAGGACGACTGGAACCAGCCGCGGTGCTGGTCCGAGCCTTCCAGGTACATCACCTTGTATTGCGTGGCGTCGCCCTTCTGCAGCTCGGGCCGCTGGCCGATCACGCAGAAATGGGTGACGCCCGAATCGAACCACACATCGAGGATGTCGGTGACCTTCTCGTAGTCGCCGGCCTCATCGCCCAACAGTTCGGTCGCGTCGAGCTCGTACCACGCGTCGACGCCGCCCTGCTCGACCCGCTTCGCCACCTGCTCCAGCAACGCGACCGATTCAGGATGTGGCTCCTGCGTAGCCTTGTGCACGAACAATGCGATCGGCACGCCCCAGGTGCGCTGGCGGCTGATGCACCAGTCCGGTCGACCGGCAACCATGCCGGCGATGCGCTCCTCGCCCCAGGTCGGCACCCAGCGCACGTCCTTGATCGCCTTGAGCGCGGTGGCGCGCAGGTCCGCCTGCTCCATGCCGATGAACCACTGGGGCGTGGCGCGGAAGATCACCGGCGTCTTGTGGCGCCAGCAGTTGGGGTAGCTGTGTTCGATCTTCGCGTGCGCCAGCAGCACCCCGCGGCCGCGCAGCAGATCGACGATGGCATCGTTGGCCTTCCAGATGTGCATGCCCGCCAGCGGAAGGTCACCCGCCACCGGCACGTCCTCGCGGTAGGCACCGCGCGGACCGACGTAGTTGAGCGTTCCCAGGCCGTTCTCGCGACCGACGATGAAGTCCTCCATGCCGTGGTCCGGTGCGGTGTGCACGGCGCCGGTACCATCCTCGGCGGAGACGTGCTCGCCCAGCAGGACAGGGACTTCGCGCGGGTAGAACGGATGGTGCAGCTTGAGGCCGTCGAGGGCCGCGCCCCTGGCGTGACCGAGCACCTTCGGAGCGTCGACGCCGTAGCGCTTGAGGGCCGGCTCGACCAACGCGCTGGCGATCACCAGCAGCACCCGCCGGCCATCGCGCGCGGGCCCTTCGACCAGGGCGTATTCCAGATCCGCACCCAGTGCCACCGCCTGACTGGACGGCAACGTCCACGGCGTGGTGGTCCAGATCGGCACGGAAACGATCGCGTCACCTGCATCGGCGCCGAACCTGCCCGCCAATGCCTTCGAATCGACCGCGTCGTAAGCCACGTCCACGGCGGGGGACTGCTTGTCGCCGTACTCGATCTCCGCCTCGGCCAACGCCGAGCCGCAGTCGAAGCACCAGTAAACCGGCTTGGCGCCGCGCACCACGTGGCCATTCGCGACGATGCGCGCCAGCGCGCGCAGCATGTCGGCCTCGTAACGGAAGTCCATCGTCTTGTACGGATGCGACCAGTCGCCCAGCACGCCCAGCCGCTTGAAATCGGCGCGCTGCGCGTCGACCTGCTCCTGGGCGTACTCGCGGCATTTCTGGCGGAACGCGCGCGCGTCGAGTTTTTCGCCCGGCTTGCCGTGCTTCTTCTCCACCGCGATCTCGATCGGCAGGCCATGGCAGTCCCAACCGGGCACGTACGGCGAGCGGTAGCCGGCCAGCAGCTTGGACTTGACCACCATGTCCTTGAGGATCTTGTTGACCGCGTGGCCGATGTGGATCGCGCCGTTGGCGTACGGCGGGCCGTCGTGCAGCACGAACGCCTTGTCTCGACCGGCCACCTTCTGCTGGATCTGCGCGTAGCGGCCGACCTTCTCCCATTCGGCGAGCCAGTGCGGCTCGCGCTTGGGCAGGTCGCCGCGCATCGGGAAATCCGTCTGCGGCAGGTTGATCGTGCTCTTGTAGTCGTGCGTCATGTAGGGCTGTCCGTGAGGAGACGCCGGAAAGGCGCGATACGCGCCGGCGAACCGTTGAAAATAGTGGAAATTGCTGCGTTGCGGTAGAGGACGATGCTTGCAGGAGCGCACGTGTACGCGACGGGCGAGGCGGGCAGGCCGCCGTCGCACGGGTGCGCTCCTACATTCAGGCTTCCGCCAACCGCGGATTCATGCCCAGCAGCTCGCGCGCCTGGCGCGCGTCCTCGTGCATCTGCGCCGTCAGCGTCTCCAAGCCGTCGAACTTCTGTTCGTCACGCAGCTTGGCGACGAACTCGACCGCCATGCGCCGTCCATAAAGATCGCCCTCGAAGTCGAACAGGCACACTTCCAATACCGGCTGCGCAACCTGGTTGACCGTCGGCCGCAGCCCGAGCGATGCCACGCCCGGCCAGCTGCACGGCGCCTCGCCGAGCCCGACGCGCACCGCGAAAATGCCTTGGATCGGGCTGACCCGACCACGCAAGTGGATGTTGGCAGTGGGAAAGCCCAGCGTCCGGCCCAGCTGGTTGCCGCGCTCGACGCGCCCATCGATCACGAACGGTCGTCCGAGCAACGGCATGGCGCCGGCGAACTCGCCGGCCGCGAGCAGCGCCCGCACGCGGGTGGCCGACACGCGTGCGCCCTCGAGCAACACTGGCGGCATCACGCGCGTGATGAAACCCAGCTCCGCGCCCATGCGCTCGAGCATGGCCACGTCGCCCGTGCGTTTGTGGCCGAAGCGGAAATCCTCACCAACCCAGACCTCCCGCGCCGCCAGCCGCTCGACCAGCACGCGCCGCACGAAATCCCCGGCGGACATCGCCGTCAGCGCCGCGTTGAAACGCAGCATCAGCGCCTGCGCCATTCCGGCGGCCGCAAAACCCTTGAGCTTTTCTCGCACGCTGGACAGTCGCGGTACCGGATCGGGCGAGAAGTACGCCCGCGGCAGGGGCTCAAAACTGACCACCGCCGGCTGCGCCTCCAGTGCGGCCGCGCGGATGTGCACCTCGGCCAGCAGGGCCTGGTGCCCGCGATGCAGGCCGTCGAAGGCGCCGATGGCCACCACGCTGCCCTCGGGGGCCAGGCAGGGGCCCGCAAGGTCCCGGGAAAGTCTTGTCATCCGGCCAGTATAAGCGGACGCCCGTGGCGGGCTGTTCACGCTCTGGCAGGAGCGTCCTTGGGCGCCCCACCGAACATCAGACCCCGCGCAGTTCGCGCAGCCGGAAGCCCATGGCGAGCAGCGCCACCACGTAGGTCACCGCGCCCGCGCCCACCATCACGGCCAGGTGCCAGACGCGCGTGAAGGTCGGTACCGAGGTCCAGTCCTGCCACAGCCAGCGCCCCAACAGCAGCACAGCCACCATCGCCGCGCAGGCCACCGCCAGCCGCAGGAAATGCCGCGTCCAGCCGTGCTGGCGTTCGTACACCCCAGCCTGCCTGAGCCAGCGCCACAAAAGGCCCAGGTTGATGTAGCTGGCCAGCGCGCTGGCCATGCCCAACGCCATGTGCAGGCCCGGCACTTGCGCCAGCGCCTGCAGCCAGGGCGCCTGCTTCTGCGACGGGGTGGCCCACAGCGCGAACAGCAGCGCCACGAACAGCACGTTGAACGCCATGTTGGCGACCAGCGACGCCACGCCGGCCCGCACGGGCGTGCGCGTGTCCTGCCGCGCGTAGAACGCCGGCAGCAGCACCTTGACCAGCGCGAAGGCCGGCAGCCCGAAGCTCAATGCGGTGATCGACAGCGTGGCCATGCGGGTATCGAACGCATCGAATCGGCCATGCTGGAACAACGTCGCCACGAGCGGCTCGGCCAGCAGCATCAGGCCGAACATGGCCGGCACCGCGATCAGCAGCGTGGTGCGCAGACCCCAGTCCAGCGCGCGCGAGAAGCCGATGCGGTCGGTAGTCACGTGGTGGCGCGACAGCGAAGGCAGGATCACCGTGCCCAGCGCCACGCCGAACACGCCCAGCGGCAGTTCCAGGAACCGGTCCGCCTGCGACAGCCAGCTTTGCGAACCCGCGATCAGCAGCGAGGCGATCACCGTGTCCAGCAGCAGGTTGATCTGCGCCACCGAGGAACCGAACAGCGTGGGCACCATAAGCCGCATGATCCGGCGTACCTGCGGATGGCCCCAGCCCCAACGTGGCAGCGACAGCAGGTCCAGTCCGCGCAGCGCCGGCAACTGGAACAGCAACTGGAGGATGCCGGCGGCCAGGATCGCCCAGCCCAGTGCAAGGATCGGCGTTTCCAGCCACTTCGACAGCCACAGCGCGCCCGCGATCATGCACAGGTTGAGGATCACCGGCGTCAGCGCCGGCAGGCCGAAGCGGTGGAAGCTGTTGAGCGCGCCACCGGACAACGCGGTCAGCGACACGAACAGCAGGAACGGGAAGGTCAGTCGCAGCAGCTCCACGGTGAGCGCGAACTTCTTCGGCTCGTCCAGCGCACCCGGCGAGAACAGCATGGTGACCTCGGGCGCGAAGATCAGCCCGATCGCCGTCACCACCAGCAGCACGCCGCCCAGCGTGCCCGACACCCGCGCCATCAGCTCCTTGAGATCGGCATGGCTCCCGGTCTCCTTCACCTCCGTGAACACGGGCACGAAGGCGGTGGAGAACGAGCCCTCGGCGAACAGCCGGCGCATGAAATTGGGAATGCGGAAGGCCACCCAGAAGGCGTCGGTGGCCGCGTTCGCACCGAACGCCGAATTGATCGCCATGTCGCGCACCAGGCCGAGCACGCGGGAGATCATGGTCATGCTGCTGAAGGACAGCAGCCCGCGGAACATGCTGGGGGATTTCATGCGTGGAACGGAACCTGGCGCGGCCAAAGGCCTAGTGTGACAGCCCGCCGGGGCGCGCAGGTAGCCTCGACATGGCGACAAGAGGGATTGGAATCGTTCGCAGGTGCGCACCTGTGCGCGACCGCGGCTCGCACGAGGTGTACATGCCCCAAGCGGTCGAGACCGCCTAAACAGTTGACCGGCCAGCGCATTGCCCGCATAATTGCCCGTCTTTTTCCAACCCAAGCCTTCTCTGGAGTTCTACCTTGGCCAACATCAAGTCCGCGAAGAAGCGCGCGCGCCAGTCCGAGCAGCGCCGCCTGCGCAACGTCAGCGCCCGTTCCATGGTGCGCACCGCCCTGAAGAAGGTCGTCAAGGCCATCGAGGCGAAGGACAAGGCCGCCGCCGTGGAAGCCTTCGCCGCCGCCCAGCCGGTCATGGACCGCTACGCCGCGCGCGGTCTCATCCACAAGAACAAGGCCGCTCGCCACAAGAGCCGCCTCAACGCGAAGATCCACGAGCTGGCGTAAGCCGGCCTCGCGTATCCAAGGGTTGGTGGAAAGGCCGGCGCAAGCCGGCCTTTTCGTGTGTCCGGAAGAAAAGCAGGCAGCCACCCGGCCGCGTCCCTGCCCCGGTCAGGAAAAGCTGGTTGTGTAGACGCTGGGCGAGGCGAACAGGCCATCCTGCTTCTTCGCATCGCACACGGCGTAGGTAAACCCGCGCTGGATCGCGTGTGCGCCCACGGCACCGTCGCGCCGTAGCGCGAGGAAGCCCACCTGCATTTCCTTCGCCGCGTCCGGACGCTTCCTGACGATGCGCCGGACCGCCTCCTCGCAGGCTTCCTGGGGGCTGCGCCCCTGGCGCATCAGCTCGACCACCAGGAAGCTGCCAGCATTGCGGATGACCTCTTCGCCCACGCCCGTGGACGTGGCGCCACCCACTTCGCCGTCCACGTAGAGACCCGCGCCGATGATCGGGCTGTCGCCGACACGGCCGAGCAGCTTCCACGCCATGCCGCTGGTGGTGCATGCGCCGGCCAGGTGTCCGTGCGCGTCCACGGCGAGCATGCCGATGGTGTCGTGGTTGTCGTGCCCGCCAGGCAGGCTGCGGCGGTAGTCGAGGTTCTCGCTGTTGGCCACCGGCCGGTATTTCGCGGTCTTCAGCCACTCGCGCCAGGCCTTCTCGGCCTCGGGCGTCAGCAGGTTTTCCTCATGGAAGCCTTGCTCCCGGGCGAACTGCAGCGCGCCGTCGCCGACCAGCAGCACGTGCGGCGTGGCCTCCATCACCCGCCGCGCCACGCGGATCGGGTGAGCAATGCGTTCCAGGCACGCGACCGCGCCACATCGGCCGTCGCCGTCCATGATGCTGGCGTCCAGGGTGACGTGGCCGTCCCGATCCGGATAGCCGCCCTTGCCGACGCTGTGGTTGGCCAGGTCCGACTCGGGCACCTGGGCGCCCTGCTCCACCGCGTCCAGCGCCTTGCCGCCGCGGGCGAGTACGGCCCAGGCCGCCCGGTTGGCGGGCACGCCGAAATCCCAGGTGGAGATCACGCGGGCGCCGTCGGTGCCCGGCAGCGCGCCGTTCGACGGCGCCGCTGTGGCGGTAGCGAAGCGAGGCGCGGCGAGCGCGCCGGCGGCCAGCATGGAAGTCTTCAGGAATTCGCGGCGAGAGGGCATGAAGGAGACTCCTCGAACAGAAGCTCCGCATGATGCGCGAATCGGGGTGGGCAGGCGAATTTCGAGTTCCTGCTACCCCATCCGCTTGTCCTGAAGACGGAAATGACCCCGCGGCCGGCTCCAGTCCCGGCCATCCCCGATAACGGGAACCGCCACGACAGGCGGATGTGGAAAGCCTCGCGAGAGCGCGGCTTACTGCTCGCCGCGCAGCCGCACGTCGCCCGGCTGCATATCCACGCGTTCCTCGCGCACCTGGCGCTGGGACTCGAAGAAACGCTGCACCTGCTGGCAGACCGCCATGGTGTTGTCGCGCGCGATCGCCGACACCAGGAACCACGGCTCCTTCCATTCGAGCCGGGCGACGATGTCCTCGGCGATCGCCTGGCGCTCGTCCTCCGGCAGCACGTCGGCCTTGTTGAGTACCAGCCAGCGCGGACGCTCCAGCAACTCGGGGTCGAACTTGGCCAGTTCCTCTTCGATCGCCCGCACCTGTTCCACCGGGTCGGTGCCATCGATCGGCGCGATGTCCACAAGATGCAACAGCAGGCGCGTGCGCGAGACGTGGCGCAGGAACTGGATGCCCAGCCCCGCACCCTCGGCGGCGCCCTCGATCAGGCCGGGAATGTCGGCGATCACGAAGCTCTGGTCGGTGCCCAGGCTGACCACGCCCAGGTTCGGATGCAGCGTGGTGAACGGGTAATCGGCCACCCGCGGCGTCGCCGCCGAGACAGCGCGGATGAAGGTCGACTTGCCGGCATTGGGGAAGCCCAGCAGACCCACGTCCGCCAGCAGCTTGAGCTCGAGCTTGAGCTCGCGCACCTCGCCCGGCGTGCCCGGCGTGGACTTGCGCGGCGCGCGGTTGACCGAGCTCTTGAAATGGATGTTGCCCAGTCCGCCCTTGCCGCCCTCGGCCACCAGCAGGCGCTGGCCGTGCTGGGTCAGGTCGCCGATCACCTCGTCGGTGTCGACATTGGTGACGACAGTGCCGACCGGCACGCGAATGGCGGTGTCGTCGCCGCCCTTGCCGTACATGTCCGAGCCCATGCCGTTCTCGCCGCGCTGGGCCTTGAAGCTCCGCTGGTGGCGGAAGTCGATCAGCGTGTTGAGGCCTTCGTCGGCCACCAGCCACACCGAACCGCCGTGGCCGCCGTCGCCGCCGTTGGGGCCGCCGAACGGGATGAACTTCTCGCGACGGAAGCTGACGCAGCCGTTGCCGCCGTCACCGGCCTGGACTTTGATGATCGCTTCGTCGACGAATTTCATGGCATGGGGACCGGAACTGGGGGGATAACTGGAAGGTGGAAGCGCAAGGTTAACCGGGAAGCTGCATGTTCCCCGTTCCCCGCTCGCCGATCCCAAGCTTCACAAAAAACAAAAGCCCCGCCGGAGCGGGGCTTTCGCTGCAGCGTCGGGAGCGATCAGCCCTTGACGACGCTGACGAACTTGCGGTTGTTCTCGCCGCGGGTCTTGAACTCGACCACGCCGTCCGTCAACGCGAACAGGGTGTGGTCGCGGCCCAGGCCCACGCCGGTGCCGGCATGGAACTTGGTGCCACGCTGGCGGACGATGATGTTGCCGGCCTCGATGGCCTGACCACCATAGATCTTCACGCCCAGGTACTTCGGGTTCGAGTCGCGACCGTTGCGGGACGAACCTACGCCTTTTTTATGTGCCATGACTTAAATCCTCCGGCTCTGTATCAGGCGTTGATGCCCGTGATCTCGACTTCGGTGAAATGCTGCCGGTGCCCCATCTGCTTCTTGTGGTGCTTGCGGCGGCGGAACTTGATGATGCGGATCTTGTCCGCACGACCGTGGCGGCGCACGGTTGCCGAAACGGTGGCGCCGGCAACGGTCGGCACGCCGACGTTGACCGCGTCGCCCGAGCCAACCAGCAGAACCTGGTCGAAGCTCACGTTGGCGCCTTCCTCGGCATCCAGCAGCTCCACGCGCAGCACGTCGCCCTGCTGGACGCGGTACTGCTTGCCGCCGGTCTTGATGACTGCATAACTCATGGGATTGTCCCTTCTGTCGTTATTCTCTTGGGTTTCACCGCGCGCGTACCGGCCGTGGTGAACGGCGAAGTATAACGATGCCGTCCGGGGCTGGTCAATCTTTGAGCAGGGGCCTCAGGGGCTCGCCGACGAAGTACCTGCGGCGGGCGCGACCAGCTTCGTCCCCGGCGCCGCTGCCGGCGCGGCCGGGCAGCGGCCCTGGGCGTCGATCCTGCCGCTTTTTTGCAGCTCGGCCAGCATCGCCTGAGCTCGCTGGCGGCCCCATTCCTGGCCCAGTTGCATGCCCTCGGCCATGGTCGCGGGCATTTCGGTGATCACCTTCTTGCCTAGTGGTGAGCGGTAGAACTTGAGCAGCCCCTGGATGTCGGCCGCGCTGAAATGGCGCTGGTAGATCGGCACCATGCGCTCGGTCAGCTCCCGAGCCCCCTTGGCGTCGATGAAGCCCTGCCAGTAATCGCTCGGCACGCAGGGCAACTGCTGCTGCATCATCGCCGCCATCTGGCTGTTCATCTGCCCCAGCATCCGGTCGACGCCGAACACGTCCATCAGCTGGCGCACCTGCGCCTCGCTGGGCGGTTTGGGGGTGGCTGCCAGCGCGGTGCCGGTCCCCAGCAGCAAGGCCATGCCCATCAGGCTCCACATGCGCATGTGCATCTCCTCATCCCGTCCCGAGCCGGGTATTTGGCCACAGCCGCCAGCCTTTGCGTAGACCGGCGAAGGCCGCCCCCCCCCCCCCGGCGGGTGTGCGAGAGCAGTGGGCTGAAGCCCACCCTACCGAGTCTCAATTTCTGACCTCGGCAGGTTGGTATAGTGGCCGGTCTCCCCCATATCCCAGCGCGCATGGAAACCATACGCATCCGCGGCGCCCGCACGCACAACCTCAAGAACATCGACCTGGACCTGCCGCGCGATCGCCTGATCGTGATCACCGGCCTGTCCGGCTCGGGCAAATCCTCGCTCGCCTTCGACACGATCTACGCCGAAGGCCAGCGCCGCTACGTCGAGTCGCTCTCGGCGTACGCGCGGCAGTTCCTGTCGATGATGGAAAAGCCCGACGTCGACCATATCGAGGGCCTGTCCCCGGCGATCTCGATCGAACAGAAGTCGACCTCGCACAACCCGCGCTCGACCGTCGGCACGATCACCGAGATCTACGACTACCTGCGCCTGCTCTACGCCCGCGTTGGCACGCCGCGCTGTCCGGACCATGCCATCCCGCTGGAGGCGCAGACCGTCAGCCAGATGGTCGACGCCACGCTGGCGCTCGATGCCGACAAGCGCTGGATGCTGCTCGCGCCGGTCGTCCGCGAGCGCAAGGGCGAGCACGTGCAGGTGTTCGACCAGCTGCGCGCGCAGGGCTTCGTGCGCGCCCGCGTCGACGGGGTGGTGTACGAACTCGACGCGGTGCCACCGCTGACCCTGCGCCAGAAGCACACCATCGAGGTGGTGATCGACCGCTTCCGCCCGCGCGAAGACCTCAAGCAGCGCCTGGCCGAATCGTTCGAAACCGCGCTGCGGCTCGGCGACGGCCTGGTGATCGTGGTCGACATGGACGACGACAGCGCGCCCGAGCAACTGTTGTCCTCGCGCTACTCGTGCCCCGTCTGCGACTACTCGCTGCCGGAGCTGGAACCGCGGCTGTTCTCCTTCAACTCGCCGATCGGCGCCTGCCCCAGCTGCGACGGCCTGGGCGTGACCCAGGTGTTCGATCCGGCGCGCGTGGTCGGCCATCCGGAGCTCCCGCTCTCCAACGGCGCGATCCGCGGCTGGGACCGGCGCAACCCGCACTACTTCCAGATGCTGCTCTCGCTGGCCGCGCACTACGGCTTCGAGGCCGATACGCGCTGGCGCGACCTGCCCCCGCACATCCAGCAGGCGATCCTCTACGGCAGCGGCAAGGAGAAGATCGCCTTCCGCTACCTCACCGAGCGCGGCGGCCGGGTGACCCGCGAGCATGCCTTCGAGGGCATCCTCCCCAACCTCGAGCGGCGCTACAAGGAAACCGAGTCGTCCGCGGTGCGCGAGGAACTGGCCAAGTACATCAGCGACCACCCCTGCCCCACCTGCGAGGGCCAGCGCCTGAACCGGTCGGCGCGCAACGTGTTCGTGTCCGACCAGCCACTGCCGGCGCTGACCAACCGGTCGATCGACGACGCGCTGGGGTTTTTCGACGAGCTGAAGCTCGCCGGCTGGCGCGGCGAGATCGCGGCCAAGATCGTCAAGGAAATCCGCGAGCGGCTGACCTTCCTCAACGACGTGGGCCTCAACTACCTCACGCTGGACCGCCAGGCTGACTCCCTGTCCGGCGGCGAAGCCCAGCGCATCCGCCTGGCCAGCCAGATCGGCGCCGGCCTGGTCGGCGTGATGTACGTGCTGGACGAGCCCTCGATCGGCCTGCACCAGCGCGACAACGAGCGCCTGCTCGGCACGCTCACCCGCCTGCGCGACCTGGGCAACACGGTGATCGTGGTCGAGCACGATGAGGACGCCATCCGCATGGCCGACCACGTGCTCGACATCGGCCCCGGCGCCGGCGTGCACGGTGGCGAGGTGGTGGCACAGGGCACGCTCAAGGACATCCTGGGCTCGGAGCGCTCGATCACCGGCCAGTACCTCTCGGGCACGCGTGCCATCGAGGTCCCCGCCGAGCGGCGCAAGCCGGTCGACGAGGACGCCTGGCTGCGCCTGAAGGGCGCGCGCGGCAACAACCTCAAGCACGTCGACCTGGCAATCCCGGCCAAGCTGTTCACCTGCGTCACTGGCGTGTCCGGCTCGGGCAAGTCCACGCTGGTCAACGACACGCTGTTCCGCCTGGCCGCCTCCGAGTTGAATGGCGCCAGCGGGCAGCCGGCGCCGTTCGAATCGGTCAGCGGCATGGACCTGTTCGACAAGGTGGTCGACATCGACCAGTCGCCGATCGGCCGCACGCCGCGCTCCAACCCGGCCACCTACACCGGCCTGTTCACGCCGCTGCGCGAGCTGTTCGCCCAGGTGCCCGAGGCGCGCGCCCGCGGCTACACGCCCGGCCGCTTCAGCTTCAACGTGCGCGGCGGCCGCTGCGAAGCGTGCGAAGGCGACGGCATGATCAAGGTGGAAATGCACTTCCTGCCGGATGTCTACGTGCCCTGCGACGTCTGCCACGGCAAGCGCTACAACCGCGAGACGCTGGAGATCCACTACAAGGGCAACACCATCGCCGACGTGCTGGACATGACGGTGGAGGACGCGCTGAAGCTGTTCGAGAACGTGCCGACCATCGCGCGCAAGCTCGATACGCTGCGAGCGGTGGGCCTGGACTACATCAAGCTCGGTCAGAGCGCGACCACGCTCTCCGGCGGCGAGGCGCAACGCGTCAAGCTCTCTAAGGAGCTGTCCAAGCGCGACACCGGCCGCACGCTCTACATCCTGGACGAGCCCACCACCGGCCTGCACTTCCACGACATCGAGCAGCTGCTCGACGTGCTGCACCAGCTGGTCGACCAGGGCAACACCGTGGTCGTGATCGAGCACAACCTCGACGTGATCAAGACCGCCGACTGGATCGTCGACCTCGGCCCCGAGGGCGGCGCCGGCGGCGGGCGGATCCTCATCGCCGGCACGCCGGAAGAGGTGGCCGCATCGCCCGAGTCGCACACCGGGCGCTTCCTGGTACCTCATCTCAAGGCGCCGCCACCCGCCAAGGAAAAGCCGGCGGCCAAGCGCACCAAGAACACGCTCAAGCACATCGCCTCGGCCGACAAGCACCGGCCCATGCCGCGCAAGAAGAAGGCCCCATGAGCCCGCGCAAGTCGACCAGGAAAGCCACGGTCGAAAGTCCTGCCGAGCAGGCGCCGCCGCCGACATCCGCGCCGCTGTTCACCGCGGCGCTGCCGGTTCGCTGGCGCGACCTGGACGCGTTCAACCACGTCAACAATTCCAACTACCTCACCTACCTGGAAGAGGCGCGGCTGCAGTGGCTCAGCCACGTGCCGGGCCCATGGTTCGACGAGAACGCGATGCCGGTGATGGCGGCCGTCCAGCTCAACTACCGACGGCCGATCGAATGGCCGGCGCAATTGAGCGTGGAGCTTTTCTGCGAGCGCCTGGGCACCAGCTCGATGACCATCGGCCATCGCATCCTCGATGTGGAGGACCCCGAGCGCCTGTACGGCGACGGCCACGTGGTGATGGTCTGGATGGACCCGGCCACTGGCAAGCCGGTGCCGTTGCCCGACGCGATCCGCCGGGCGGCCGCGCAGGACTGATCATGCGCGCCCGCGCCCCTGCTCCACGCACGGCCTTCCGGGTGCAGCGCAGCGAAGCGGGGGCGGTCGAAAGCATCGCCGGCGACCGGCATGCCTGGCGCTTCCGCCCTCATTTCCATGCCGGCGACGAGGTCGTACGGATGCTTGCCGGCCGCGCGCGGCTGTGGCTTCCAGCCGGCGCCTGCATGGTGAGGGCCGGCGACACGGTCACGGTGCCGGCCGGCACGGTTCATCGTTTCGAACCGGTCGACCGATACGGCTGGGCCTTCGCTTCGGAGTTCGTGCCGAACCCACGCGTTCCCCCGGCCACGGAGTCCGGCGACACGCTCGGTGCGCAAGCGCGGGCGCTGCTGGTCCGCCGTTCGTCACTGCATACCGATGTGGAAAGCGTGGCGCAGGCATGCGGGGTTTCGGCCGGCCATCTTGCGCGTGCGTTCCGCCGGGAGACCGGCACCGGCCTGCACAACTTCCACGTCCTGCTGGCCCTGCACCGTGCCAAGGCGTTGCTGCGCCGGCATGTGCCGGTTGCCGAGGTGGCGCTCGACGCCGGCTTCTATGACCAGGCGCACCTCAACCGGGAGTTCGTGAGGACTTTCGGCATGACGCCGGCCACCTTCCGTGCCGGCTGGGCGCTCGCCGGCTGACCCGCTCAATCCGTGCCGGGCGGGAGGTCGAGCGCCATGTACAGCGTGCCGGGCACGGGGTGCACGTAGTACGGCTCGACGGGCTGGAACCCGAGCGAGGCATAAAGCGCGCGCGCGGCATGCATCGAGGCGAGCGTATCCAGCAACACCCGGCGATAGCCCGTCTGGATCGCCCAGGCGATCGCCGCCTCGGCCAACAGCCGCCCCAGAGATCGACCTCGCGCCGCGGGCCGCACGTACAGGCGCTTGATCTCGCACTCGCCCTGCCCTGGCCACGGCCGCAGCGCGACGCAGCCCAAGGCGGCGCCCGCCGCGTCGCGGGCGAGCAGCACGACCCCTCCGGGCGACACGTACTTTCCCGGCAGGTGCGCAAGTTCCGCATCGATGTCCTGGAACGACAGATCGATATCCAGGCTGGCCACGTATTCCTCGAAAAGCCCGCGCACGAGTTCAAGGTCCCCGGGCAGGCGCGCGGGTGCGATGTCGATGGTCGATGGCGTGGGCATGGTCGGTCATCCGGAAGGAATGGAACCACCATAGCCGGGCAGCGCGCGCCGGGCTTGGACAGTCCTGACCCGGGCATGAGTCGGGCTGCGCGGCAGGGCCCACGCAAGCGGCAGGACGGTCGCTATGATGAGCGCTCCCCAAAACGGAAGGTGCCCCATGACGACACTCCCCCGTTCCGCGGCTCTAGCCTCTGCCTGCGCCGCCTTGATGGCGATGTCCACGGCGCAGGCGGCCGACGCCGGTACCGCGCTTACCCTTTACCGAAGCGACAGCGCCGCCCTGTTCGCTTCCTCCGGCGACGGCAGCGTGGGTGAGGGCCATGCGGTGGCGCGCGAGCAGCGCACGTTGCAGCTCAAGGCCGGCATGCAGGACGTCACCGTCGGCGACCTGCCGCTCTACCTCGATCCCGAAGCCATTGCGCTCTCCTTCGCCAACGACCAGGCCAGGCTGATTTCCCAGCGCCTGTTGCTTGGCCAGGGCAACGAGGCAGCGCTCGCCGGACTGGTCGGCCAGGAGATTACGGTCCTGGGCAACAACGGCGAATCGCTGGCGCAAGGCACCTTGTTGCGCGCCGGCAACGGCCTGCTCGTCAAGGGCACGATGGGCACGACGCTGGTACGCGACTACGCCGCGGTGCGCAGCTCCGGCGGGGACTTTCCCACCGGCGCCAGCCTGCGCCTTCGCGTGGACGCCGCCCGCGCCGGAAACGCAACTGCAACACTCAGCTATCCCACCGCCGGCCTGGGTTGGCGCGCCGCCTACGTCGCCACGCTGGTGCCGGGCGATGCCTGCCGCATGCAGTTCGAATCGCGCGCCAGCATCGCCAACCGCAGCGGACGCGACTGGCACGATGCCACGCTCAAGCTGGTCGCGGGCGAACCGCGCTTCGCCAAACCGGAAGCGCCGCGGCCCGTGGCGATGTCGATGACACGCGCCTACAAGGCCGAGGCAGCCGACATGCCGCAGCAGTCGTCCCTCGGCGATTACCGCCTCTACACCCTGCCCCAACCGGTCGACCTGCCCGACGGCAGTGTCAGCCAGGTGCCGCTCTACGCCACCCGGACGCTGACGTGCGAGCGCACCGCGCTGTACGAGAACGGCAACGCCTGGACGCCGCCGGAGCCCATGCTTGCCCCCGACTTCAACACCGGCGGTGGCAATACCATCGAAAGCACCCTGCGTTTCACCGCCTTCGACAGCCTGCCGGCCGGCTACCTGCGCGTACTGGGCGACGACAACCACGGCACGCCGCAATTCCTGGGCGAAGGCCGCATCGACGACACGCCCAAGGGCAGCGACGCCACCCTCACGCTCGGCACCGCCTTCGACCTGCGCGCCGAGCGCGAACGCACCTCGTTCAAGGTGGACAAGGCCGCGCGCGCGATGGATGAAGCGTTCCGCATCACGCTCACCAACGCCGGCGAGTCGGCGCGCGTGGTGACCGTGCGCGAACACCCGAGCCGCTGGCGGGAGTGGACGCTGGCCTCCTCGTCGGTCAAGCCGGACAAGCAGTCGCCCGACGTGCTCGAGTTCCAGGTGAAGGTGCCGGCCGGGGGCAAGGCGACGCTGGAATACGCGGTGCATTACCGCTGGGCCGCGGACGAGTAGCCACCACGCATCGCCGCAGGTGCGCACGTGTGCGACCGCCTCCGTCCGGTCATGCAACGTGCGCTCCCGCAGCAGCCGTTACGCAGCGTTCGACAAACAAGCCAAGGACCACGCCATGCTCGACATCCTCCCGCACGACGGCGACATCGCCGAGATCCGCCTGGCCCGCCCGCCGGTCAATGCGCTGAACATGGACCTGATCGCGGCGCTGCGCGATGCCCTCGCCCAGGCGCCGCGCGACGGCGCGCGCGGATTGGTGATCTCCGGCGCGCAAGGCCTGTTCTCCGCAGGCGTGGACGTGCCCGAGCTGCTGCAACGCGACCGCGCCGGCGTGCGGGCGTATTGGCGCGCGCTGTTCGACCTATGCGCGGACCTCGCCCATTTGCCGGTCCCGGCGGTGGCGGCGATCACCGGCCACAGCCCCGCGGGCGGCGCCGTGCTGGCGCTGTTCTGCGACTACCGCGTGATGGCGCAAGGTCCTTTCCGCATCGGCCTCAACGAGGTCCAGGTCGGCCTGATGGTGCCCGACTGCATCCAGCTCGCGCTGCGCCGCGTGGTCGGCACGTACCGCGCCGAGCGGCTGCTGGTCGCCGGCGCCATGATCGAGTCCGAGCAGGCGCTGGCCTGCGGCTTCGTGGACGAGCTGACTGGCGTGGACCAAGTGGTGACCCGCGCCGTGCACTGGCTGGCCGAACTGCTGGCGCTCCCGCGCCACGCGATGCTGGCCACCCGCGAGCTGGCTCGCGCCGACCTGCGCGCGGCATGGAAGGATGTCGATGCCCTGCCGCTGGACGCCTTCATGGACGCCTACTTCCACGCCGAAACACAGGCGACGCTGCAGGGACTGGTCGCACGGCTGAAGGCCAAGGGCGCCTGACCCGCCGCACTCCCTTACGCCATCAGTGCAGCAGCGATCGGCTCAGCCGGTGGCGATCGGTCGCGACGGATCGCTCACCCAGCCGCTCCACGAGGGCGCATAAAGGCGCGAACCCGTCAGCCCGGCATGCTCCATCGCCAGCAGGTTGTGGCAGGCGGTGACGCCCGAGCCGCACATGTGCACGACCTCCTGTGGCGGCGTGTCGCCCAGCACCGCGGCAAACTCTTCGCGCAGTCGTGCCGGCGGCTTGAACCGCCCGCTGGCGTCCAGGTTGTCGGCATAAGGACGGTTGAGCGCGCCGGGCACGTGGCCGGCGGCGCGATCCAGCGGCTCGGTATCGCCGCGATAACGCGCGGTCGCGCGCGCATCGAGCAATACCGGCGCGGGATCGGCGTGCAACGCTGCGTGGTCGGTGATCGCCTGGGTCGGGTCGAAGTGCACGTCGAGCTGGCTGGGCGTGCGCTCGACGTCGCCGCTTTCGACCGGCAACCCGGCCTCGCGCCAGGCGGCGAAGCCGCCATCGAGCACGGCAACCTCGCGCACGCCGGCCAGGCGCAGCAGCCACCAGAGCCGGGCCGCCGCAAGCGCACTGCTGCCGGCATCGTAGGCCACCACCTGCAGGCCCGGACGCCAGCCCCAGCGACCGAGCACGGCGGAAAACGCCTGCTCCAGCGGCAATGGGTGCCGGCCCAGGCCTTGGTCCTTGCGGCCGAGATCGGACAGATCGTGTTCCAGGCTGGCATGCACGGCGCCGGGAATATGGGCTTCGCGGTACTCGCGTTCGGGCTTGTCCGGATCGGCCGCACCAGCGCCGGCCGGGTCCGCCCGGCAATCGACGATCAGGACCTGGTCCGGCGGCATCGCCGCCAGCGTGGCCGCATCGATCAGCGTGGTATGCAGGCTCATGCGTCTTCCATCCTCTCCAGCAGGTTGAGCAGCATCGCGGCGGTCGCGCCCCAGATGCGGTGGCCGCCGTGGACGAATTCCGCCATCGCCCGCCGGTGCCCGCGGTAGTCCATCACATAGCGCCTGAGGTTGGCCGGTTCAAGGAAGAACGCGAACGGCACCTCGAACACCTCAGCCACTTCCGCCGGAGTCGGGTAAAGCACGGCGCGTTCGGCAATGCGCGCGACCACCGGCGTGACGCAGTAGCCGCTGATCGTCTCGAAGCAGTCGAGGAAGCCCAACGGTTGCACCAGCGCGCGATCGAGCCCGATCTCTTCCTCGCTTTCGCGCAGGGCGGTGTCGATCGCATTGAGGTCGCCCGGATCCTGCCGGCCTCCGGGAAAGGCCACCTGCCCCGCGTGCGACTGCAGGTGGGCGGTGCGCACGGTGAGGACCAGTCGCGGTTGCACGCCCTCGCGCACGCCAACCAGCACGGCCGCCGGGCGCCTTGGTGTGTCGCCGAGCAGGTCGGCCATCTGTGCGTGGTTCCAGCCCGGGGCCGCGGGTGGGTCGGAAAGTGGCCGCAGGATACGAGGCAGCGCGTCGAACACGCGCTCGTCCAGGCGGTCCGGCGCGCCGTCCATCACGCCCTCGCGCGCGAAGGCAGGATCTCGCGCATGTAACGCAGGCGCTCGGCGTCGTCCATGTTGCGCCAGCGTGCGATTTCCTCGCCGCTGCGCAGGCAGCCCTCGCACCAGCCGCGCGCATCCAGTCGACAGATGCCGATGCAGGGGGTCAAAGGGGCGACGGGGACGTGGGGTTCGTGCGGCATTCGCACGATTTTAGCCGATGCGCGGGAGCCTGACTGTGCCGATGGCCGCGGCAATGTTTCGGCTTCGCCCCGGGCGTGGGCCCAACGCGCCGGAGTCGAAGGATCCGGTCGCTACTTCGCGATATCCAGCAACTCGATCTCGAACACCAGCGCCTCGTTCGGCCCGATCCGCGGCAGTTGCCCGCGTTCGCCGTAGGCTAGTTGCGGCGGGATCACCACCTTCCACCGGTCGCCCACGTGCATTCGCGGGATCACGTCCTGCCAGCCGGGAATGACCTTGTCGACCTGGAAAGTGACCGGCGCACCGTGCGCCCAGGAACTGTCGAACTCGGTGCCGTCGACCAGCATGCCGCGGTAGTTGACCGTCACGGTGCTGGTGACTCTGGGCGTTTGCGTGCCCTCGCCCGAGGCGATCACCGCGTACTGGATGCCCGAGGGCAATTGCACCACGCCCGGTCGCTTGCGGTTCTGTGCCATGAATTGCGCGCTCTTGCGCGCGTTGGCCGCCGCGATGTGCTTGAACTCGTCCACCGCGTTGGCGTGCAGTTGCTGCTCCAGGCGCTCGAGCTGCGCGTGCATGTCCTGCATCGGGACGGCCGGATGGCGCCTGGCGTAGGCGTCGGCCATGGCCTTCTGCACGGTGGCCAGGTCCACATCGGGTTCACCGCCGGCGAACTGGCTGCCGATCTGGTAGCCGATCGCGTAGGACAGCTTGTGCTTGTCCAGCTTGACCTGCGACGCCGGCGCGGCGGTGCGGTCCTGCGCATGCGCGACGCTTCCCAGCAGCAGCATGCCAAGCGCCAGCCCACCCAGTCGTGTCATGCGTTGCCTCCACCGTCGACGGTACCGACATGCTAAGCGCAATGGCGACGCCATGCAGCGCCACAGCCGGCGTTGCTTCGAACCCGCGCGGCGGCAAAGGTTCCCGCGTTACCATGGTCGTTTCCCCTCCGCCGGAGCGCTTGTCATGGCCTATCGCAATCTGGAAATCGCCAACCGCGGCGCGGTGCGCGTCATCACTGTCAACCGCCCCGACAAGCTCAACGCTCTCAACCGCGACACGCTCAACGAGCTGACCCTCGCCTTCACCCAGGCGGCGCAGGACGATGCGGTGCGCGCGGTGGTGCTGACCGGCGCAGGCGAAAAAGCCTTCGTGGCCGGCGCCGACATTGCCGAGATGAACGGCTACACGCCGGTGCAGGCGCAGTCGTTCTCGCGCACCGGGCAGCGCCTGATGAGCACGATCGAGCGGCTGGGCAAGCCGGTGATCGCGCGCATCCAGGGTTTCGCGCTGGGTGGTGGAATGGAATTGGTGATGGCCTGCCACCTGCGCGTGGCCAGCGAGAAGGCGAAGTTCGGCCAGCCGGAAATCAACCTGGGCCTGATCCCCGGCTTTGGGGGCACCCAGCGCTTGGTACGGCTGGCCGGCCGCAGCGCAGCGCTCGAGCTGTGCCTGACCGGCGCACCGATCGGTGCGCAGCGGGCCTTTGAGCTTGGCATCGTCAACCGCGTGGTGGCGCCCGACGCGCTGGACGAAACCGTCGACGCGCTGGCCGACCAGCTGGCCGCCGCCGCGCCGCTGGCCGCCGCGGGCATCCTCGATGCGATCCTGCTGGGCGGCGAGACGGCGCTGGACCAGGGCCTGGAGTTCGAGACACAGGGCTTCGCGCTGGCCTTTGCCACCGAGGACATGCGCGAAGGTACGAACGCGTTTCTTGCCAAGCGCAAGCCGGAGTTCAAGGGTCGCTGAGACCTTCTGCAGGAGCGCCTTCGGGCGCTCCTGCAACAGCGGCGTCAGTGTCCGCCGCGATACTTCTTCTCACCGGCCGTCACGGCGACATCCAGCCGGTTCTCCGGTGGCGCCAGCGGACAGGTGGCGAAGGGCGTGAACGCGCAGGGCGGGTTGTAGGCCTTGTTGAAATCCAGCTCCACCTTGCCCGGCTGCGACAGGCCGCCCTTGGGCAACGTGGCGTAGAAGAAGCGCGCGGCGCCGTAGGTTTCCTTCCCGGACGTGCGGTCGGCGATCACGAAGAACAGCTCACCGCCCGGTTCTTCCTGGTAGGGCATCAGTTCGAAGGTCTGGCCGCTGCGCTGGAACACCGCCTTGCCGGGAACGTCGACCGCCTCGATGGTGCCGATCACCGAACCGATCTCCAGCTTGTGGCCGGGTGCGAACGGCACCCAGTCGGCCTCGATGCGCCAGGATGGATCGATCGGGAAATAGTCGATGCCCGCGAAGTGCGCGCGGGTGGGAGCCTCGGGATCCTTCACGCGTAGCGCCTTGCGTCCGTCGCGATCGATCACGTAGAAGCTCGCGCTGCCGAAGCGCACGAGGGTCGGACCAGCCGCGCCGGCGTGCATGTCGTCGACCAGCGTCGCCTCGGAGACGTTCTTGCCGTCGATGGTGGCTCCCGCGTCCTTGTCGAGCGCGATGCGCTGGCTGCCGTCCGCCGCGAGCGTGATCGTGCCCAGGTGGGCGGGACCGGCCGAAAGGACGATGTCGTTGTCGGCGCCGCTGCCGATGCGGTTGGCACCCTCGTGCAACCACTCGAGTCCGATCAGGCTCAGCCAGCCATCCGGCGCGGTCAGCCGCGCCACGCGGTCGGCGCGCCACTGTTCGACCTGGCGGGAATACGGATCGGTATCGGCGGCGTGCACGGCAACGGCTCCCAGGGTAATGGCGGCGAGGAACAGGCTGGCGCGAAGCATGGGGCTCTCCAGCGTGGGGTGGCGTTCGAGTATAGACGAGCTCGTATGCGTGCCCTGTGGATCGCGCCTGTGCGTTCCTACAGGATCAGCGACCGCGCAGGAACAGCCGATCAAGTTCGCCCAGCGACAGCTGCACCCACGTCGGCCGCCCGTGGTTGCACTGGCCGGAGCGCTCGGTCGCCTCCATCTCGCGCAGCAAGGCATTCATCTCCGGCAACGTCAGCCGCCGCCCCGCGCGCACCGAACCGTGGCAGGCCATCGTCGAGAGCAGTTCGTTCTCCAGCTCCTGCAGGCGACGCGAACTGCCGTGCTGGGCCAGCTCGGCCAGCACGTCGGTGGTGAGCTGGCCGACGTCGGCGCCCTCGAGCAGCGCGGGGATGCGGCGCACCACCACGGTCGACGGCCCGCTGCGCGAGAGCTCCAGGCCCCAGTCGGCCAGCGCTTCGGCGTGTTCCTCGGCGGCCGCGGCTTCCTTTGCGCTCACCGACAGGTTCAGCGGCACCAGCAGCATCTGCGAGCGCAGGTTGCTGCAGGCGCGACCGTTCTTGAGCTTTTCGTAAGTGATGCGCTCGTGCGCCGCATGCATGTCCACCAGCACCAGGCCGTGCGCATTCTCGGCGAGGATATAGATGCTCTTTAGCTGGGCGATGGCGAAGCCCAGCGGCGGCGCCTCGCGCTCGTCGGCCTCGGGCATCGACGCCGCCACGGCAGCGTCCACCCGCGCCGAAGACCCGCCCAGCAGCGTGGCGTACTCGGCCAGCGGCTCGTCACGCAGGCCGAGGTTGAGCCGGCTTTGCGCGAACTGCGACGGACGTCCAGCCGCCTGGCCACCGTAGGCATACGACGGTGTCGACGCCGTCTCCGGTTCGGGCGATGACGGCTGCGCTGCCAGCCCTGCCCGCGTTTGGGCCAGTGCCTCGTGCAGGCTGCGGAACAGAAAATCGTGCACCAGCCGCTGCTCGCGGAAACGCACCTCGTGCTTGGCCGGATGCACGTTGACGTCGACGCCGGCCGGATCGAGTTCCAGGTACAGCACGAAAGCCGGATGGCGACCGTGGAACAGCACGTCCGCATAGGCCTGGCGCACCGCGTGGGCGACCACGCGGTCGCGCACGAGCCGCCCGTTGACATAGAAGTACTGGCCATCGGCCTGCGCGCGCGAGGCGGTCGGCAGTCCGACCCAGCCCGAAAGCTGCATGCCGGCCGCGGCGTGGTCGATGTGCAGGCTCTGTGCCGGGAAACCCTCGCCGAGCACCTCGGCCACGCGCGCCAGCGCGGCCGACTGGTCCTGGCAGGCCCTGAACAGGCGCAGCGGCTTGCCGTTGTTGCTCAGGCGGAACTCCACCGATCGGCGGGCGAGCGAGAGGGACTTGAGCAGGTCGTCGATGTGCGCCAGTTCCGTGCGCTCGGCGCGCAGGAACTTCCGCCGCGCCGGCACGTTGAAGAACAAGTCCCGCACCTCGACGCTCGTGCCCACCGGATGCTGCGCCGGGCGCACCGGCTGCATGCGCCCACCGTCGACCTCCAGCCGGAACGCGCTGTCGGCATCGCGCAGGCGCGACGTCAGCGCAAAGCGTGCCACCGAGGCCACCGAGGCCAGCGCCTCGCCGCGGAAGCCCATGCTGGCGACATGCTCGAGGTCGTCGAAGCTGCCGATCTTGCTGGTGGCATGGGAAGCCACCGCCAAGGGCAGGTCGTCCGGCCCGATGCCGCCGCCGTCGTCGCGCACGCGGATCAGCCGCGCCCCGCCCTGCTCGATGTCTACTTCGATGCGGCTGGCGCCGGCATCGAGGCTGTTCTCGACCAGTTCCTTGACCACCGAGGATGGCCGCTCGATCACCTCGCCGGCGGCGATCTGGTTGATGAGGTCGGGCGGAAGCTGGCGGATAACGGGCATCGCGCAAGCTTAAAGGGTGGCGGTGGCATTGCCCATGCCAGGACGCCCTTCTGGAAGCAAAGAAAAAGCGGAGCTGATCAGCCGGCCGGAATGGCCAGCACCGCGCCTGTCTGCACCGTATCGCTGCTCATGCGATTGGCACTCTTGAGCGCATTCACGCTGACGCCGTACTGGCGCGCGATGCTGCCCAGGCTCTCCCCCCGCGAGACCCGGTGCAGGTCGCGCACGTTGGCGTCGGCGCGCGTGTCCGCCACCGCCACAGCGGGCTTGGCGGCGGAAGCCAGGGTGCCGTTGCGGCGCATGGCCTGCGCGGCGAACCAGGTGCCCTGCGGCGGGGTCGCCTCGAAGTAGTTGCGCACGCCGCCCATCACCGCCTCGGCCAGCTGGCGCTGATGCGCCGGATCGCGCAGCTTGCGCTCCTCGGCCGGATTGCTGATGAAGGCGGTCTCGACCAGGATCGATGGAACGTCCGGCGAGCGCAGCACCACGAAGTTGGCATGCTCGACGTGGCCACGATGGGTCGGCCCCAGGTTGGCCAGCGCCTTGAGCACGTTGCCGGCGATCGACTCGCTGGCCTGGATGGCGTAGCCCTGCTGCAGGTCCAGCAGTACCGCGGCCAGGCTGTCGTCCTTGTCGTCCAGCGAGACGCCGCCGATCAGGTCGGCGCGGTTCTCGCGGTCGGCCAGCCAGCGCGCGGCCTCGGACGTCTTGCCGCGCGGCGACAGCACCCACACCGACGAGCCCTTGGCGTCGCTGCTGGTGAAGGCATCGGCGTGGACCGAGACGAACATGTCCGCGTTCTGCTCGCGGGCGATCTGGTAGCGGCGCTTGAGCGGGATGAAATAGTCGCCGTCACGGGTCAGTACGGCCTTCATGCCGGGTTGGCGGTTGATCTCGGCGGCCAGGGCGCGCGCCACCGCCAGGGTGACGTCCTTCTCCTGCGTGCCGCTGGGTCCGTGCGAGCCGGGATCCTTGCCGCCGTGGCCGGCGTCGATCGCGACGATCACCTTGCGCTCGCCGCCGAGCAACGCGGCAGCCTGCCTGGCGCCCTTGCCCTCGCTGGAGGTCGGCTTGACGCTGGCCAGCACGCGCGGCGCACGGTCGTCCGCCGTATCCGCGATGGCCCCGTCCTCGCCAGGATAGAGGTCCAGCACCAGGCGGTAGCCATGCTCGCCGGCAGGCTTGAGCAGGAAGCTCTTCGGCCGGGATCCCCCGGCGGCATGGGCCACCAGATGCAACTCGCCACCCGAAGCGCGACTGTCCAGGCCCTTGTACAGGCCCTGCGCCACCGGCGCGTCGAAACCGCGCGCCAGGCCACCGCCGGGCAGCTCCAGCTCGACTGTGTTCCCGTCGCGGCGCAGCTTGTAATCCACCGGGCCGGACAGATCGAACACGATGCGGGTGTAATCCGGGCCCGCCCAGACGCGGGCGCCCTGCACATCGGCCGCCTGCGCCGGGCGCAACGGAAGCGCGGCGGCGAGAGCCACCAGAGCGAGACTTCCCAGGCGCGCAAACGTACGTGTCATGGCGTCGCATTGAAACGCAGCAAAAATGCGATTGCAAGGGTTTTTCCCTTGGATATCCATAACCTGCATCGCATTTGTCATGGCAACCCAAGGTATGGCCGCCAAGCCGCGCTTTCCCGGAGCAAAACCACCTAAAGCACTTTTTTCTTACGGAACCGTAACTTAGGACTCCCCCAAACGTCCCAGCAGGGCCCTGCCCCGGTCGCTGTGCGGGACCGCTTTGGCACACCGCCCGGGGTCCGCATGATCCAGCTCCAGGACGAGGTCCGGGGCGGGCAAGGCACCGGTGCCCCGCTCGGGCCACTCGACCAGCACCAGCGCGGCCGGATCGCCCAGGGCGTCCAGGCCCAGCCATTCCAGCTCGCCCGGATCGGCGATGCGGTAGAGGTCCAGATGCCAGGCGGTGAGCGCGCCCGCGCGATAAGACTCGACCAGGCTGTAGGTCGGGCTCTTGACCCGCTCACCCACGCCCAGCGCGGTGAGCAACGCACGGGCGAAGCTGGTCTTCCCGGCGCCCAGGTCGCCGTGCAGGTAGAACACCAGGCCGCCGTCGATCGCCGCGGCGAAGCGTTGTGCCAGCGCGGAGGTGGCGGTTTCGTCGGGGAGGGTCCAGTAGCTCATGCATCCAGTCCGTTCAGCAGGCGACGCAGCGGGAACAGCAGGTCGCTGGCGACAAGGCCTCGCTCGCCCGCGCGTGCCGCGTGGTCGCCGGCGCGCGCGTGCAGCCCTACGCCGAGGCGGGCCGCATTCCAGGCGGTACAACCCTGCGCCAGCAAGGCGGCGATGAGGCCGGTCAGCAGGTCGCCCATGCCGCCGGAGGCCATGCCCGGATTGCCCCATGGACAGACGTCCAGACGGCCATCCGGACCGGCGATCAGCGAACCCGCGCCCTTGAGCACGGCCACAGCGCCGAAGCGCTGCGCAAGCGCGCGGGCAGCGGCGAAGCGGTCACCCTCGACCTCGCCGACGGAGCAACCGAGCAACCGTGCGGCCTCGCCCGGATGCGGCGTGAGTACCGCGGGCCGGGCCGGATCGAAGCGCCGCGGCTCGGCCGCGAGCAGGTTGAGGCCATCGGCGTCCAGCACCAGCGGCAGCGGGCTGTCCAGGGCGGTCAGCCACAGCGCGTGGCCCCACGCGCCCTGTCCCAGGCCTGGGCCGACCGCCAGCACGGTGGCGCGATCGAGCAGCGGCTCCAATGCCTGGGGACCGTTGACCGCGTGCGCCATCAGCTCGGGGCGTGCGGCGTTGAGCGCGACCAGGTGTTCGTGGCGCGTGGCCACGCTGACCAGGCCCGCGCCGCCACGCAAGGCGGCCTCGCCGCAAAGACGGATCGCGCCAGCGGTGCCGTGGTCGCCGCCCATGGCGAGCACATGGCCGTTGCGCCCTTTGTGGTCGTCGCGCGGGCGAGGTCCCAATGTGCCCGCTTCGAGCAGGCGGGCATCGGGCGTCTCCTGCCACAGGCTGTCGGGAAGGCCCAATGTGGCCAGTTCCACGCGCCCCGTGTGCGCACTGGCCTGCCCGGTGTGCAGGCCGCGCTTGGCCGCAATGAAACTTACCGTGAGGCTGGCGCGGATCGCCGCGCCCGGGCAATGCCCGGTGTCGGCATTCAGGCCCGAGGGCACATCCAGCGCCAGGATCGGCTTGCCGCTGGCGTTGAGCCGTTCGATCAAGCCGGCCGCGGCCGGTTGCGGCGGCCGGTTCAGGCCGGTGCCATAGAGCGCATCGACATGGACGTCGGCGTCCGGCAACGATGATGTTCCATGCCAGCGATGCATCGGCACGCCCGCCTGCTCGCAGGCGGTCCGGGCGCTGGCGGCATCGCCCTCGCCCGGGGACTCCGCCAGCGCGAGCACGTCGGCGACCAGCCCGGCCTCATGCGCCAGCAGCGCGAGCAGGTAGCCGTCGCCACCGTTGTTCCCGGGCCCGCAGTACACCGCGATGCGCTGCGCCTGCGGCCAGTGGCGGCGCAGGCTGGCGAACGCCGCGGCGGCCGCGCGGCGCATGAGCTCATAACCGGGAATGCCCAGCTCCCCGATCGCGCGCCGGTCCAGTGCGCGCACCTGGGCGACGGTATAGAGGGCGTGGCGATGCGGCGCGGTCATCGGGCGATTATAGGTGCGGGCTCGCCCTTACAATGGCGTCATGTCCGTTGTTCCCTCCCACGACTACGCCGCGCTGGCCCATGACATCAAGCAGTGGGCGCGCGAGCTGGGATTTGCCCAGACCGCCATCAGCGGCGTCGAACTGGGCGAGGACGAGTCGCACCTCGAGCAGTGGCTGGGCGATGGCCTGCATGGCGAAATGGATTACATGGCCCGCCACGGCACCCGCCGCAGCCGCCCGGCGGAGCTGGAACCGGGCACCTTGCGGGTGATCTCGGTGCGCATGGACTACCTCGCGCCCGGCACGAGGCACGCCTGGGACGTGATCAACGACGGCGAGGCCGGCTACGTGGCGCGCTACGCGCTGGGCCGCGATTACCACAAGCTGATGCGCAACCGGCTGCAGAAGCTTGCCGAACGCATCCGCGAGGCCATCGGCGAGTTCGGCTATCGCGCCTATGTGGACTCGGCGCCGGTGCTGGAGAAGGCGCTCGCGCGCAACGCGGGCCTGGGCTGGATCGGCAAGCACACGGTACTGATCAACAAGGATGCCGGGTCGTATTTCTTTCTCGGCGAGCTCTACACCGACCTGCCGTTGCCGATCGATCCGCCCGCCACGGCCCACTGCGGCACCTGCTCGCGCTGCATCGACGTGTGCCCGACCCAGGCGATCCTGGGGCCCTACCGGCTCGACGCCCGTCGTTGCATTTCCTACCTCACGATCGAGCTCAAGGGCTCGATCCCCGAGGAATTGCGGGCGCCGATGGGCAACCGCATCTTCGGCTGCGACGACTGCCAGCTGGTGTGTCCCTGGAACAAGTTCGCGCAGGACGCCACCGAGCCGGACTTCGCGCCGCGGCACAGCCTGGACGGTGCGAAGCTGGCGGAGCTGTTCGCGTGGAGCGAAGAGGAGTTCCTGCGCCGCACCGAAGGCATGGCAATACGGCGCACCGGTTACGAGGGCTGGCTACGCAACATCGCGGTGGCGTTGGGCAATGCGCCACATACCTTCGAGGTGATTGCCGCTCTGCATACGCGAGCTGGCCATTCCTCCCCGGTCGTCCGCGAACACGTGGCCTGGGCGCTGGCCCGACACGGCGAGCAGCCTTTGTAGGGCGGGCTTCAGCCCACCGCCCCGATGGCACAAAGAACCGGTGGGCTGAAGCCCACCTCTGCTGCTACTTGCGGCGCTCGCGGATCGCTGCGATCAACTCGCAGGTTGCCGCATCCAGCGGGGGCACGTCCGACGCTTCGCCGCGCAGCGCCGGCAGGATCTGCCGCGCGATGCTCTTGCCCAACTCCACGCCCCACTGGTCGAACGCGTTGATGCCCCACAGGTGGCCCAGCAGGAACACCTTGTGCTCATACATCGCGATCAGCGCACCCAGGCTTTCGGGCGTGAGTGCATCGAGCAGGATCACCGAGCTCGGGCGGTCGCCCGGGAACGTCCGCTGTGCGGCCAGTTCGCGACCGCCGGCGGGATTCTCGGCCAGCGCCTCGTCCGCGGTCTTGCCCAGCGCGAGCGCAGCCGCCTGCGCGAGCAGGTTGGACAGCAGCGCATCGTGGTTGCCGTGCAGCGGGTGCGCGGGATTGACGACACCGATCAGGTCCAGCGGCACCACCTCGGTGCCCTGGTGCAGCGCCTGGAAATAGGCGTGCTGCGCGTTGGTGCCGACGCTGCCCCACACCACCGGCACGGTCGGCTGCCCCACCGGCGCGCCCTGTGGCGTGACCGACTTGCCCAGGCTTTCCATCTCCAGCTGCTGCAGGTAGCTCGGCAAGTCGCCGAGCAGGTCCGCATACGGCACCACCGCGCGCGTGGGGAACCCCAGCACGTCGCGGTTCCAGATTTCGGTCAAGGCCAGCAGCGCCGGCAGGTTTTCCTGCCAGGGCGCGCTGCGGAAGTGATCGTCCATCCGAGCGGCGCCGGCCAGCACGGCACGAAAGCCCTGCATGCCGATCGCCAGCGCCAGCGACAGCCCGACCGCCGACCACAGCGAGTAGCGCCCGCCGACGAAATCCCACATCGGGAAGATCTGCCTGAGCGGCACGCCCCAGCTGCCCGCCACCTCGGTGTTGGCGCTGACCGCCAGGAAATGGCGCGCCACCGCGCGCTCGTCACCGCCGCAGGCTTCCGAAATCCAGCCGCGCAGCACGTTGCCGTTGAGCAGCGTCTCCTGCGTGGTGAAGGTCTTGGAGACCATCACTACGAGCGTGGTCTTCGGATCCAGCCGGTTGGTCAGGTCGTAGGCCGCCTGGCCATCGACGTTGGTCAGGAAATGGCTGCGCACCTTCGGCGTGCGGAACGGAGCCAGCGCGGCCACCGCCAGGCGCGGGCCCAGGTCCGAGCCGCCTATGCCGATGTTGACGACGTCGGTGACCGTCCCGGGCAGGCCGAGCGCCTCCTGGCGACCGTCATGGATGGCATCGACCAGCTCGCCGATACGATCGAGCGTGGCCTCGATCTCGCTGCGTGCCTCGGCGGGCGCGGGCGAAGGCATGGATGAACCACCGGCACGCAGCGCCGTATGCAACACCGCGCGCCCCTCGGACGTGTTGATCGGCTCGCCGGCGAACATCGCGTCCCGGGCGGCCTGCCAGCCACCGGCTTCCAGCTGCGCGCCCAGCGCATCGAGCGCCGCCAGGTCCAGCTTCTGCCGGCTGAGGTCGAGCAGCAGCGGCCCCGCGCGATGACGCAGGCGCGCCCCGCGGCCGGGGTCGGCGATCAGCGTGCGCAGGTGGGTCTGCGAAAGGCGGCGGGCGTGGTCGGCGAACAGCGAGGCGTACGTCGGGACGTTGGCTGGCATGGGCAGACGCGCTGGCAAGGGAAGCCTTGCATCTTAAGCCGTGCACGCGTGAGGAACACGTAGGACCCACGCAGCACGGGCTTCAACCCACCGCGCCTTATCGCCCCTTGCGGGTGGGCTGATGCCCACCCTGCTGTCTGGCGCGGATCAGGCGACAGCCATCTGCTTGGGGATCGACCGATTGGTGTGGCTGATCCGGTTGCCGGCGCCCACGTACACCAGCGTCGGCTGGAACTTCTCCAGCTCCGCCTCGCTGAGCTGCACGAACGCGGCGATGATGATCAGGTCGCCGGCCTGCGCACTGCGTGCGGCGCTGCCGTTGACCGAGATGATCCCCGAGCCTTCCTCGGCGCGCAGCGCGTAGGTCACGAAGCGCTGCCCGCTGTTGATGTTCCACGCGTGGATCTGCTCGTACTCGCGGATGCCCGAGGCATCCAGCAACAGGCCGTCGATCGCGATCGAGCCCTCGTAGTGCAGCTCCGCGTGGGTCACCGTGGC
Organism: Frateuria edaphi; assembly: GCF_021117405.1. Classification (NCBI taxonomy): domain Bacteria; kingdom Pseudomonadati; phylum Pseudomonadota; class Gammaproteobacteria; order Lysobacterales; family Rhodanobacteraceae; genus Frateuria; species Frateuria edaphi. The sequence continues at coordinate 2,228,401 of NZ_CP088251.1, forward strand.
GCGGTGGATCTTGGCCTTGAGCATGTTCAGGTGCATGACAGTTGTGTTTCCGGCAGGAACAGCCTGCGTCCCGCAATTATCGAACCCCTGACGCTGCGCTGCAACATCGAACCGCCGTGGCAGGAGCGCACCCCGTCCGCAACCACCCGCACCCGGGCCGCGCGCAGGGTGCGCTCCCACAGGGGCTTCCGCGCGTTCAGCCATCCAAACCGCGCATGCCATAATGCGCGATCCCGTCGCAATGCCACCCGCCATGACCCGCCGCCTGCTCGTCACCAACGCCCTGCCCTACGCCAACGGCCCGCTGCACATGGGCCACTTGCTGGGCTACATCCAGGCCGACATCTGGGTGCGCGCGCAGCGCATGGCTGGCAACGAGGTGGCGTACGTCTGCGCGGACGACGCGCACGGCACGCCGATCATGCTGGCGGCTCAGAAGGCGGGCATGACGCCGGAGTCCTTCATCGAGGGCATCCGCGCCGGGCACGAGGCCGACTTCGCCGACTTCGGCGTGGACTTCGACCACTACCACTCGACGCACTCGGAAGAGAACCGCGAACTGGCGACGCTGATCTACACGCGCCTGCGCGACGGCGGATCCATCGCGCGACGCAGCATCAAGCAGCTGTTCGATCCGGAGAAGGAAATGTTCCTGCCGGACCGCTACATCAAGGGAACCTGCCCACGCTGCGGCACGCCCGACCAGTACGGCGACAACTGCGAGAACTGCGGCGCCACCTACGCGCCGACCGACCTGCTCGAGCCCTACTCGGTGGTCTCCGGCGCCGCGCCGGTGCTGCGCGATTCGGAGCACTATTTCTTCGAGCTGTCCAAGTTCGAGGCGCTGTTGCGCGACTGGTTCGCCGGCCGCTACACCGACGCCAAGCCGGTGGCGAACGCGGGCGTCGCAGCCAAGCTGCGCGAGTGGCTGGACGGCGGGCTGAAGGACTGGGACATCTCGCGCGACGCCCCCTACTTCGGTTTCCCGATCCCCGATGCGCCGGGCAAGTTCTTCTACGTCTGGCTGGACGCGCCGGTCGGCTACCTGGCCAGCTTCAAGGCGCTGTGCGACAAGCGTGGCCTGAAGTTCGACGATTTCCTCGCCCCGTCCAGCCACGCCGAGATGCACCACTTCATCGGCAAGGACATCATCAACTTCCATGGCCTGTTCTGGCCGGCGATGCTGCACGGCGCCGGTTTCCGCACGCCGACCGCGCTACACGTCAACGGCTACCTCACCGTCAACGGCGCGAAGATGTCCAAGTCACGCGGCACCTTCATCCAGGCGCGCACCTATCTGGACGCCGGCCTCAACCCCGAGTTCCTGCGCTACTACTTCGCCAGCATGCTGGACGACGCGCCGGTGGACGTGGACCTGGACCTCAAGGCCTTCGAGGAACGCGTCAACTCGCACCTCGTCGGCAAGTGGGTGAACATCGCCAGCCGCACCGCGGGCTTCGTGCACAAGTTCTTCGACGGTCGCCTCGCCACGCGCCACGGCGCCGCCGAACAGGCGCTGTGGAACACGCTGCTGGAGCACTACGACGGCATCGACGCACTCTACGACGCGGGCGATTTCGCCGAAGTCACCCGCCGCTTCGTGCTGATGGCCGACCTGGTCAACGGCCACATCGCCGCTACCGCGCCCTGGACCATGGCCAAGGACGAATCGCGCCGCGTCGAGCTGCACCAGGTGTGTTCGTTCGCCTTGGCCGCCTTCCGGCTGCTGGCCGGATTGCTGAAGCCGATCCTCCCGGCCACCGTGGCGGCGGCCGAGGCCTTCCTCAACGCGCCCATCGTCGACTTCGACGAGGCCCGCGCGGAGTTGCACAACCATTCTATCGGCCCGTTCGAGCCGCTCCTCGGCCGCATCGATCCCAAGCGCATCGAGTCGATGGTCGATGCGTCCAGGGAATCGCTCACGCCCGCCCCGGCGGCCGCACCCAAGCCATCCAGAGAAAACCGCAAGCCCATGACCGAACCTGCCGCGCCCGCCGCAAACCCGCCCTCCGCCACGCCCGCCACCATTTCCATCGACGACTTCGCCAGGCTCGACCTGCGCATCGGCAAGGTCATCGCCTGCGAGTTCGTGGAAGGCTCGGACAAACTGCTCCGCTTCGAGCTGGACGCGGGCCCGCTGGGCACGCGCCAGATCTTCTCCGGCATCCGCGCCGCCTACCAGGAGCCGGAAAAGCTGGTGGGCCGCAACGTGGTGTTCATCGCGAACCTGGCGCCGCGGAAGATGCGATTCGGCCTGTCCGAGGGCATGATCCTGTCCGCCGGCGACGGCGGCGGCGACCTGTTCCTGCTGGACGCCGACCAGGGCGCCAAGCCCGGCGCCACCGTCCGCTAGGCAGGATGTCCTGCAGGAAAACTCAGCGCGCGTAGGTGACGAAGAAGCCCACCAGGTCGCCGTTCTCGTTGTACGCCGACAGGTCCACCACGTGGTAGCCGCGCGCGGCGTACTCGGCGTGCGACTCGGTCAACTTCTTCGCCATGTGGTTCTTGCGGAAGCCCAGCGTGGCGTCGACGAACACCGTGACGGCATCGCCCGACACGGTTTCCGCCCGAACCGGCGCGGCATGGGTGAGCAACAGCGTACCGGTCATGCCGATCGCTGCGGCGAGCAGCAGCGAGGCGACACGCACGGAGGGACGGAAAAAGGTCATGGGAAGCTCCTGCCGACTTGCGGGACAATAGAGCGCCGATTATGCCGATGCCCGTCCGGTAACGCGCCCGGAACACCATGAACGACGTCACCGATCTTGCCATCCGCATCGACGCCCTGCTGCCGCAGACCCAGTGCGAGCAGTGCGGCTTCCATGGCTGTCGCCCGTATGCCGAGGCGATGGCGCGCGGCGATGCGCCGATCAACCGCTGCCCGCCCGGCGGCGTGGCCGGCATTGCCAGGCTGGCGGCGCTGTTGGACACGCCCGTGCTGCCGCTCGATCCCGACCACGGCGTGGAGAAGCCGCGCATGCTCGCACGCGTGGTCGAAGCCGACTGCATCGGCTGCACAAAATGCATCCAGGCGTGTCCGGTCGATGCGATCGTCGGCGCGGCGAAGCTGATGCACACCGTGATGCCGGACCACTGCACCGGTTGCGAACTGTGCGTGCCGGCCTGTCCGGTCGACTGCATCGTGCTCGAGCCCATGCCGCTGGCGCAGGTCGAGGATCCGGCGCACGCGGAAGCTTCCCGCGCGCATTTCCTGCGCCGCGAGTCTCGCCTTGCCCGCGAACGCGCCGAGCGCGAGGCCGAACTGGCCGCGCGCAAGGCTGCGGTCGATGCGCCCACCACGCCGACAAACCCGGTGCTGGCCGCACTCGCCCGCGCCCGCGCCAAACAGGGCTCCGCATGAAGCGCGCCGATATCGTCGAACTGTTCACGCGCCTGCGCGAGCTCAATCCCCACCCGACCACCGAACTGGAATACCGCACGCCCTTCGAGCTGCTGGTGGCGGTGGTGCTCTCGGCGCAGGCCACCGACGTGGGTGTCAACAAGGCGACCCGCAAGCTCTACCCGAAGGCCAGCACGCCGCAGGCGATCCTGGCGCTGGGCGAGGAGGGCCTGAAGCGCTACATCAGCACGATCGGCCTGTTCAACGCCAAGGCGAAGAACGTGATCGCGCTGTGCCGCATCCTCATCGAGCAGCACGGCGGCGATGTGCCACGCACGCGCGAAGCGCTGGAAGCCCTGCCAGGGGTCGGCCGCAAGACCGCCAACGTGGTGCTCAATACCGCCTTCGGCGAGCCCACCATCGCGGTGGACACGCACATCTTCCGCGTCTCCAACCGCACCGGCCTCGCGCCGGGCAAGGACGTGCGTGCGGTCGAGGACAAGCTGGAAAAAGTGGTGCCGGCCGAGTTCAAGAAGGACGCCCACCACTGGCTGATCCTGCACGGCCGCTACGTGTGCAAGGCACGCAAGCCCGACTGCCCGATCTGCCCGATCCGCGACCTCTGCAAGTATCGGCACAAGACGCCGCCCGCGCCGTAGGCCATAGGGTGGGCTGCGAAAGCCTGCTCAGGCGACGTGCGTCAGCGAGCGGTAGAGCATGTAGATCGCCACGACCACGATCACGCCGGCGAAGACCACGTTGAGCGCACCGCGCGTGCCGGCCAGGCGCCGCGCGCCCAGGGCACCCAGCCAACCACCGATCACGCCACCGCCGATGAACTCGGCCGCGATGCGCCAGTCGACCAGGCCCGATGCCGCGTAGTTGCCCGCGGTGGTCGCTGCGAAGGTACCGACGGAGAACAACGAGGTGCCGATCGCGTTGATGATCTCCATCCCGCTGGCGAACATCAGCCCGGGCACGATCAGGAAGCCGCCGCCGATCCCGAAGAACCCGGCCAGGCCGCCAGCGCCGATGCCGACGGCGCCCAGCCGCGGCAGGGTATTGGGCAATGGATAGCGATCCGCCGCCCCGTCGCGCCGCCCGCGCAACATCAGGAACGCCACCACCAGCATCAGCAACGCGAACAACGCCAGCAGCCGATGGCCGTCCATCGCCTTGCCCACGCTCGATCCCAGCCAGGCGCCGAGCACGCCGGCCGCGGCGAACACGAATCCCGCGCGCCAGCGCACGTGGCCGGCGCGCGCGTGCGGCAGCAGGTTGGCGAAGGCGTTGGCCGACACGGCCACCGCGCTGGTGCCGATCGCCAGGTGCGGATCGCGCACGCCGACGACGTACAGCAGCAGCGGCGTGGCCAGGATCGACCCGCCGCCACCGATGAGGGCCAGCGAAAACCCCACGGCGGAGCCGCACAGCACCGCCAGCAGTTCGCCAATCCCGGGCACCAGGCTCACGGGGTCGCCCAACAGCGGGACACGTCGCCGGACCGCGTTGGATCAGGCATGCCGCATCGCCCGCAGCCGTGGCGCGAGGGCCGCGATGTCATAGCCTGCCTCGCCGGCCGCCTTCACGATCGCGTCGGCGTCGCCGGCGCGGGCGGCCTGTAGCGCCCACAACGTGGTCGAACGCGTGCCGGTGCGGCAGAAGGCCAGCACCGGCGCAGGCAGTTCCGCCACCGCCCGTGCCATGGCCTCGATGACGGCGGCTTCGTACTGCCCGGGCACGACCGGGATGTCGCGGTAGGCCAGTCCGCGCGCGGCGGCGGCCTGCGCCATCTCGGCACTGGACGGCTGGTCGTCCGCTTCCCCGTCCGGCCGGTTGTTGATCACGCTGCGAAACCCGGCGGCTTCGAGGTCGGCCATCTCGCCGGGCAGGATCTGCGGCGACACGCTGATCTGGTCGGTCAACTTGCGGATGTGCATGAAGCGCTCCTGTGGTCGACGGTGAGCGCAGGTCGCTTTTCGCAGGAGCCCATTCGTGTGCGACACCTGAGCTTCGATGGCGCATCAGGAAGAGAGCATCGCCACGAGCGGGCTCCTGCAAAGACAACCTCGCAACCCTCAAAAAAAATAACGGCGGGCTTGCGGCCCGCCGTTGTCCCTCCCTGGGTAGAACTCCCTTCCGATAACCACTCCTTGACACGCGGCTAATGATCCACGGGCCGCGTGAAGGTTTGTTCAAGAAGCGCCAAACGCAGCGCCCGCCTAGAACGCGACCTCGCCGAACACGCCGATTTCGTTCGTCTTGACGTTTTGTACATGCGGCGGCACCGGATCGGCGACCGAATGTTCGGCCTTTTCGTGCTTCCACACCGCGGCCAGTTTGAAGCCCTTGGTCACCTGGTACTGCAGGCCGAGGTTGTAGTAGACGTCCTTCGCGCCGTCGTCCAGGTCCTTGCTCAGCTTGGCGTTGTCGTAGCGGGCGAACAGCGCGACGTCATCGGTGAGCGCCACCGACCCCCACAGCGAGTAGCCGTCGGCCTTGTCCTCGACCGGGCTCAGCACCAGGTTGCCCCAGTTCTTGGCGGTGAAGTACTCGGCACCCACGCGCACTTTCTTGTCCTGGTAGGCGACCATCACATCGCCGCGCTGCGCGGTGTTCGGCGCATCGATGCTCTCGGTTTCCTTGCCCAGGTGACCGCTGTAGCCGCCGACGGCGACGATCATGCCTTCGAACGGAACGAAGCCCACGCGACCTTCGATGTCCACGCCCTTGCTGCGGCTGGGGTTCTTGTAGCCGCCGCCGTTGACGACCGACACCGCGTAGTTGGCGACCTTGTTCGCGCCGAGGTCACCGCCCAGGTGCAGGCCCCAGTCGGCCGAGTTGGCGTACTTCAGGCGGTCGGTCAGGGTGTTCTCGACGTAGCGGAAGCCGTAGTAGCTCTCCACGAACGGAATCCACGGCATGTCCGCCGAACCGATGCGCAGCACCGCCGCCTGGTCGAACTTGCCCTGCACGTAGGCCTTCTTCACGAACAGGTTCGTCTCGCCGTCGGCGCTGACATAGTTGAAGTCGGTGGTGAGGTTGGCCGACCAGATGTCGTTGAACTGGTGGTCCACGCCCAGGTAGAAGCGCTTGACGTCCAGGCCCGTGCCCGAGGCATCGGTCTTGCCGGTGTCGCTGTTCTTCTGGTCGATGTTCGAGAAGTCGAAGAACATCTTGCCGGAGAACTTGGTGTCGGCCAGCGCCTTGTCGAGCGACGAGGCCGAGCTGGCCTGCGACTTCTGCAGCGCCTCGATGTTCTGGCCCGTACTCACATTGATGTCGGACTGCGCATCGGTGCGCTGTTCCAGCTCGTCCATCTTGGCCTGCAGGGCGGCCAGCTGGGCCTTGAGCTGCTCGACCTCGGCGCTGCGCGCAGAGGACTGCGCATCCTGCGGGACCGGTGCCGCGTGCACGCCGGCGGCTGCCAGGCCCAGACCGGCGGCGACCGCCACCACGAGCATCTTCGAACGCATGTAATTCTCTCCACTGTTGGTAGGAACCACTCGACCGCCCCCTTCGATCCTGGATGGCCAAGCAGGGACAGGCGGCAGGATGCGGCGCGTCGTTTACGGTTCCGTGCCGGTTGCGTGACAGAACGAAGACAGTGCGCATCGTGCGCAGACGCGGACTTCGCGAGCGCGCCACCGGGCGCTGATATGCTTCGTCGATGGAATACGTAAGCAACAGCATGGCCGCCCGCATGTGCCAGCGGTTCCGCGGCTTCATGCCGGTGATCGTGGACGTGGAAACCGGCGGCTTCGATGCCGAGCACGACGCGCTGCTGGAAATCGCCGTGGTCACCCTGGCGATGGACGGCGAGGGGTACCTGCACCCGCGCGCCCCGGTGTTCACGCACGTCGAGCCGTTCCCCGGCGCCCGCATCGACCCGCGCTCGCTGGAGATCACCGGCATCGACCCGGACAATCCGCTTCGCGGCGCGTTGTCGGAGCGGCAGGCGCTGGACCACGTGTTCAATCCGGTCCGCCAGGCCATGCGCGAGAGCGAATGCCAGCGGGCCGTACTGGTCGGCCACAACGCGGCCTTCGATCTGGCCTTCCTCAACGCGGCCGTGCGCCGCTGCGGGCACAAGCGCAACCCGTTCCATCCTTTCAGCTGCTTCGACACCGCCACGCTGAGCGGCCTGGCCTACGGACAGACCGTGCTGAGCAAGGCGGTGCAGGCAGCGGGCCATGCATTCGACGGACGCGAGGCGCATTCGGCCATCTACGACGCCGAGCGCACGGCGGAACTGTTCTGCTCGATCGTCAACCGCTGGCGGCGGCTGGAAACGCTCGAGCGCGACCAGGTCGGACTGACGCTGACCTGATCGCTTTCATGACAGCCGGATGCGGCGTGTCATCACGCTGCAACATTCATCTCATCTCATTGCAACACCGCTGACCTCAAATGCGTCCGCCGGGAATCCGCCCGCGACGCACCATCTTGAGAGGACTGACCGTGTTGAATGCAACCACCACCGTTTCCCGCCTCGGTACGGCTGCCGTACTGGCTGCCGCCTCGCTGCTGGGTGCCAACGGCGCCCAGGCGACCGACATCACCGGCGCCGGCTCGAGCTTCGTCTACCCCGTGCTGTCACGCTGGTCGGCGAACTATGCCGAGAAGACCGGCAACCACCTCAACTACCAGTCGGTCGGCTCCGGTGCCGGCATCGCGCAGATCAAGGAAGGCACGATCGACTTCGGCGCCTCCGATGCGCCGATGAAGGCCGAGGACCTCCAGAAGTTCGGCCTGGGCCAGTTCCCGGTGGTGGTCGGCGGCATCGTGCCGGTGGTCAACATCGCCGGCGTGCAGGCTGGCCAGATCAAGCTCGACGGCGCGACGCTGGCCGACATCTTCCTGGGCAAGATCAGGAACTGGAGCGATCCGAAGATCGCCGCGCTCAACGGCGGGCTCAAGTTGCCGGCCGGCAAGATCACCGTCGTGCACCGCTCCGACGGTTCGGGCACCTCGTTCAACTTCACCAATTACCTGTCCAAGGTGAGCCCCGAATGGGCCGGCCAGGTCAAGTTCGGCACCTCGGTCGACTGGCCGACAGGCGTGGGCGGCAAGGGCAACGAGGGCGTGTCGCAGTACGTCAAGCAGATCAAGGGTTCGATCGGCTATGTCGAATACGCCTACGCGGTGAAGAACAAGATCAGCTGGATCGACCTGAAGAACGCCGCCGGCAACGTCGTCGCTCCCAACGCCGACAGCTTCGCCGCCGCGGCCAGCACCGCCGACTGGGCCAGCGCGAAGGACTTCAACCTGATCATGACCAACGCCCCGGGCGCCAAGGCTTGGCCGATCACCGCGACCACCTGGGTGATCATGTACAAGCAGCCGAAGAATGCCGAGCACAGCAAGGTCGCCTTCGACTTCTTCAAGTGGGCGCTGGAGAACGGCCAGGACCAGGCCGCCGCGCTGGACTACGTGCCGCTGCCGCAGAGCCTGGTGCAGAAGATCGAGGCCTACTGGGCGTCGGAATACAAGCACTGAGCGACGACCGATGCCTTCCCCCGCGCCGCGGGGGAAGGCGCCGGCCGGGCCGATCGGGGGCGATCCTGGCGATACGCCCCATCGGTCTTCCGGCCCCACCGGGGGAAGCAACAGCATCCCTCGCCTTTGACCCGCACGGCTGATCCCTACTGATGTCCACTATCCCCGCTTCCGTCGCGCCCGAACAGCGGGCAAGCCACGACGCCCGCCACGATCGCCTGTTCGCCGGCCTGCTCAAGGCCTGCGCGATGATCGTCCTGGCGGCGCTGCTGGGTGCGGCGTTCGCCACACTGTGGGGTGGGCGCGAGGCGTTCAGCACGTTCGGCTGGCACTTCCTCACCAGTTCCGCGTGGGACCCCAGCAGCCAGGAATACGGCGCGCTGGTGCCGGTCTACGGCACGCTGGCCACCTCGTTCATCGCGCTGCTGATCGCGGTGCCGGTGAGCTTCGGCATCGCTCTGTATCTTTCGGAAGTCGCACCGCGCTGGCTGCGTACGCCGGTCGCCTCGGCGATCGAGCTGCTGGCGGGCATCCCTTCGATCATCTACGGCATGTGGGGCCTGTTCGTCTTCGCGCCCTTCTTTGCCGAACACATCAAGCCGTGGCTGACCAATTACCTGGGCAACAACCCCGATGACGGCAATCCTTCATGGATCGCCACGCACATTCCGTTCGTCGGCAAGATGTTCGCCAGCGACTATCCGTTCGGCGCCAGCATCCTGGTTGCCGGCATCGTGCTGGCGATCATGATCATCCCGTTCATTTCCTCGGTGATGCGCGAGGTGTTCCAGACCGTACCCACGCGCCTGAAGGAGTCGGCCTATGCGCTGGGCTCGAGCACCTGGGAAGTCTCCTGGGACATCGTGCTGCCGTACACGCGCTCGGCGGTGATCGGCGGCATCTTCCTGGGGCTGGGTCGCGCGCTGGGCGAGACGATGGCGGTGACCTTCGTGCTCGGCAACGCGATGGACCTGTCGGCCTCGCTGCTCGACCCGGGCGCCTCGATCGCCTCGACCATCGCCAACCAGTTCAGCGAGGCGGTAGGCCTGCAGAAATCGGCGCTGATGGCGCTGGCCTTCCTGCTGTTCGTGGTGACCTTCATCGTGCTGCTGATAGCGCGGCTGATGCTGCGCCGACTGGCCAGCCGGGAGGGCCGCTGATGGACATGCTGTACCTGCGCCGCCGCCTGACCAACGCGCTGGCGCTCATCCTGAGCACGCTCGCCACGCTGATCGGCCTGGCGTTCCTCGCCTGGATCCTGTGGGAGACCCTTCGCCAGGGGATCGCCGCGCTGGACCTCAAGCTGTTCACCAGGATCACCGCCTATGGCGACCAGGGCGGCCTGGCCAATGCGATGGTCGGCAGCCTGATCATCAACTTCGTGGGCATCGCCATCGCCACGCCGATCGGCGTGCTGGCGGGAACATGGCTGGCCGAGTACGCCAACCGCACGCGACTGGGCGAAACCGTCCGCTTCTTGAATGACATCCTGCTTTCCGCGCCCTCGATCGTGATGGGCCTGTTCGTCTACACCATCATCGTGTTGCCGAGCACCGCGCTGACCCACGGCAACACCACGTTCTCCGGTTTTGCCGGCGGCGTGGCGCTGGCGCTGATCGCGCTGCCGGTCATCGTGCGCACCACCGACGAGATGCTGCGACTGGTGCCTTCGACGCTGCGCGAGGCGGCGCTGTCGCTGGGCGTGCCGCAGTGGAAGCTCACCTCGCAGATCCTGCTGCGCGCGGCGCGTTCGGGCATCGTCACCGGCGTACTGCTGGCCCTGGCGCGCATCAGCGGCGAGACCGCGCCGCTGCTGTTCACCGCCTTTGGCAACAACTTCATGACGCTCAACCCGATGGACAAGATGTCCAGCCTGCCCCAGGTGATCTACCAGTACGCCAACGACCCGGGCGAGGCGATGCATGCACTGGCCTGGGCCGGCGCCTTCGTGGTCACGCTTTTCGTGCTTCTGCTCAGCCTCGCCTCCCGCCTGCTGTTTACCCGCAAGGTGTCACATGATTAATGCCGCTGCCCTCGCCCTGGCGCCGTCGATGGCGCCGCCCGTGACCGAGCCCAAGCTCAAGGTCCGCGACCTGAATTTCCACTACGACAGCTTCCATGCGCTGAAGAACATCGCCATGGACGTTCCCGAGAAGCAGGTCACCGCGATCATCGGCCCTTCCGGCTGCGGCAAGTCCACGCTGCTGCGCATCTTCAATCGCATCTACGCGATCTATCCGAAGTTGAAGGCGACCGGTTCGATCGAACTGGACGGCGAGAACATCCTCGACCCGCGCTATTCGCTCAACCGCCTGCGCAGCAAGGTCGGCATGGTGTTCCAGAAGCCGGTGCCGTTTCCGATGACGATCTTCGAGAACGTCGCCTATGGCATCCGCCATCACGAGCGGCTGTCCAAAGCCGACATGGAGGCGCGCGTGGAGCAGGCCCTGCGCGGCGCGGCGCTGTGGGACGAGGTGAAGGACAAGCTCAAGCAGAACGCGCTGGGCCTTTCCGGCGGCCAGCAGCAGCGACTGTGCATCGCGCGCGCGATCGCGTTGCGCCCCGAGGTGCTGCTGCTGGACGAACCCACCTCCGCGCTCGACCCGATCGCCACGGGTCGCATCGAGCAGTTGATCGAGGAGCTGAAGAGCCAGTTCACGATCGTGATCGTGACGCACAACATGCAGCAGGCCGCGCGCGTATCCGACCGCACCGCCTTCATGTACCTGGGCGAGCTGATCGAGTTCGACGAAACCGAGAAGATCTTCACCAAGCCCGGCAAGAAGCAGACCGAGGATTACATCACCGGCCGCTTCGGCTGATGCCTGGAACCTGCACCACGCCTTGACGTCCATCCCGCGCAGCGGGAATGACGCACGGACGATGCAAACAGCGCGACCACCATGAGGCTCCCATGAGCAGCAAAGACCACATCATCAAGAGCTACGACAGCGAGCTGGCGCGCCTGACCGGCGAAATCGTGCGCATGGGCGAACTGGCGGCCGCGCAGCTGGAGGCGGCAATCGACGTCGTCGAACGCCGCGACGACCGTGCGGCCCAGCGCGTCGTCGCCAACGACGATGCCATCGACGCGCTGGAACAGGAGATCAGCCACGACGTGGTGCGCCTGCTCGCCCTGCGCGCCCCGATGGCGGGCGACCTGCGCAATGTGTTCGCCGCGTTGCGCATCGCCTCCGACATCGAACGCATCGGCGACTACGCCGCCAACGTGGCCAAGCGTTCGATCCCGCTCTCGATGGTGGCGCCGGTGACGCCCACCAGCGGCCTGGGGCTGCTTGCCAAACTGGCCGCGGCCGAGGTGCGCGACGTACTGACCGCCTACGCGCGGCAGGACGCCGAGCAGGGCTACCAGGTGTGGAAGCGCGACGCCGGACTGGACGAGGCCTACACCGGCTACTTCCGCCAGTTGCTGACCTACATGATGGAAGATCCGCGCAACATCACGCCCTGCACGCACCTTCTGTTCATGGCCAAGAACATCGAGCGCATCGGCGACCACGCGACCAACATCGCCGAGAACCTCTGGTACCAGGTGTATGGCGAGCCGCTGGACAAGCAACGGGACAAGCGCGACCTGACGTCGAATCCGGAAATGCCCAAGCTGGGAGGCTGAGGCAAGGCCCATCTTCCCTTCGGAGCCCTTTCTCCACAAAAGGGGGCAGGAAACAACCCTGGCGTATTGCTTCCTTGCGCGCCCTCCCGTTTGCCCGGGAGGTGCCGACGGGGGCAACCCGCAGACTACAGGTCCGGCCCCGTCACCCTTGCCGCCCGCCGTTGTCGCGCGCTCCGCACGATGCCGAAGATGCCGATGGCCATCCACGCGATTTCCAGCGCAAACGCAGACACGTTGAAGCTGCCGAACAGCAACGACAGCGTCACTCCCAACGCGCCGAAGACGTTCATCAACTGATAGGTCAGCCCGTTGCCGTGCAGCTTGTGGGCCTGCAGCAAGAGGAACGCCAGCAGCACCAGCACCACTCCGACAAAGCCCGCCCAGTCGTACCAGAACAGCGTACTCATCGCTTCGCTCCGCGCTGGCGCAGCGCCTCGAACAGCACCACGCCGGTGGCGACCGACACGTTGAGGCTCTCCATCACGCCAGGCATCGGGATCTTCGCCACGAAATCGCACAGCTCGCGCGTGAGCCGGCGCATGCCTTCACCCTCGCTCCCCAGCACCAGCGCCACGGGTCCACGGAAATCGACCTCATACACGGACGTCTCCGTGTCGCCGGCCAGTCCGGTGATCCAGACGCCGGCATCCTTGAGCTCGCGCAGGGTGCGGGCCAGGTTGGTGACCGCCACCAGCGGCACGCGGTCGGCGCCGCCGGCCGAGGCGCGGCGCACCACGGGCGTCAGGCCGACCGCGCGGTCCTTCGGCACGATGACCGCGGTCACCTTCGCCGCGGCCGCCGAACGCAGGCAGGCACCCAGGTTGTGCGGATCGGTGATGCCGTCGAGCACCAGTACCAGCGTTTCCATGCCGTCGCGTTCGATCAGTGCGGCCAGATCGTCCTCGTGGGTCATCGGCGGGGGTTCGTAGAGCGCGACGATGCCCTGGTGACGTGCCTCGCCGGCCAGCTTGTCCAGCTGCTCGCGCGGACGGTGGTGCACCGGGATGTGGTGGCTGCGCGCCTGGTCGATCAGTTCCTTGATGCGCGCGTTGCGCTGTGCAGTGGCGATATCGACCAGCAGTTCGCGCACGCGCGAGGCGTCGTTGGCGAGCGCGCCCTCGACCGGGTTGATACCGACGATCCAACTCTCGCTCATGCCTTGCCCTTCGGTTTGCCCCTGCGATCCGATCGCTTGGCGGCCGTGGAAGCAGCCTCCAGCGCCTTGCGTTTGCCGCCGCCGCTCTTGGCCGCGGCAGCCGGATTGCTCTTGCCACGATTGCCCTTGGCGCTCGCGGCCTGCTCGCCCTTGGCCTGGCGGCCCCTGCCTTGGCTACCCTCGCCCTGCCGCTTGGCCTCGGGCGGGAGGGCCGACCGGCCAAGCGCCTCGGATGCAAGCTTGGTCGCCTTGCTGCGTGTCTTCGGCGAGCCGCCCTCGGACGGAACCATCTGCCGCCCCATGGCTTCGGACGCCACCTTGGCGGCTTTGCCGCGAGGGGCGCGATTATCGCCCATCACCGGCGCGGGCGGCGCTGCCTCGACCGGTGCCGGTGCCGGCACGCCGCGCCCGAACGCCCGGCCCACTGCCCTGGCGGCGCGGCCGAACATCCCGGGCGGCTTGGCGGCCGGCGCAGCCGGCTTGGGCAGCGAGTAACGCTCGCCACTGGCGTTGTAGTCGTAGGCCTTGCGGGCAGGGGTCGCCGGCTTGGCCTGCTCTCGCCGCGGCGCGAGCCGGAAGTCGATCTTGCGATCCTCGATGCTCGCGCGCAGCACCTGTACCCGCACGTGGTCGCCCAGGCGGAACTGATCGCCGCTGCGCTCGCCCTTGAGCAGCTTCCTGATCGGGTCGAAGTGGTAGTAGTCGTTGGCCAGCTGGCTGATGTGCACCAGGCCCGATACGCGCGATTCCTCCAGCTCCACGAACAACCCGAAGGAAGTGACGCCGGTGATCACGCCGTCGAACTCGCTGCCGATGTGCTTGGACAGCCAGGCGGTCTTGAAGCGCTCATCGACGTCCCGCTCGGCCTCTTCGGCGCGGCGTTCGCGCTGCGAACAATGCACCGCCATGGAGGCCATGTCGCTGGGCGAATAGACGTAGTCGCTCGGCTTGCCGCCGGTCAATGCGTAGCGGATCGCACGGTGTACCAGCAAATCCGGGTAGCGGCGGATCGGCGAGGTGAAGTGCGCATAGGCATCCAGCGAGAGGCCGAAATGCCCGCGGTTCTCCGGCTGGTAGGCCGCCAGGCTCTGCGAGCGCAGCAGCACCGACTGGATCAGCTCGCGCTCGGGGCGGTCGTGCACCATGCGCAGGATGTCCGCGAAGTCGCCGGGGGTGACCTCCTCGACCGGCGGCATGCGCAGCTTGAACTCGCGCAGGAACTGCTGCAGGTCCTCGTACTTCTCGGCCGGCGGCGGCTCGTGCGCGCGGAACAGCGCGGGAATCTTCTTCTTCGACAGGAACGTGGCCGCCTGCACGTTGGCGGCGATCATGCATTCCTCGATCAGCTTGTGCGCGTCGTTGCGTTCGGTCGCGCCCATCGCCTCGACTTCGCCGCGCTGGTCGAGCCGGAACTTGACCTCCGGCGTCTCGAAGTCGATCGCACCGCGGCGCTTGCGCTGGGCGGCCATCGCCTTGTACAGCGTGTGCAGGTGTTCCAGTTGGGGCAGCACATCGGAAACCTGGTCGCGCGCCTCCGGATCGAGCAGCCCGACTGCCTGCCATACGATGTCGTAGGTCAGGCGCGCGTGCGAACGCATCACCGCGTCGTAGAACTTCGACTTCACGACCTCGCCATCGTCGGTGATCTGCATGTCGCAGACCATGCACAGCCGCTCGACCTTGGGATTGAGCGAGCAGATGCCGTTGGACAGCGTCTCCGGCAGCATCGGCACCACGAAGCCCGGGAAATAGGTCGACGTGCTGCGCTCGTAGGCCTCGCGGTCCAGTGCATTGCCGACCTTGACGTAGTGCGACACGTCGGCGATCGCCACGATCAGCCGCCAGCCGCCGCCACGGCGCGGCTCGGCGAAGACCGCATCATCGAAGTCGCGCGCGTCGGCGCCGTCGATGGTCACCAAAGGCAGTTTGCGAAGGTCGGTGCGGCCCTGTCGCTCGGCGGCCGTTACCTCGGGCTCGACCTGGGCGGCGTCGCGCAGCACTTCGGCCGGCCAGTCATGCGGCAGGTCATGGCTGGCGATGGCCATTTCCACCAGCAGCGAGGGCTGCAAACGTTCGCCGAGCACCGACACGATCCGGCCAAGCGGGCCGCGATGCGGCGTCGGCGGATCGGTGATCTCGGCAACCACGATCTGTCCGGCGTGGGCGCCCTGCTCCTGGCCCGGTGGAACCATCACGTCCTGGTGCAGGCGCCGGTCGTCCGGCGAGACCAGGGTCACGCCGTTCTCGACCACGACGCGCCCGACCAGCCGTGGCGAACGCCGTTGCAGTACTTCGGCGATCGCGCCCTGGCGCCGGCCGCGCCTGTCGATGCCGACCACGCTGGCGAGTACACGGTCGCCGTGCAGCACCATGCGCATCTGCTGCGGCGAAAGGTAAAGATCGTCACCGCCCTCGTCCGGACGCAGGAAACCGTAGCCTTCGGCGTTGGCCAGCACCACGCCGGGGATCAGGTCCAGCTTGCGCACCGGCGCGTAGTCGCCACGCCGGCCCTGCAGCAGCTGGCCGTCGCGCACCATCGCGCCGAGGCGCTTGCGCAGCGCGCTGATGTCGGTCTCGTCGCGGAGCTCCAGCGCCTCGGCGATGCGCGCTTCGCTCAGCATCTCGCCGCGGTCATCCAGCAGCGCCAGGATCGCCTCGCGGCTGGGGATCGGCCGCTCGTAGCGCTGCGCCTCGCGGTCGGCGAACGGATCGCGTCCGCCCTTCGCGTGCGGGGGCGCGCCGGCCGGCGGCGTGCGCCGCGAACCGCCTCGTGCGCCCGGCTTCGGATTGCGCGGGCCTGCACCCGTATCGCCGCCCTTGCCGGTGCGGGATGTCTTCTTTCTGGTCACAAAAGATCCTTGTGGTGGAGCGCCGCGCAGCATGCCGCACGGTGCAATGAATTTCCTATCAACGAAGTGTTGACAAGCTGGGGGGAGGTGCCTACTCTACGCGGCTCGCGCAGCCCGAACGGCTCGCGCGACACCTGCCCAGGTGGCGGAATTGGTAGACGCACTAGTTTCAGGTACTAGCGGGTAAAACCGTGGAGGTTCGAGTCCTCTCCTGGGCACCAATTGTAGATGAAGCCCGCCGCAAGGCGGGCTTTTTCGTTTTCTGCTTTCCGCAGCGCGCGAGCTTTTCGCTTTCGCGCCCGCCACCTCCGAAGGAAGAGGGCTCAGTCCGCGGCGGTCGGCGGGCCCTTCAACTCCACCACGTTCCCCTGCGGGTCGTAGCAATAGATCGACGGCCCTTCGCCCTGCGCGCCGTAGCGCGAGCCGATGTCGCCCACGCGCACGCCATGCGCTTTCAGGTGCGCCACGATGGCGGCCTCGTCGTAGCCCTCCACGCTCAGGCACAGGTGATCCATGTTGTGCCCCTGCGCGCCCGGCCCGGCGCCGCCAAGGCGGCCGAGCTTGCCGTCCACCGGCACCAGGTCGATCAGCGAATCGCCCGCACGCAATTGCACCAGGCCGATGGCGTCCTGGCGCCGTTCCTCCGTACAGCCGAGCACGCCGCAATAGAACGCCTGCATCGCGGCCAGGTCGTAGACGCGCAGTACGAGGTGGTCTATCCGCTGGAGTCGGAAGGGAGGCATGGGCGTTCCTGCCGGATGGGGAAATGCGATGGTACAGGGAGCGGCCGGGCACACGCCCACGCGCTCCTGTCGTTAAGCCGGATTCCGCGCGCGCGGATGGCCGGCCTGTATAATCGACCCTTCGCACGCGGCGGGAGAAGCGGGGAATAGCCCGCTGCCGAAGACGCAACGCCCGTAATCGCTCAGGCCCGATACCGCCGCGTGCAAAAACTCTGGAGAGAGCGGTTCGATCCGCCGCCGAAGGGGCACGAAGCGTTCCGCTTCCAAACTCTCAGGCAAAAGGACAGAGGGGCGCCCCGCGTGCGGCACGCACGCGTTGCCTTCGGACGCCCGTCATGAGCCACAACCCCACTCCCTCGCTGCGCGACCTGGAAAACCACGACGCCTTCATCGCGCGGCATATCGGCCCCAACGATGCCGAGATCGCGCAGATGCTGCGCACGATCGGCTACGACTCGCTCGAGGCGATGACCGACGCCATCGTCCCGGGCAAGATCAAGTCGCC
Organism: Frateuria edaphi; assembly: GCF_021117405.1. NCBI lineage: Bacteria > Pseudomonadati > Pseudomonadota > Gammaproteobacteria > Lysobacterales > Rhodanobacteraceae > Frateuria > Frateuria edaphi. Next base: position 2,246,127 of record NZ_CP088251.1, read on the forward strand.
CGCGCCGCTGGACCTGCCGATGGCGGTCAGCGAAGTCGAGGCGCTCGCCAAGATCCGCGCGATCGCCGACAAGAACAAGGTCTTCAGGAGCTTCATCGGCCAGGGCTACTACGGCACCCACACGCCCAACGTCATCCTGCGCAACATCCTGGAGAACCCGGCCTGGTACACGGCCTACACGCCCTACCAGGCGGAGATCTCGCAGGGCCGCATGGAAGCGCTGATCAACTTCCAGACGATGTGCGCCGACCTGACCGGCATGGAGATCGCCAACGCCTCGCTGCTGGACGAAGGCACCGCGGCGGCCGAGGCGATGACGCTGGCCAAGCGCTCGGGCAAGTCCAAGTCGAACGTGTTCTTCGTCTCCGACCGCGTGCACCCGCAGACGCTTGAGGTGCTCAAGACCCGCGCCGAGGCGATGGGCATCGACCTGCACGTAGGCCCGGATGCCGACGCAACGACCGTCGACAGCTACGGCGTGCTGCTGCAGTACCCCGATACCTTCGGCCACGTCGGCGACTACAAGGCGCTGGCCGACACCGTTCACGCGCGCGGCGGCATCGTCTGCGTGGCGACCGACCTGCTGGCGCTCACGCTGATCGCGGCGCCGGGCGACTGGGGTGCGGACATCGTGGTCGGCAATACCCAGCGCTTCGGCGTGCCCTACGGCTTCGGCGGCCCGCACGCGGCCTTTATGGCCTGCCGCGACGCCTACAAGCGCTCGATGCCGGGCCGCCTGATCGGCGTCTCGATCGACGCCGAAGGCAAGAAGGCTTACCGCCTGACGCTGCAGACGCGCGAGCAGCACATCCGCCGCGAGAAGGCCACTTCCAACATCTGCACCGCGCAGGTCTTGCTGGCGGTGATGGCGAGCATGTACGCCGTCTATCACGGCCCCGAAGGCCTGACCCGCATCGCCCGCCGCGTGCATCGCCTGGCGGTGATCCTGACGGTCGCGCTGCGCCGGGCCGGAGTGAAGGTCGGCAACGACTTCTTCGATACCCTGCACGTCACCGGCATCGATGCCGCATCCATCCATGCGAACGCCCGCGCCGCCGGCATCAACCTGCGCGAAGTGGACGCCGGCAGCCTGTGCATCAGCCTGGACGAGACCACCACCCGCGCCGACGTCGTCGCGCTGGCGGGCCTGTTCGGCGCCGAGGCCGACATCGACGCACTGGACGCCGCCGTGCACGACGCCCTGCCGCGCACGCTGCTGCGCCAGAGCGCGTTCCTCACCCATCCGGTGTTCAACACCCACCACAGCGAGCACGAGCTGCTGCGCTACATGCGCGCGCTGGCCGACAAGGACCTTGCGATGGATCGCACGATGATCCCGCTGGGCTCGTGCACCATGAAGCTCAACGCCACCGCGGAGATGATCCCGGTGACCTGGCCCGAATTCGGCCAGATCCACCCGCTGGCGCCGGCTTCGCAGACCCAGGGCTACCAGGAACTGATCGATGGCCTCGAGGCCATGCTGGTCGAATGCACCGGCTACGACGCGGTCAGCCTGCAGCCCAACTCCGGGGCGCAGGGCGAATACGCCGGCCTGCTCGCGATCCGCGCCTACCACCGCTCGCGCGGCGAAGGCCATCGCGACATCTGCCTGATCCCCGAGTCGGCCCACGGCACCAACCCCGCTTCCGCGCAGATGTGCGGCATGCAGGTGGTGGTAACCAAGTGCGACGCCAACGGCAACGTGGACCTCGAGGACATGCGCCGCAACGCGGAGAAGTATTCCGACCGTCTCGCCGCGCTGATGATCACCTATCCGTCCACGCACGGCGTGTTCGAGGAGGACATCGTCGCCATCTGCGACATCGTCCACCAGCACGGCGGCCAGGTGTACACCGACGGCGCCAACATGAACGCGCTGGTCGGCGTCGCCAAGCCGGGCAAGTGGGGTTCGGACGTCTCGCACCTCAACCTGCACAAGACCTTCTGCATCCCGCACGGCGGCGGCGGCCCGGGTGTGGGCCCGTGCGCGGTCAAGTCGCATCTCGCCCCGTTCCTGCCCCGGAAGCTCGGCGAGGACACGCCCGTGGGCATGGTCTCGGCCGCGAGCTTCGGCAGCGCGAGCATCCTGCCGATCAGCTGGATGTACATCACGCTGATGGGCAGCGAAGGCCTGCGCCGTGCCACCCAGGTCGCGCTGCTCAACGCCAACTACATCGCCAGGCGGCTGGCCGATCACTACGAGACGCTCTACACCGGCCGCAACGGGCTGGTGGCGCACGAGTGCATCCTCGATTTGCGCCCATTGAAGGATTCCACCGGCATCAGCGCCGAGGACGTGGCCAAGCGGCTGATCGACTTCGGCTTCCACGCGCCGACCCTGAGCTTCCCGGTGGCGGGCACGCTGATGGTCGAGCCGACCGAGTCCGAATCGCAGCAGGAGCTCGACCGCTTCATCGACGCGATGATCCAGATCCGCGACGAGATCCGCGCGATCGAGGACGGCCGCCTGGACCGCGAGGACAACCCGCTCAAGCACGCCCCGCACACGGCCACCCAGGTGTCGGCGACCGAGTGGACCCACGCCTACCCGCGCGAACTGGCCGCCTTCCCGCTGCCGAGCCTGAAGTTCCAGAAGTACTGGTCGCCGGTGGCCCGCGTGGACAACATCTACGGCGACAAGAACGTGTTCTGCAGCTGCGTGCCGATCAACGACTTCAAGGAAGAGATCGAGGCGTTCAGCGAACCGAACGTGTCCTGACACCGCGCCACGGGATCGCAACGAAAGAACGCCGCCGGCACCACCGGCGGCGTTTTTCGTTGGTGCCGGGACAGCCTGCGCTCACGGCCCCCGCGAGGGCCTCCGGGCGTAGCTCACCGTCAGCATTTCCCAGGCGTGCCCGTCCGGCTCGCTCCAGTACACGTTGCGGCCACCGCCCTGCCCGGTCCGGACCTGCATGTCGACTTCGCCCATCGGCGTACTGCGGTAGGCGATGCCCTTGGCCTGCAACCGGGCGAAGATCGCATCGAACTCGGCCTCGCTGACGCGGAAGCAGTAGTGCTGCATCGAGAACTCGCCGATCTGGCCGACGTCCAGGGTGAGCCCGTCGTTCACGTAGACCGGGGAGAACGGGCCCGCCGGAGTGTCCTCCGACCAGGGTACGTCCAGCAGGCTGCCGAGCAGCCTGGCTGCCGCCTTCCGGTCGCGCGAGGGAACGATGACGTGGTCGAGCTGGATCGGCATGGCGAACTCCTGTCCTGTAATCCGAGAGCGTCCGTCACCAACGGACCGTAAGCGTATCGAGCACCGGATGGCTCGGCACGCGCACCACCGCGGTCGAACTCCCCTGGTCCCACGTCCAGCCATCGACTTTCCGGCCGTCTACTTGGATGTCCGCAGGCCGGGCGCCGGCGTGAATGTGCAACTCATAGGCGCGCGCCTTCAGCTGCCCAGGGAAGCGGCCACGGGCGGGGCCGATCACCAGTTGCTGCCTGCCCTGCGTATCGGTGGCATGCGTGATCGGCGTCAGCGCGTACTCGCGTCTGGCGTAGCCGAGGGAGTGGCCATCATCCTCGTACAGCTCCATGTGCCCGTTGCCGCTGCCGTAGACGTTGACGATCAACGGATCGAGCGGCCTTGCGTCCGAATAGGCGCTGGGCGGCTGCTCGGGCACGATCGCGCCTTCGCGCACGAACACCGGTATCTCGTCCACCGCGTAGTGGGCAGTGAAGCTGCGCCCGCCCTCGTGGCGCTTGCCGGTGAAGAAGTCGATCCACCCCCCGGGCGGGAGCCAGACCGTGACGTCGCCGTCGGGCGCGAGCACCGGCGCCACCAGCATCGATTCGCCGAAGAGGTATTCGTGCGGATGGCGATACGCCTCGTCCCGCTCGGGCCACGCGAGGTAGAGCGGCCGCAGGATCGGCATCGCGTCGCGGTGCGCCAGCCAGGCCTGGGTATACAGATACGGGATCAGCTGCGTGCGCAGCCTGAAGTACTTGCGCATCAGCGCCACGCCCGTCTCGCCATACACCCACGGCATGCGCAGGTTGCCCTCGAGCGGGTTGGCGTGGGCGCTGTGCATGCGCAGGATCGGGCTGAAGGCGCCGAATTCGATCCAGCGCGCGTAGAGGTCGAAGTCGATCCTGCCGCCGTGGAAACCGCCTATGTCATGGCTCATGTACGCCACGCCCACGTTGCCGCCTCGCGCGGTGTACGCGACTTCATAAGCCAGTACGGGCCATTGCGACCAGGTGTCGCCGGTGAAGAAGCCCGGATAGCGCTGACTGCCCCAACCGCCGTAGCGACCCAGGATGAAAGCGCGCTCGCCCGTGGCGCGCTGCGTGTAGTCGTAGAACACCTTGTTGGTCCACAGCTGCGGATCGAGCCCCGGCATGGCGGCCGCCCCGCTGCCGCCATCGACCCACCACAGGTCCACGCCCTGGCGCATCAGCGGCAGGTGCAGGTCGCGCATGAAGACCTCCGCCTGCGCCTTGTCCGACAGGTCGAAGGCGATCCGCCCGGGCGGCGGTACATCGCGCAGCGCGACCGGTCCGCGCAGGATGCCCCCGGCACGCTTGCCGGGCTGCACGCGCAGGGCGATGAGATTGGCCTGGCCGGCCTTCGCATAGGGCGCGATGTCGGCGGTGGTAAGCCGTTGCGGCCACGGCACATGGCTGTGCGGCACCTCGGTGCCGTTGACGAACAGGCGGTACTCCTCCGCGACCTCACCCAGGTACAGATACAAATGCGCCGGCAGCCGTGCCGGCAACCGCACCGAGGTGCGATACCAGGCTGGCCCCTCGTAGGCCGGCCAGCCTTGTGCCTGCCAGGGGCGGTCGGTGCGCACAGGCGCCCAGTGGCCGTCGTCGAAGGCGGCCGAGGACCAGTGCCGATCAAGTCCCTGATCGCGCGGATCGGTGGCGAAGCGCCAGTGGCTGCCTATGTCCAGATCGAAGGCGGCCGCGGGAGGCAACCGTCGGCCAAGGTCCCTTAGCACCTGCGGTGCGTGGCTGTCGCCGAAGGAGAGGATGCTTTCCTCCGTGTTGGCATAGCCTGGATGATCGTTGAGGGAGAGCTTGATGCCTCGCGCGTGCAGCCAGTCGATGAACGACTGCGATTGCGGGATCAGCGGGCTCCAGTCGTAGCCGCCGTCCCAGCCGTAGTTGTGCCACGCGAAATCCAGTACCAGCGTGTCGAACGGTATGCCGCTGTCGCGCAGCCGCGAGACTTCCTGCTGCAGCGCCTGCTGGTCGTAGCGGCGAAACACCGGGCTGTCGGCCTGCGCGGTGCGCGGGAAGTACTCGAAGTTGAAGTCGGTGATCCAGGGCCCGAATACGTAGCGGGGCACCATCGGTATCGGGCCGCTCAATCGGGCGTAATCGCGCAGAACGCGTGCGTAGTCGTGCCCATAGGTGAACAGGTAGCCGTCCTGGCCGGTGGCATCCGGGCGCGGTTCGATCCATTGCGTCCGGGTATTCCACAGCGGCGTGCGACTGTCGTCGATCCAGGCCCAGCCGCTGCGGCTGAGCAAGCCGGGCGTGGCCGGCTGCAGGTGCACTTCGATGCCGGGGATGACGATGCCGACCGGGCTTTCGGTGCCATCGCCGTTCGCCGGCAGGTTCGATCCGCGCAGGTCGTCCAGGGAATACGTCAGCCCGCCCAGGTTGCGATGGTCCACGTCGCCCGGATGCCAGTCGCTTTTCCGCCCGTCCGGACCGCGCCAGGTGACCTCGAGGTTGCCGGGCGCGAAGGGGCCCGTGCCTGGCCGGTAGCGCAACGTCATCGCGCTGGACGCCAGGACCACCCAGCCGTCCTGCCGGGCACGCCGGATCGGCACCGCGGGCCAGTCGCGCTGCCGGATCACGGCGGTGGGCGCGTCGACGAACCGTCCCGAGGGCTCGTATTCCAGCCGCACCAGGGAAGGCGTCAGGAACTCGAAGCGCGCCTTGCCGACGACGACCGCGGACGCGGCGACGTCCTTTCCCTGCGCCATGGGAACCAGCGCGACGGCCAGCCACGCCACCATCAGACACGCGAAACGACGAACGCTCATGCGAAAAGCCTCCCGGGTTGCCTGCCATGAAGCAGGCGGGGTTGGCTCGTCGTGTCCCACGTTCGCGCGGGAGGGGAGCCAGGCGCCCGCATCCCCTGCAGCGGACGGCCTGACGAAGGTACAACACCCGGCATCCGCCAAGGTATCCGCCGACCTGCGGGCCTCGCGTCCGGAAAGGTCAGCTCGTTGCCATCGCCGCGGGCAGGCAGCGGCGTTCGAACTCCGCCGCCGGCATCGGCCGGGCCAGCAGATAGCCCTGTATCTGGTCACAACCCAGCGCGCGCAGTGCGGCGGCCTGCGCGGGCGTTTCGACGCCTTCGGCCACCACTTCCATGCCCAGGGTGTGCGCCAGTTCGATGATCGCGGCGATGATCGCGCGCGGTTCGTGTCCGCCCTGATCCAGCGCTTGCACGAAGAACTGGTCGATCTTCAGCTGGCGCACCTGGAACTTCTGCAGGTACGCCAGGCTGGAATAGCCGGTGCCGAAATCGTCGATGGCGAACTCGAAGCCGTGCGCGCGGAAATCCTGGAGGATCGCGGTGGTGCGCTCGGCGTCGCGCATGGCCATGGTCTCGGTCACTTCGAACATGATCTGCGACGTATCCAGCCCGGCCGCGCCGACGATGCCGGCCGCGGTCTGTACCAATCCGGGCTGCTGGATCTGCATGGGCGACAGGTTGATCGCGATGCGGACCGGCGCCAGGCCGCGGTCGTGCCAGTCGCGCAGTTGCCGGCACGCTTCGCGGATCACCCATTCGCCGAGCCGCGCGATCTGCCCGCTGCGTTCGGCGACGCCGATGAATTCCAGCGGCGGGACCGTACCGAGTTCGGGATGGCACCAGCGCAGCAGCGCCTCGGCGCCGACCAGGGCGCCGGTGTCGCCGTGGTGCTTGGGCTGGAAGTGCAGCGAGAGGCTGCCGTCATCCAGCGCCGTCTGCAGGCCGCGCTGGATCGCCAGCACGCGCATCGCGCGATCGCGCATGGAGCGGTCGTAGCAACGGTAGCCGTTGCGGCCGCCCTCCTTGGCTTCGTACATCGCCGCGTCGGCGTGCGCGACCAGTTCTTCCACGCTCTCGCCGTCGCGCGGGTAATAGGCCACCCCGATGCTCGGGGTGACCCGAAGCGCGGTGTCGCGCACGTCGAAGCTTTCCTGCATCAGCCCAATCAGTTGCTGGGCGATGCGCAGCGCCGAGTCCGGACTGCGCATGTGTTCCAGCACCACTACAAACTCGTCGCCACCCAGGCGCGCCAGGCTGTTGATGTGCAACACGCCGGCCAGCCGCCCGGCCACGGCGCGCAGCAGCTCGTCGCCGAAGCCGTGGCCCAGCGTATCGTTGATGGCCTTGAAGCCGTCCAGGTCGATGTACAGCACGGCCAGATGGCCGTGCCCGGCGCGGGCGCGCGCCAGCGCCTGCTCCATGCGCTCGGTCAGCAAGTGGCGGTTGGGCAGCCCGGTCAGTGCGTCATGCGTGGCCAGGTGATGCAGGCGGTTGTTGAGATGGTCCAGCGAACCGGAAAGCCGTTGGGCACGCACGTACAGCCTCGCGACGATCTCGGACAGGGCCAGCGTCGCTCCCATCGCCAGCACCGCGACCATGCTGACCACGCTGCCCAGCCACACCGTCCCCGAAGACGCCACCAGCGACAGCTCCGGCCGGTCGCCGTAGGACAGCCGCGTGGAGAGGTTCAGCAACACCACGATCAGCACGCCCATCAGAACCGACAGGTATGCCCGGCGACCGTACAGTGCGCGCATCGGACGCGGGCGGAACGCGTGCATCAGGCGCAGGCCACAGGCCACTCCGAAGGTGCACAGCAGCACCCAGTACAACCAGACCCGCGGCTGGTAGCTGATGCCACCGGCGACGTGCAGCGCGCCCTCGCTGAACATGTGGATGAGCGCCACGCCCACGCCAAGCGCAAGCGAACCGCCCAACCAGCGCAGCCGGCCCATGACCTGGCAGTCGGCCACCCACAACAGGCCCAGCCCGACGGCCAGTGCCGCGAACGCGGACGCCGTGCTCAATACCGGATCGAACGCGCCCACCGCCCGCGGCAGGCGCGCCAGCATGCCCACGAAATGCACCGACCACAGGCCGACGCCCAACATCCACGCGCCCACGCCGTACCAGATCAGGCGATGCGCGGCCGCGCGCGAGGCGGCGATGCGTCCTGTGGCATCGATCGCCTGATAGGCGACCAGGCCGCCGATGAGCAGGGAGAACAGCTCCAGACTGAGGCGAAAGCTACCGACCATGGCGTTCTCGAAGCCGACGAGCCGGCAATCTCCGGGTCTTAGCGGCCGCGCGGGGTATTTCTTTAGCTGCCCGCCCGCGGGTGCGACCGCGCATTCTGCCTCCGCGCGCGTGCGCTTGCTCAGTCGCCGCCGGCCTCGACCAGGCTCTTGACCCGCGCCACCAGCTGATCGATCACGAACGGCTTGGTCAGCACCTGCATCCCCGGCTCGAGCTGGCCGCTGCCGATCACGGTGGTTTCGGCAAAGCCGGTGATGAACAGCACCTTCAAGCGCGGCATCCGCTCGCGCACCGCGTCGGCGAGCTGACGCCCGTTGAGCCCGCCGGGAAGGCCGACGTCGGTGACCAGCAGGTCGATGCGCATACCCGCGCGCAACATTTCCAGTGCTGCGGCGCCGTCGCACGCCTCCAGCACGGTAAAGCCATGCTCGCCCAACACGTCGACCACCAGCATGCGGACGGTCGGTTCGTCATCGACCACCAATACCGTCCTGCCGCGCGGCAGGATCGAAACACCCGCCGACGCAGCCTGCTTTTCCTCCACCGGGAACTCGCCCAGGTGTCGCGGCAGCAGCAGGCTCACCCGCGTCCCTTCGCCCAGCCGCGACTGGATCTGTACGCGCCCACCCGACTGCTTGGCGAAGCCGTAGATCATGGACAGCCCCAGGCCGGTGCCGCGGCCCAGCGGCTTGGTGGTGAAGAAGGGCTCGAACGCGCGCGCGACCACCTCCTCCGGCATGCCGGTACCGGTGTCGCTCACGCTCAACTCCAGATAATCGCCCGGCACCAGGTCCAGCGCCCGGGCAGACGTCTCGTCGAGCCAGCGGTTGGCCGTACCGATGCGCAGTTGGCCACCTTCCGGCATCGCGTCGCGCGCGTTGATGCACAGGTTGAGCAGCGCGTTCTCGAGCTGGTGAGCATCGGCCAGGGTGACCCACAGTTCGTCGGCGTGATCGACCTCGAGCGTGACCGCCGGGCCGATGGTGCGCCGGATTAGTTCCTCCATCCCGCCGATCAGCCGGTTGGCATCCACCGGGTGCGGATCGAGCGTCTGCCGCCGCGAGAACGCCAGCAGACGGTGGGTCAGCGCGGCCGCGCGGCGCGATGCGTCCTGCGCGGCACCCAGATAGCGCTGCAAGTCTGCGGTGCGCCCCTGTTCGACGCGCACCTGCATCATGTCCAGGCTGCCGCTGATGCCCGCCAGCAGGTTGTTGAAATCGTGCGCGAGCCCGCCGGTGAGCTGGCCGACCGCCTCCATCTTCTGCGCCTGCAACAGTTGTTCCTGTGCCTGGCGCAGCGCCTCGGCCTGTTGCCGCTCGGCGGTGACGTCGCGCCCGTAGGCATAGACCAGTCCCCCCTCGGCCGAAGTGCTCCAGGAGATCCAGCGCGCCGTGCCGTCCTGGTGCCGGTAGCGATTCTGGAAGCCGGTCAGGCGCGGGCCGGCAGCCACCGCGTCGAGGGTCGCGGTCTGGTCCTCGGGCCAGACCCACTGCAGGAAGTGTTGCCCCACCAGGGACTCCGGGGCATAGCCGAGGATCGCGGTCCATGCCGGGTTGATGCGCAGGAACAGGCCGGCCGAGTCGACCACTGCCAGCAGGTCGCGCGAGTTCTCCCAGATCCGGTCGCGCTCGGCGGTGCGCTCCTCCACCTTGCGCTCGAGCGAAGCGGTGAGTTCGCGCACCTCCTGCTCGGCGCGGCGGCGTTCGATCACCGCCCGGGTGCGCTCGCCCACTTCGCGGATGAAGGCCAGTTCGTCGTCGGTCCATTCGCGCGCCGTGGCGTGGTTCAGGTACAGCAACGCCACGAAACAGCCGTCCTCGGTGATCGGCATGTTGACCACCGACTGCGCGCTGATCGCCTTGAGCGCCTCGGCGCGGGCGGCGGTGCGCGGGTCCTTCTCGGCGTCGGCGAACACCACCGTTTCGCCGCGGCGGAGGTTTTCGATGTAGCGGCCGTAGTCGCGGAAGTGCAACACGCCGGCCAGGCTGCGGATGCCCGGCGCGTTCCAGTCGCGCTCGATGGTGATGGTTTCCTCGGTGAGGTCGATCGTGCCGTAACCGGCACGGCTCACCCCCAGCGTCCGGCCGAGGATTTCCCCGGCCGCGTGCGAAAGCTCGGCCGGCGATTGCACGTCGCGCAGGCGGTCGCCCAGTTCGATCAGCAGCGCCTGGCGACGCGCGTGGGATTGCAGCGCTTCCTGTGACAGGTGGGCCTCGGTCACGTCGTGGCCTTCGACGAAGATACCGGTGACCTGGCCGGACTCGTCGACGGTCGGCGCGTACACGAAATCGAGGTAACGCTGGACCGCAGGCTGGCCGGGCGCCGGCGAGAGGCGGATGGGCACGTGCGAGGCGATGTATCGCTCGCCGCTCCGGTAGACCTCGTCCAGCAGTTCGTAGAAGCCCTGCCCCTCCACCTCGGGGAAGGCGTCGCGTACCGTGCTGCCGATCAATTCGCGCTGGCCGACGAGCCGGCAAAAGGCGTGGTTGACGAACTCGAACTCGTGTTGCGAACCCCGAAGGACCGCGATGAACCCGGGTGCCTGCTCGAACAGCTTGCGCTGCCGTTCGCGGGCGGCCGCCCGCTGGCGCTCCAGCAGCATCTTGCCGGTGGTTTCCATGGCCGAGGTGAGCAACCCGGCGACGGCGCCATTCTCGTCGCGCAACGGCGTGAAGGAAAAACTGAACCAGCGCAGGTCGTTGGTGGGCCCGCCGGCCAAGGCGAACGGCATGTCCTCCACCCATCGCGACCGCCCGGCGAACACCTCGGCGACCATCGGTTCGAGCGTTTCCCATATCTCGGCCCACAGCCGCGCCGCTGGCTGGCCCAGTCCCGCGGGGTGCTTGCTGCCGAGGATCGGCAGGTAGCCGTCGTTGTAGATGCAGGTACGCTGCGGGCCCCACATGATCAGCATCGGCTGGCACGCCTCCAGCACGATCCCGACCGTGGTCTTCAGGCCTTGCGGCCAGTTCGCGGGTGGACCCAGCGGGGTCGACGACCAGTCATGTCCGCGAACCAGCGCCGGCATCGACCGCCCGTCGGGCGCCATCTCGATCGCCTCGTCGGCTCCCAGGGAGGCAGTCGTAGGTTCGCTGTGCATGGCGTCGCAATGTCCGGAAATAACCAGCTTAGCGCCTGCACTCTACCGTGCGGTCCCCTGGCTGCCTCCCGCAGCCAGGCAGGGCCGCCGACCGGGCGTGGCACGCGAGGTCAATGCTCCAGCGCATCACCGCGCGGGACCAGGGGCCGCGCGACGGGACTGACGAACATCGGTGGCACTCCCCCACCTGGCGTGGTCGAACCCTTCGCCAACACGGGAGGCTTGATGCCGGTGGGAGCGCTGGCGCCACTCGTCGGCGGGCGGGAGCTGGGCAGGGACTCGTCGATGGGCATGACGGCGGGTTCCAGAGTTTCGGTCGCACCAGCTTGCCTGGCTGCCAGTGCAGCGGGCGTGTGGGTGGTGGCAAGGAATTGCCGACGCACCCGCACGCGTCGGGCCTCCGACCGCCGGAGAATGGGGGAAGGCCCGGCTTACGGTCCGGTCCGTCAGGCGCGACCGCCGCTGCTTGGCGCACCGGGCGGAGGATCGAGCCCGCCGTCGCCCTTGCCGCCGACGCCGTGGCCCTTGGTCGATCCCACGCCGCTCTCGCGGTGCTTGCGCTCCTGTATGTGCTGCGCGCGATCCTGCCCCATGCCGCCGGTCTGGTAGGTCGGACCGGTTTCGGGCATCGGCATGATCGCCTCCGGATCGACCGGCTCGCCCATCGCCTTCTGCCCAAGCGGGTCGCCGAAGCCGTGGTGCGGGCGCATCTGGCCGTTGCCGCTTTCCCCGCCGGTACCACCTGCCGGCTCGACCGCCTCGCCGGTTTCGCCCTGAACCTCTACCTGGTTCTGCCCGGCGCGCTTGCCAATGGCGTCCTGCAGGTTCTCGTTGGTGCGCCCGCGCGGATCGTCGATGCTGCCCATGGGGTTCTCCGGTTCCGGTTGCTGGAAGGGATCGTGCCCGAGCGAAGGTCAGCGGGGCGTGCAGCGACAATGGCCGGAGCGTTAGTCGATTCGTGCACATGTGCAGGGGCAAGCTTCCGCGATGCCATGCACAGGCCACCGACCATGCAGACCGAAGCCTTCCGGCTCGCTCGCCACGACTGGGTTCCCAACCATCCGCGCCTGCCCGTGCTGCTCTACCACCAGGCGCTCGATGATCCGGGGAACGATGCCGCGACCACCTTCGAGGCGCGCTTCGATGGCAACGGCTGGCCGCCGCAATGGCGCGCGGGCATCTACGACTTCCACCACTATCACTCCACCGCGCACGAGGTGCTCGGCGTGGCCAGGGGCACGGCACGGCTCGTGCTGGGCGGACCGGGCGGGCGCGAGGTCGAGGTAGGCGCAGGCGACGTGGTGTTGCTGCCTGCCGGCACCGGCCACTGCAGCGTCGGATCGAGCGACGGCTTCCTGGTGGTCGGCGCTTATCCGCCCGGGCAGAAGTGGGACATCCGCCGCGAGGCGCCCACGCAGGAGATGCTCGATCGCATCGCGCAATTGCCCTTCCCGGCGTGCGATCCGGTCAGCGGTGAACATGGGCCGATGCTCGCGTGCTGGAGCCCGCCGCCCGAGACGTGACTTCCCTCGTCGCGGTTATGCGGACCTGGGCCGGAGGCGGTCCAGGATGCCTGGTATCGGCCCGGGGATCTCACGCGCCAGGAAGCCCAGCGAACCGACCGAGGCTTCCAGCGCGAGCCCCGCCTGGGCATGCACGAACACGCCCCACAACGCCGCCTGCACGGCATCCCCGCAACGCGCGGCAAGGCCTGCGATCACGCCTGCCAGCACGTCGCCGGAACCGGAGGTGCCCAGCCCATGGCAGCCGCCGGCATGGATCCACAGGCGACCGTCCGGCGCGGCGATCCAGGTCGTGGCTCCCTTGAGCACCAGCACGCTGCGCGTGCGCCGCGCGAACGTGCACGCCAGCGCCTGCGGTTCCTGCTCGACCCGCGCCTTCTCCCGTCCGGACAGCTTGGCCATCTCGCCGGCATGCGGGGTGAGCACGTACGGCCGCCCCGGCGGCGCGCGCAAGTCCGCCGAGAGTGCCCCGGCATCGATGACCAGCGTGCCGCCGGCCTGCCGCAGCACCCGCTGCACCAGCGGGGCGCTGGCCGGCGCGGGATTCATTCCCGAACCGATCAGCGCTGCGTCGCAGCCCTCGATCGCCTCGTCCAGTGCCGCGTTGCCACGCACGATCTCCCCTTTGCCATTCACCGGAAGGCCGATGACCAGCGCCTCGGGCATGGCCACCGCGAGCGGCAATGCGACGTCATCGGCGGTCGCGACCTGCAGCTTGCCGGCACCGGCGCGCAGCGCGCCGGTGCCGGCAAGCAACACCGCGCCGGGCACGCGACTGGAACCGCCGACGACCAGCACGCGCCCGCGCCGTTCCTTGCCTCCGTCCGGATCGGGCAGCGGCATGCCGCGCAGCAGCCTCGCCGTGAGACGCTGCGGCTTGGCGCCTGTCGCGCTCACCGCGCTCCCTTGGGCCGGTCCGACTCGATCGTCACCGGCGAACCGGCTTCCACCAGCGGCGCCACGAAGTTGGTGCGCTGGAGCAGCAGGCCGCAACCGTCCGGGGCCTCGGCATATTCGGTGATGCCGCAATTGGGCACGTCCCCGTTGCGATCGATCGCGAGGATGGTGTCCTCGTCCATGCGCTCCAGCAGATAGCGAAAGCAGTTCACGATCACCTGGTGCGCAACGATCATCACACGCTCGCCCGCATGGTTGCGCTGCAGGTCGCCGAGCATGCTGCGCAGCCGTAGCACCACGTCGCACCAGCTCTCGCCGCCGGGTGGGCGGAAATAGAACTTGCCCACCAGCTGGCGCTGCTCGGCCAGTTCGGGAAATTTGCTGCGGATGCCGGCGCGGGTGTAACGGTCGAGCACGCCGAACTCTTTCTCGCGCAGGCGCTCGTCGACGACCACGTCCTCGCGCGCACGCCCCAGCGCCGCGGCGACCGCCACGGCGGTCTCTCTCGCGCGCTTGTAGGGCGAGGCCATGAAGGTCGTCGGCCGGTCGTCCTCCCGCAGCGCGCGCACCCAGGCGCCCAGTGCCTGCGATTGCTCCAGGCCCAGCGGCGACAGCGGCACGTCGGCGTCGCGGTGTTTCAGCTCGATCAGCGTCGCGCCGGAAGATTCCGCATGGTCGCGCGCGATATTCCCCGCGCTCTCGCCGTGGCGAATGACCCACAACCGCTGAGGCCAGCCCACATTGCCCTGCATGACCGCTGCTCCCACGCCGCTCTCCCGCTTTGCAACAGCGCGAGCTTTGGCACGCAGCGCGTGAATGGCCGGTCGACCGGCGGCGGGCAGGCGTCACGCCCGCCCTGGGCGCCCCGCGCCTGAGCTTTTTCCTAGCGTCAGTTAGACGATGGCCTCACGGTCCCTCGGCCAACATCACCCCACGAGTGGCGGTCTTTTGGCCGACCGCTCGCAACGCATGCCAGCCCACCCGCGCCTGACCGTCGAACGAGACCCAAGCCATGCGAAATCCCCTGCAACTGCGCTGCAACCAGTTGGAGCGCTCGATGCGCGCCCTGCACGACGAATGCGACCGCCTGATGCGCGAGAACGCGATGTTGCGCGAACGGATGCAGGGAGCTGGCCAGTCGGTGCAGCGTCTCGACGATGAACTGGCACGCATCGCCTCCGGCCCGGATGCGGAGCAGGCGCCGTTCGTGATCCGCGCTTCGTCGATGCGGATGTATTGACCGGACGTATTAACCGGGGAGCGCAGTTCCTTCCCGGCGGCCTGTTACGCCCGTCGATCGGATCGGCAGCCAATGCCCGGGTGACCTCTCAGACGCCGTTGGCCCACGCCTTCGAACAGGCATCCGCCGACGGCTGCCAACGACGCCTCAGACGAAAAAGCCCGCCGAGGCGGGCTTCTTCCGTCGAGCCGTGCGGGGCAATCGCTCAAGCGAACGGATCATCCAGCACGATGGTGTCGTCGCGGTCGGCGCCGGTGGCGACGATGGCCAGGCGGCAGCCGGACAGCTCCTCGACCGCACGCAGGTAGGCGCGGGCCGCGGCAGGCAGCTTGTTCCAGTCGCGGATGCCGGCGGTGGATTCCTCCCAACCGGGGAATTCCAGATACACCGGCTTGCACTCGGCCCAGCCGTCGGCGTCCAGCGGTGCCAGCTCGCGACGCTTGCCGCGGTATTCGTAGGCCACGCAGACCTTGATCGACGGCAGGCCGTCGAGCACGTCGAGCTTGGTGATGGCCAGGCCGCTGATGCCGTTGATCTGGACGGCGCGCTTCAACGCCACCAGGTCGATCCAGCCACAGCGGCGCGGCCGGCCGGTGCTGGCGCCGAACTCGTTGCCGACCTTGCGCAGGCGTTCGCCCATCTCGTCGTTGAGCTCGGTCGGGAACGGCCCGCCGCCCACGCGTGTCGCGTAGGCCTTGCAGATACCCAGCACGTAGTCGATGTCGCGGGCGCCCACGCCCGTGCCGGCCAGCGCGCCGCCAACGGTGGTGTTGGACGAGGTGACGTACGGATAGGTGCCGTGGTCGATGTCTAGCAGCGCGCCCTGCGCGCCTTCGTACAGGATGTTGCCGCCCTCGGCGCGCACGTCGTGCAGGATGGTGGCGACGTCGTCGACCATCGGGCGGATGTACTCGCCCCAGGCCAGCGCGTCGTCGAGCACCTTCTGGTAATCGACCGGCTCGGCCTTCAACCACTGGGTCAGGATGAAGTTGTGGTATTCGACCGCCGCCTTGATCTGCGCCGGGAGCTCGTGCGGGTACATCAGGTCGGCCACGCGGATCGAACGGCGGGCGACCTTGTCCTCGTAGGCCGGGCCGATGCCGCGGCCGGTGGTGCCGATCGCACCCTTGCCGGCGGCGGCCTCGCGCGCCTTATCCACGGCGATGTGGTACGGCATGATCAGCGGCGTCGCCGGGCTGATCTTGACGCGCGAACGCACGTCCACCCCATTGCCTTCGAGCTCGGCGATCTCTTCCATCAGCGCCGCCGGCGAAAGCACCACGCCGTTGCCGATCAGGCACAACGCGTCGTCGCGCAGGATGCCCGAGGGGATCAGGTGCAGTACGGTCTTCTTGCCCTTGATAACCAGCGTGTGGCCGGCATTGTGGCCGCCCTGGAAGCGCGCCACGGCACTGACCCGCTCGGTCAGCAGGTCGACGATCTTGCCCTTGCCTTCGTCGCCCCACTGGGCTCCAAGGATGACGACTGACTTGCCCATGAAAGTTCTCGCTCGTTGGGTGCTCCCGGGGGAGCCGTGAGTTTGGGAAACAGGAAAGCTTCAGCGCACCAGCTGCAGGACGGCCAGCCCCGCGATCACTGCCACCGCGCCGAACACGCGCAACGTGCGCGGCTTGAGTTCCAGCGCCTGGCGCACCATCGACTGCCAGTGGGCCGGGGCGGCGAACAGCATCAGGCCTTCGATCACCAGCACCAGGCACAGTGCGACGGACAATTCGTGCGGCATGGCTTCAGCGCTTGGCGCTGTCCTCGAAGTAACGCAGCAGTTCGGAGTCCGGCTTGAGCACCAGGGTGCCGTGACCATCGGCGAAACCGGTCTTGTACGCCGACAGGCTTCGATAGAACGCGAAGAACTCCGGATCCTGGCCGTAGGCGCCCGCATAGATGGCGGCAGCCTGGGCGTCGCCCTGGCCGCGCACGGTGGCGGCGTCGCGATCGGCGTCGGCGCGCAGCACCTGGCCCTGGCGGTCGGCATCGGCGCGGATCTTTTCGGCCTGTTCCTGGCCGGTGTAGCGCAGTTCGTTGGCCAGCTGCAGGCGCTCGGCGCGCATGCGCTTGTAGACCGATTCGCTGACCTCCTCGGGCAGGTCGATACGCTTGATGCGCACGTCGACCACGGCGATGCCGAGATTCTTTCGCGCGGCGGCGTCGGTCTGCTTGCGCACGCGCTCGGTGATGTCCTTGCGACCCCCGGCGATCAGGTCCTGCAGGCTGCGCGAATTGAATTCGAAGCGCAGCGCGTCCTTCACCACCGGGCTCAGCCGTTGCGCCGCCTGGTTGGCGTCACCGCTGGTGGCGCGGTAGTAGGCGGCGTTGTCGGCGATGCGCCACTTCACGTAGAAGTCGACGTTGACGCTCTTCTTCTCGGAGGTGAAGTAACGCTCCGGCGGCGCGTCCAGGCCCTGGATGCGGCTGTCGAAACGCATCACCTGCTGGATCACCGGCGCCTTGAAGTGCAGCCCGGGCGTGTAGTCGGTCTGCACGATGCGGCCGAACTGCAGCAGCAGCGCGCTCTGACCCTCGCGCACCACGAACGCGCTGTTGAGGCCCAGCAGCACCAGCAGCACCACGATCACGGTCCAGACGATCTTCATGGCTGGTTCCCCTTGTCGCTTGCGTCATCGGTGGTGACGGCGGCCGCGGTCGGCGGGCTCGCCGGCGCGGCCGGCGGCAGGTTGATGATGGTGCGTCCGCTGGAGCCGTCGATCACCTTGCGGTTGCCGGCCATCACCTGCTCCATCGTCTCCAGCCACAGGCGCTTGCGGGTCACTTCCGGTGCCGCCTTGTATTCCTTCAGCAGCAGGTCGAAGCGCGCGGCGTCGCCGTTTGCACGGGCGATGCGTTCGGCCTTGTAGCCCGCAGCCTCGGCGGCGATGCGCGAAGCATCGCCGCGCGCGACCGGCACCACCTTGTTGGCGTAGGCCAGCGCATTGTTCTCGATGCTCTGCTTGTCCTCGCGCGCCTTGTTGACGTCGTCGAAGGCGTCCTTCACCTCGGCCGGCGGCGAGACGTTCTGGAAGCTCACGGCGGTCACTTGCAGGCCGCAGTGGTAGCTGTCCAGCGTCTTCTGGAGGGCCTGGCCGGCCTCGCCGACCAGCGCGGCGCCTTCGCCGGAGAGGATCGTGTCCATGTCGCTGCGGCCGATCACCGAGCGCACGGCGGCCTCGGAGGCGGCGGCAATGGTGTCTTCCACGTCGTCCACCGCAAACAGGTAGGCACGCGCGTCGGACACCTGGTATTGCACGGTGAAATCGATGGTGATGATGTTTTCGTCGCGGGTCAGCATGCGCACGCTGTCCTGCAGCGAGCGCACGCGGGTGGTCTCGACCTTGGTGATGGTTTCGACCGGTTGCGGCAGCTTGAAATGGAAGCCTGGCGGCAGCGTGCGGCTGTACTGCCCGAAGCGCAGTACCACGCCGGCCTGGCGGGCATCGACGATGGTGTAGCTGCTCAGCAGCAGCCAGGCCAGCACCAATGCCAGCACGATGGTGATGATGCCGCCGGGGCCGCCGTGCTTGCCCAGACGCGCGCGCAGGCGCCGGAGGGCGTCGTCCAGACCGTTACCGTTGTTGCCGGGACGCTTGCTGTTCCAGGGATCGCGTTGGCCGTTGCCGGGTTCGTTCCAGGCCATGTCAGTCTCCTTGGGACAAGGGGCAGGCCGGCGGGACGAGCCGGTGGGTGCGTTGCGGAATGAGGGGCATGGGGCGCGGCGTCGAGGTCGGGGATGGGTGAACCGCGGCGCGCCGCGGTCGATCTCGGTGCGGGCGGGAAAACGCCGCACAAACGCCGCTTAGTCTAGCAGAGGTGAATTCGGGCGTGGCCTGGTTGGGGTGGCCCTGGGCGCTGTCGGTCCCCGGCGCGGAGACCTACAGGCCGTCCGTCGACCCGAGCACGCCCCGCAGCAGCGCCGCGTCCTGCGGATGGCCGCCGCCCAGCGGCGCGATCACGCTGCGCGGCGCATCGATCTGCAGCCGCCAGCCGTGTTCGTCGACCGATTCACCGGCAATGGCGCCGGCTGCACGCAGGCGCGCGTGCAGCCGGCCCGCAGAGAGCGGCAGTTGCAGTTCGGTCTGCACGCGTTCGCCGCCGAGCAGTTCGCCCAGCGCCTGGCGCAGCAGGTCCAGTCCCTCGCCGGTGTGGGCCGACAGCCAGACCTGGGTCGGCCGCCCCTCACCATCGCGCACGATGCGTGGTTCGGTACCGGCGCGCGGCTCGTCCTCGCCTTCGCGCAGCATGTCGATCTTGTTCATGACGTGCAGCTGCGGCACGTCACCGGCGCCGATCTCCTCCAGCACGCCGTCGACCACGCGGTGCAACCGCACGCGTTCGTCGTCGGCGGCGTCGCTGACGTGCAGCAGCAGGTCGGCGTCGCGCGCCTCGGCCAGGGTCGCGCGGAACGCGGCGACCAGGTCATGCGGCAGTTCGCGGATGAAGCCCACGGTATCGGCCAGCACGGCCGGACCGCAGGAAAGGTCCTCGATTTTGTGGACCGTCGGGTCGAGCGTGGCGAACAGCAGGTTCGCGGCAAACACCTCGCCTTCGGTCAGCGCATTGAACAGCGTCGACTTGCCGGCGTTGGTGTAGCCCACCAGCGCGACCCGCGGCACCGTGTTGCGCAGGCGCGCACGGCGCTGCTGCGTGCGCTGCACCTGCACCTTCTCCAGGCGCCGGGTGAGCATCTTGACCCGCTCGCCCAGCAGGCGGCGATCGGTTTCCAGCTGGGTTTCGCCGGGACCCCGCAATCCGATGGCACCGCCGCGCTGACGCTCAAGGTGGGTCCAGCCGCGCACCAGCCGCGTGGCCAGGTGCTTGAGCTGAGCCAGTTCCACTTCCAGCTTGCCCTCGTGCGACCGCGCGCGCTGGGCGAAAATGTCCAGGATCAGTCCGGCGCGGTCGACCACGCGCACGGCCAGCAGTTTTTCCAGGTTGCGTTCCTGCACCGGCGTGAGCAGGTGGTCGATCAGCACCACGTCGGCTTCGGTGGCGCGCACGGCCTCGGCCACCTCTTCAGCCTTGCCCGTACCGATGTAATAGCGAGGATTGGGATCTTCCACGCGCGCGGAAACGCTGGCGAGCACTTCGGCGCCGGCCGAGCGCACGAGCTCGGCGAACTCCTCCGCGCGGCGGGCGGTGTCGCCCTCGCCGCGGGCGTGCGGCAGCACCAGTACGGCGCGCTCGCCCTTCTTCTGTCTATCGAACACTGGGTTGGCGTGGCCTGAGGAAGCGGATTCGCGCCACCGGCAGCGCGCCGGTGGCATGGGGTGGGCATTGTATGCCCATCAGCAGGCGGTCGACGGCAAGGTCCATGGGCGACAACCGCCGGCGGACCGGGCGGCCCGCCAGCGGCACGTCAAACCATCCGTGAAATCAGTCTTCGCCTTCGGCGGGCGCGTGGGCGTCGACATGGCCTTCATGGCCATTGCCCATGCGCACGTTGCGGCTGGGCACGACGGTGGAGATGGCGTGCTTGTAGACCATCTGGCTCACCTGGTTGCGCAGCAGCACCACGAACTGGTCGAACGACTCGATCGTGCCCTGCAGTTTGATGCCGTTGACGAGATAGATGGCCACCGGAACGCGCTCACGGCGAAGTGCGTTGAGAAACGGATCCTGCAATGACTGCCCTTTGGACATGTTGTTGTACCCCCTCGCGAACCTGCGCGGGCCGGAGAAAAAACGCGCGCATGACGCGCCGGCCCAAGTCGAAGGGATATTAACCGCTTTTAAATGATGGGCGAAAGCACGGGAACCACGACATGCATCCCGGGATCGCCGCCTCGACGCAGGAGCCCAGTGGCGGGCAATGCGTTTGCTCCGAATGGGCAGCACCCACAAGTGGGTTCCGCAAGGGCGCGCTCGCATCAGCGGGCGCTACAGGAAGAGCTCCAGCGCGCCGCATGCACGATCGAACAGGCCGGCCCGGTCTGGATCAAGCGTCCTCGCGTCCAGCTCCGTGCGCAGCCAGGTCATCTGCCGCTTGGCCAACTGCCGGGTGGCGAAGATGCCTTTGTCGCGAAAGACGGCCGCATCGATGGCGCCGTCCAGGTGCTCCCACGCCTGCCGGTATCCGACGGCGCGCAACGCCGGCAGGTCCGGATCGAGGTCTTGGCGGTCACGCAAGGCGCGCACCTCGTCGAGGAAGCCGGCAGCCAGCATGGCGTCGAAACGCCGGGCGATGCGGGCGTGCAGCTCGGCGCGGTCGGCCGGAAGCAGCGCCAGCTTGAGCACGCGCCAGGGAAAGCGTTCGCCGCCGCCCCCGGTCTGTTGCTCGGAGAGCGGTCGTCCAGTCAGCTCGATGACCTCCAGCGCGCGCTGCAGGCGTTGGGCATCGTTGGCACCGATGCGACCGGCAGCGACCGGATCGCACGCGGCCAGCCGCGCGTGCAGCGCGGGCCAGCCAAGCGCCGCTGCCTCGTCGGCCAGCCGCGCGCGGATGGCGGGCGCCGCGTCGGGCAGCGCCGAAAGGCCGCGCTGCAGCGCACGGAAATACAGCCCGGTGCCCCCCACCAGCAGCGGCACCCGCCCCCGCGCATGGATGCGCGCCATGGCGGCCAGCGCATCGGCCCGGAAGTCGGCCGCGGAATACGGCTCGGACGGGTCGCGCAGGTCCAGTAGCGCGTGTGGATGCAGGGCCAGCGTGGCCGCATCGGGCTTGGCCGCGCCGATATCCAGTCCGCGGTAGACCAGCGCCGAATCCACGCTCACCAGGTCGAGGGCGAAGCGTTCGCTCAACGCACAGGCGAGCGCCGTCTTGCCCGAGGCAGTGGGGCCCATGAGGAACACGGCAAGCGGGCGCGCATCGGCGGGCATTCCGGCCATTGTAGGCGGCACAGGCGCCTGATCGGCACAGGGACAGACTGCGACCAGTTAGTGACGCCGGTCACATTCGCAGGCTCCTCGCGGCCCTTCGTGACTTGCCTATGAACCACCGCGGGCGCACCATGCTGGCAGGCGACCACATAGAATTCACGCCATGGTGCACTCGATCGACGCGGAACACGACCAGGACGGTGGGCACGGGGGCGTCGTGATGCTGCGACCCGCCTCCGCCACGTCTTTGCCGCGCGTTCGCCCGGCGGCCCAGCCTGCTCCTTCGCGTTCGCCGCAGGGAAAGCCTCCGGTAGCTCGCAAGCCGGTGTGGGACAAGGACAACTTCGGTTTCTGGCTGACAGTGTGCGTCCTCATCAGCCTCGTCTTCTCGATCGCCTGGCACGCCCTCGGCTGAGGCTCGGCCGCCCCTGCGGCGAGGCCCTATAATCGTCAGCTTCCCCGCCCGCCTATGCGGGCCAGACGATGGTGGTCCCATGCCGCAGACGATGAAAGCCCTGGTCAAGCGCAAGCCCGAACAGGGCATCTGGATGGAAGAGGTGCCGGTTCCCCAGATCGGCCCCAACGAGGTGCTGATCAAGGTCGAGAAGACCGCCATCTGCGGCACCGACCTGCACATCTACAAGTGGGACGAATGGTCCCAGCGCACGATTCCCCAGGGTCTGACCATCGGCCACGAGTTTGTCGGCCGTATCGCCGAGCTCGGTAGCGCGGTGACCGGTTACAAGGTGGGCGACCGCGTCTCGGCCGAAGGCCACATCGTCTGCGGGCATTGCCGCAACTGCCGCGCCGGGCGCCAGCACCTGTGTCCCAATACCGTGGGTATCGGCGTCAACCGCAACGGCGCCTTCGCCGAGTTCGTGGCGGTACCGGCGTCGAACCTGTGGCCTATCCCCGACCAGATTCCGTCCGAGCTGGCCGCTTTCTTCGACCCCTATGGCAACGCCGCACACTGCGCGCTTGAATTCGACCTGATCGGCGAGGACGTCCTGATCACCGGCGCCGGCCCGATCGGCATCATCGCCGCGGGCATCGCCAAGCACGTGGGCGCGCGAAACGTGGTGGTCACCGACGTCAACGACTACCGGTTGAAGCTCGCCGCCGACATGGGCGCGACCCGCGTGGTCAACGTGGCCAACCAGTCGCTGCGCGAGGTGGTCAAGGACCTGCACATGGAAGGCTTCGACGTCGGCCTGGAGATGAGCGGCAATCCGCGCGCCTTCAACGACATGCTCGACGTGATGTACCACGGCGGCAAGATCGCGTTGCTGGGCATCCAGCCGAAGGGTGCCGGCATCGACTGGGACAAGGTGATCTTCAAGGGCCTCACGCTGCAGGGCATCTACGGCCGGCGCATGTACGAGACCTGGTACAAGATGACCCAGATGGTGCTGACCGGCTTCCCGCTGCAGAAGGTGCTGACCCACCAGATCGCCATCGACGATTTCCAGCGGGGTTTCGACCTGATGGATGCGGGCACCTGCGGCAAGGTGGTTTGCAGCTGGACCTGAACCGGCGCGTCCGCTACCGGCGTTGTCAGCGTTGACGCTGGCGCCGGCACAGGACCCACACCGGCATCGGCCGCGCCCTCCCCTTCACACTTGTCACTCCCGCTTTCGCGGGAATGACGGCCAGGCGGCGTCGCAAGCCCAGGCCATTTACCTCAGATCGGAGACCACTCGTGACCTATACCGCCCGTGACCGCTACGCCGCCGAGCTGGACTCCATCCGTGACCAGGGCCTGTTCAAGGGCGAGCGCATCATCGTGTCACCGCAGTCCTCGGAGATCACGCTGGCCAACGGCCGCAAGGTCCTCAACTTCTGCGCCAACAACTACCTGGGGCTGGCCGACCATCCGGACGTGATCGCCGCCGCCAAGGAAGCGCTGGACACGCACGGTTTCGGCATGGCCTCGGTTCGCTTCATCTGCGGCACGCAGGACCTGCACAAGCAGTTGGAGGCGAAGATCGCCGAGTTCTTCGGCACCGAGGACACCATCCTCTACGCCGCCTGCTTCGACGCCAACGGCGGCCTGTACGAGCCGCTGCTGGGCGAGGAGGACGCGATCATCTCCGACGCGCTCAACCACGCCTCGATCATCGACGGCATCCGCCTGTGCAAGGCCAAGCGCTTCCGCTACGCCAACAGCGACATGGCTGACCTGGAGCAGCAGTTGCAGGCGGCCGACGCCGCCGGCGCGCGCACCAAGCTGATCACTTCCGACGGCTCGTTCTCGATGGACGGGTTCATCGCGCCGCTGGACAAGATCACGGCCCTGGCCGAGAAGTACGGTGCGATGGTGCACATCGACGAATGCCATGCCACCGGCTTCCTGGGCGCCACCGGCCGCGGCTCGGCCGAGGTGCACGGCGTGATGGACAGGATCGACATCTTCACCGGCACGCTGGGCAAGGCGTTGGGCGGCGCCTTGGGCGGTTTCACCACCGGACCGAAGGAAGTGATCGAGCTGCTGCGCCAGCGCTCGCGGCCCTACCTGTTCTCCAACTCGCTGCCACCGCATGTGGTCGCCGCCGCGGTCAAGGTGTTCGACATGCTGGTCTCGGCCGGCGAGCTGCGCACGCGCGTGCAGGAGAACACGGCCTACTTTCGCAAGGCGATGACCGACGCAGGCTTCGACATCAAGCCGGGCGTGCACCCGATCGTCCCGGTGATGATCTACGACGCGCCCAAGGCACAGGCGATGGCCGCGGCGTTGCTGGAGGAAGGCATTTACGTCACCGGCTTCTTCTACCCGGTGGTGCCGCAGGGCCAGGCCCGCATCCGCACGCAGATGAGCGCGGCGCACACCCGCGAGCACCTGGACCGGGCGATCGCGGCGTTCACCAAGATCGGCAAGCAGCTGGGCGTGATCTGAGCTTGCGAGTCCTCCCCTTCGGGGAGAGGGCTGGTGGGAGGGCGCTCTTGCGAAAGCGCCCGCGTACCATCTTCAGATCGGGCTACCCCGCGAGCCCGGCCCCGCAGCAAGCCCTCCCCTTGGGAGGGCTAGAGGGCTCAAGCGAGCCGCAGCGCCCGGACTTCCTCGGCTGAAAGGTGGCGCCACTGGCCCTTGGGCAGCTCGCCCAGGGCTAGGTTGCCGATCGCCACGCGCACCAACCGCAGCACGCCGATGCCGTGCGCCGCCAGCAGGCGCCGGATGTGCCGGTTGCGCCCCTCGTCCAGCACGACCTCCAGCCATGCGTTCTTCTCCCCGGTGCGCAGCAGGTCGACCCGTCGAGCGACAAGCCGCTCGCCCTGGTCGATCACGCCCTCGCCCAAGCGAGCCAGCAACGTCGCGTCGGGGACGCAGTCGACCTGCACGTGATAGGTCTTCTCGCGGTGCGTGGCCGGATCGGTGATGCCGGCCGCCCACACCGTGTCGTTGCTCAGCAACAGCAAGCCCTCGCTGGCCTTGTCCAGCCGCCCGACCGGCCCGAGCCAGGGCAATCCCGCCGCAGCCAGCGCGTCGTAGACAGTGGCGCGTCCACGCTCGTCCGCCGCACTGACGACCAACCCGCGCGGCTTGTTGAACATCACGTAGACCGGCGTCGTCTCGCCGATCGGCTGGCCATCGACGGTGATGCCGCCCTGCTCCGGCGCGGTCGGACATTCCGGATCGCGCACCACGCGGCCACCAATCGCCACCCTGCCCGCGCGCACCCACTGCTCGGCTTGGCTGCGCGAACACACGCCACGCTTGGACAGGACCCGCGCCAATCCGTAGCGGGGACCGGTGGAGACGGAGGCAGTCGAAGGGCGGCGCGGCGGGGGCATCGGCGAAGCGTATCGACCGCGCTGGAACCGCGGCAAGCCTGACGGTGCATCCGCCTGTGCGGCTCGTCCGTATTCACATGGGCAAGACGCATCGACAGGGCCACCCATGAACGAAACCGCTCAAGCTGCCGTACCCGGATTCGCCCGACGCCTGGCGACCGGCGTGCTCCGCTGGTTCGACACCCGTGCCGTCGAGGCGTCCGACGACGATCGCATCGACTGGGCGCGCGTATTGCCGTTCATCGGCATGCACGTGGCCTGCGTCGGCGTGCTCTGGGTGGGATTCTCGTGGTTCGCATTCTGGGTGGCGGTGGGGCTCTACGCGCTCAGGATGTTCGCGGTCACCGCCTTCTACCACCGCTATTTCTCGCACCATGCCTTCCGAACCTCGCGCCCGGTGCAGTTCGCTTTCGCGGTGATCGGCGCCAGTGCCGTCCAGCGCGGGCCGCTGTGGTGGGCCGCGCACCACCGCAACCACCATCGCCACGCCGATACCCCGGCGGACGTGCATTCCCCGGTGCAACACGGGTTCTTCCGCAGCCACGTCGGCTGGTTCCTGAGCCGCAGCGGCTTCCGCACCGACTGGAAAGCGATCCCGGACCTAGCGCGCTTCCCCGAACTGCGCCTGCTCGACCGCTTCGACCTGCTGGTACCGGTAGCGCTGGCCGTGTGGCTGTTCATGCTCGGGGACCGGCTGCGCACGACGCAACCTGAGCTCGGCACGGACGGCCCGCAATTGCTGGTGTGGGGCTTCTTCGTATCGACCATCGTGCTTTTCCACGTCACCGTGACGATCAACTCCCTGGCGCACCGCTTCGGCAGCCGGCGTTTCGTCACGCGCGACAACAGCCGCAACAACTGGCTGCTGGCATTGCTCACCTTTGGCGAAGGTTGGCACAACAACCATCATTTCTTCCCCGGCTCCGCGCGGCAGGGCTTCCGCTGGTGGGAGGTGGACCTGACCTTCTACCTGCTGCGGTTGCTCGCCCTCCTCGGCGTGGTGAGCCAACTGAAGGCGGTCCCGGCCGGCCTCAAGCGCCGCGGAGACTGATTCATGCGTATCGCGGTCATCGGGTCAGGCATCGCCGGAATGGCCAGTGCATGGCTGCTCTCGCGCCAGCACGAGGTCACCCTTTACGAGGCCAATGCCTATATCGGCGGCCATACGCACACCCATGACGTGGCGCTCGGCGGACGCCGCTACGCGGTGGATACCGGTTTCATCGTCTTCAACCGGCAGCACTACCCGCTGCTCGGCCGGCTGCTCGAGGAGCTGGACGTGCTGTCGCAGCCGACCACGATGAGCTTCGCCGTGCGCAACGAGCGCAGCGGACTTGAATACGGCGCCGCCTCGCTGCGTAGCCTGTTCTGTCAACGTCGCAACCTGGTCTCGCCCCGCTTCCTCGCCATGGTGCGCGACATCTACCGCTTTTACCGCGAGGCACCGGCCTTGCTCGATCAGGCAGGCGAAGGCCCGACGCTCGGCGACTACCTCGCCGGGCAAGGCTATGGCGCGGCGTTCCGCGACGATCACCTGGTGCCGATGGCCTCGGCGCTGTGGTCGTCGCCCTCCCGGCAGATCCTCGCCTTCCCTGCCAAATACCTGGTCGCCTTCATGGCCAACCATCACATGCTGCAGGTGGAAGGCCGGCCGCAATGGCGGGTGGTCAGTGGCGGCTCCCGCCGCTACGTCGACGCGCTGCGCATGCGCTGGCGGGTGCGCGAGCGGATCGCCTGCCCGGTGCTGGCCGTGCACCGGCCGGCGGTCGGCGGCGTGGAGGTGCAGAGCCTGGCCGGATCGGAACGCTTCGACCAAGCCGTGCTGGCCTGCCACAGCGACCAGGCCCTGGCTTTGCTGGCCCAGCCGAGCGCGGCCGAACGCGAGGTGCTCGGTGCAATCACCTACCAGTCCAATGACACGGTATTGCACACCGACACGCGCCTGCTGCCGCGCCGGCGCAGCGCGTGGTCGGCCTGGAATGCACTGGTGCCAGGCGACAGGGACGATGCCTGCACGGTCACCTACTGCATGAACCTCCTGCAGTCGATCCAGGCACCGGAAACCTTCTGCGTGTCGCTCAACTGCACTGACCGGATCGACCCGGCGAAGATCCTGCGCCGGCTCACGTATGCACACCCGGAATACACCCACGCCGCGGTCGCCGCCCAGCGGCGCAAGGCCGACATCCAGGGTATCGACCGGCTCTGGTACGCAGGCGCCTACTGGGGCTGGGGCTTCCACGAAGACGGCATGCGCAGCGCGGTCGCCGTGGCCGAAGCGCTTGGAGTGCGCTGGTGATGGATGCACCGCTCGCCAGCGCGGTCTACGAAGGGTGGGTGCGCCACCGCCGCTTCGCGCCGCGGCCGCATGCGTTCCGTTACCGCATTGCCATGCTTTACCTGGACCTGGCCGAATTGCCCCGGTTGTTCGAAGGTCGTTGGCTGTGGTCGTACGGTCGCGCCAACGTGGCCCAGTTCCGCCGCGGCGATTACCTCGGACCGACCGATCTCCCGCTGGACGAGGCGGTTCGCCGCCGCGTGGCAGAGCACACCGGACGCCGTCCCGAGGGACCGATCCGTCTGCTCACCCACCTGCGCTACGCCGGGCACTGCTTCAACCCGGTCAGCTTCTACTACTGCTACGGCGCCGATGGCCGCACGCTCGAAGCGATCCTCGCCGAGATCACCAACACGCCCTGGAAGGAGCGCCACGCCTACGTGCTGCCGCTGGGCGAGGGCGAGCGACACGGCAGCGTGCACGCCTGGCGCTTCGACAAGACCTTCCACGTGTCCCCGTTCATGCCGATGGAGCGCGCCTACGACTGGCGTTTCTCCGAGCCGGCGCAAGCGCTGCGCGTGCACATGAACGTGCTGCGCAGCGGCGCCCGCGACTTCGACGCCACGCTCGTCCTCCAGCGCCGCCCCTTCGACGGCACGCAGTTGGCCCGCGCGCTGTGGCGCTTCCCGCTGATGACCCTGAAGGTCGTCGCCGCCATCCACTGGGAGGCGCTCAGGCTCTGGCTCAAGCGCAATCCTGTTTACGACCATCCACGCCACCACGGGACCTGACATGGATCTGGAACTGAGCCCCTCCGACGAGCGCGCCGTCGCCGGCACCCTCGACCAGGCGCTCCACTATGCCGACCTGCCGACCGAGGCAACGGAAGCGGAGCGGATGCCGACCGCGACTTACGGCGCACTCGACCGCGCCTTGCGCTCCCGCCTGCTCGCGCAGATGGTGCAATTGCGCGGCTGCCGGCTCGTGCTGACCGATGCACTCGGCCGCGTCGAGCTGGGCCAGCCGGCCGAAGGCGAATCCCTGCTGCGCGTGCAACTGCAGGTCGACGATCCGCGTTTCTACCGCCTGGTCGCCGCCAACGGCAGCGTCGGCGCGGGCGAGGCCTATATCGAGGGCCTGTGGCGCTGCGACGATCCGGTGGCGCTGGTCCGCATCATGGTGCGCAACCGCGACCTGCTCGATGGCATGGAGAGCGGACTGGCGCGGCTTGGCGGGTTGGCGCTGAAGGCGTGGCACGCGCTCAACCGGAACACGAAAAACGGCAGCCGGCGCAACATCGCCGCGCATTACGACCTGGGCAACCGGCTGTTCGGCCTGTTCCTCTCCGAGGACCTGATGTACTCCTCGGCGATCTTCGCCCGGCCGGACGAATCGCTCGAATCGGCCTCGCGCCGCAAGCTCGAGCGCATCTGCCAGAAGCTCGCGCTTGGCCCCGATGATCACGTGCTGGAGATCGGCACCGGGTGGGGCGGCTTTGCGGTGCATGCAGCCACGCATCACGGCTGCCGCGTCACCACCACGACCATCTCGCAGGAACAGTACGACCTGGCACGCCAGCGCGTGCGGGACGCCGGGCTCGACGATCGCGTCACCGTGCTGCTCCAGGATTACCGCGATCTCTCGGGCAAGTACGACAAGCTCGTCTCGATCGAGATGATCGAGGCGATCGGCGCGGCGTACATGCCAGCGTACTTCGCCGCCATCACGCGCCTGCTGGAACACGACGGCCTGGCGCTGATCCAGGCGATCACCGTCGAGGACCACCGCTACGCGCAGGCGCTGAAGTCGGTCGATTACATCAAGCGCTACATCTTCCCGGGGAGCTTCATTCCGGCGGTGAGCGCGATGCTGGAGGCTGCGCGCCGCTCGAGCGACTTGCGCCTGTTCCACCTGGAGGACATCGGCCCGAGCTACGCCCTCACCCTGAAGGCGTGGCGCGAACGCTTCATGGCCCGCCGCGCCGACGTGCTGGCGGCCGGCTACGACGCGCGCTTCATCCGCATGTGGGAGTTCTACCTGGCCTATTGCGAAGGCGGTTTTCGCGAGCGTTCGATCGGCGATGTACAGATGCTGCTGACCCGGCCAGGTTGCCGGCGCGAGTCCTACCTGCCGGACCTGGGCCTGCGATGAACGTCTGGTTCAACATCGTCGGTTACCAACTTGTCTGGCTGGCCACCGTCTGGGGCGCCTCGCACGAACGGGCCTGGCTTGGTCCGCTGGCGCTCCTGCCGTTCGCGTCGATCCATCTGCGCCGTCGCGACGGGCGGCTGGACGCCTGGCTGCTGCTTGCCGCCGCGGGCTGCGGGACGGTGCTCGATTCGCTCTATGCGGCCACCGGGACGATTGAGTATGCCTCGCCCTTCCCGTCGGGGCACGCCGCCCCGGCGTGGATCATCACCCTGTGGGCCGCGTTCGCCCTGACGCTGCGGCACAGCCTGCGATTCCTGCAGGGACGCTGGCTACTGGCGATGGCGTTCGGCGCCGCAGGAGCGCCACTGGCCTACGTTGCAGCAGCCCGCAGCTGGCAGGCGGTCGGATTTCCGCAAGGCGTCGTGGTCGCGATAGGAGCGCTTGCCCTGGGCTGGGCCTTCGTACTTCCCTTGCTGCTGCGCCTGGCCATGACCATCGAACACCAAACACGCTCGCGGACGGCAAGGCATGTCCACGTCTGAACTCTGGCATCAGCCCGTCTGGGTCTGGGCGGCAAGCGCCCTCGCGATGACGCTGGGCTGGATGGTGCAGCGGCGAACGCGCAACGCGGGTGTCGTCGATGCGATCTGGACGGCGGGTCTGGGCGGCAGCGCGCTCTATTACGCCGCGTCGGGCGAGGGACTGCCCGACCGCCGTGTCGCCATGGCGCTACTCGGCAGTCTGTGGGCCGCCCGGCTGGGATGGCACCTTGGCCTGCGCATCCTTGGTGAAGCGGAGGACGGCCGCTATCGCCATCTGCGCAGACACTGGCACGACAACCAGGTGAAGTTCTTCCTGTTCTTCCAGGCGCAGGCCTGGCTGGTTGTGCTGTTCTCATTGCCATTGCTGGCGGCGGCCGCCAATCGCGCGCCCTGGTCGGGCTGGGACAGCGTGGGCACCGCCGTATGGCTCCTCGCCATCGGCGGCGAAAGCCTCGCCGATCGCCAATTGGCTCGCTTCCGCGCCGATCCTGCCCACCACGGCCTTACCTGCCGGGGGGGCCTGTGGCGCTATTCGCGCCATCCCAACTATTTCTTCGAGTGGCTGCAGTGGTTCGCCTACCTGTTGCTCGCGGTCGGCTCGATGCTCTGGTGGCTGGCGCTGCTGGGTCCGGTGCTGATGCTGGTGTCGCTGTACTGGGTCACCGGCATCCCGTTCACCGAAGCACAGGCTCTGCGCAGCCGCGGCGAGGACTACCGCGACTACCAGCGCCGCACCAGTCCGTTCTTCCCCTGGTTCCCCAAGGATCCCCGCCATGACCGATAGTCTCGTGCTCGACGCGCCCATCGCCGCCGTCCCGGAGCGCGGCCTGATCCAGCTCGCCGAGCGCGGGCTGGTTCCCGACGCCCTGCTGCGGCTGGGCATCCGCCGCCTGTGCGCCCACCGGTTGCGCGACGAGCGCCAGGGCAGCGTGGAGGCGAGCTGGGAGCGCTTCCGCGCCCTGCTGGATGAGCTGCGCCACAGCCCGCTGGCGGTGCATACCGACGCGGCCAACGCGCAGCACTACGAATTGCCCCCGGCGTTCTTCCAGCTCTGCCTGGGCAAGCGGCTGAAATACTCCAGTTGCTATTACCCGCTCGGCACCGAGAACCTGGACCAGGCCGAGGAAGCGATGCTCGCGCTCTACGGGCGTCGCGCGCAGCTGGCCGACGGCCAGGACATCCTGGAGCTGGGCTGCGGCTGGGGCTCGCTGACCTTGTGGATGGCCGAACGCTATCCTGGCGCGCGCATCACCGCCGTCTCCAACTCGCGCCTGCAGCGCGAGCACATCGAGGCGCGCTGTCGTGAGCGGGGACTGGCCAATGTCACGGTGATCACCTGCGACGTCAACCGCCTCGCGCTGCAAGGGGCGACGTTCGACCGCGTCGTGTCCGTGGAGATGTTCGAGCACGTGCGCAACTACCAGCGGCTGTTCGAGCAGATCGCGCAATGGCTGCGGCCGGATGGCAAGCTGTTCGTGCACATCTTCTGCCATCGCGAACTGATGTATCCGTTCGAAACGGCCGGTGGCGACAACTGGATGGGGCGACACTTCTTTACCGGCGGGCTCATGCCGGCGGCCGATACCTTCCTGCATTTCCAGCAGCACCTCGTCATCGAGGATCAATGGCGTCTTCCCGGCACCCACTACCAGCGCACCGCCAACGCCTGGCTGGAACGCCAGGATGCCAACCGCAGGCAGGTGCTGCGTGTGCTGGCCGATGCCTACGGCAAGTCCGCCGCCGCGTTGTGGCACCAGCGCTGGCGCATGTTCTGGATGGCCTGCGCGGAACTGTTCGGTTACGACAACGGCAACGAATGGCTGGTCGGCCATTACCGTTTCAGCCGGCGCGACTGACGCGTCCGCAAGGCGGACCGCGGCAAACCTTCCGGCTGAAGTCGCAGTGCGGGCCGCCACCACCCGGGGCCTATGCACTCATCCTCGGAGCGCCTTTGGGCGCGACCATGGGTTGCATGTGGCTTGGCGGTCGCGCCCTGGTGCGCTCCCGCAGAGAGAGGTCGCGACGCACGGATGCGTGGAGATGACTACGCTCCCTTATCCGGTAAGAACCAAAAAAAAGCCCGGCTTGCGCCGGGCTTTTCCTGTTGCATGGCAGTTCCGCTTACTGCTGGACCTGCAGCTCCGTGCGGCGGTTGCGCGCGCGGCCATCGTTGGTGTCGTTCGAATCGATCGGGTCGGCTTCGCCGTGGCCGATCGGGCCTTCCAGGCGGCTGGCATCGATGCCGTGCGAGGTCAGGTAGTCGTACACGATCTTCGCGCGACGCTCCGACAGCGACTGGTTGTAGGCGTCGGTACCGACCGAGTCGGTGTAGCCGGCGACAGTCACGTGCACCTGCGGGTAGCGCTGCAGGGTATCGACGGCCTGGTCGAGGATGGCCAGCGAGTCGGAGGTCGGCTCGGCGAGCGCCTTGCTGATGTCCGTTTCGCCCTTCGACGGACGGTCGAACTTGAAGTTGACGCCGCGCAGGTCGATCACGACCTTCTGCGGGCAACCGTCCGGACCGACGATCGTGCCGGCGGCGGTGGCCGGGCACTTGTCTTCGCAGTCGTTCACGCCGTCGTTGTCGCTGTCCTGGGTGGAGCAGTCATTGGCCGGCGGGGGCGGCGGCGGGGCAGCCTGTTCCGGAGCGGCAGCCGGCTCGCCGAAGCGCGACACGATGCTGAAGCCCAGGAACCAGTCGCCGTAACCGTCTTCCGTCGGCTGGCTCTTGTCGTCCCAGTCGTAGCGGTAACCGGTCTCGATGCGGATGTCCGAGCTGTCGGAGACAGTCTTGGACACGCCCACGCCCAGCTGGGCGGCAGGCGACCAGCCATCGTCGATCGCGTTCTGGTGGTAGCTGCCCATCACGCCGGCGAGAACATACGGACGCCAGGCATTCCAGTCGCCACCGTAGAAACGCGCAGTGACGCCGAAGTTGTTGTTGGACCAGTTGCCACCGCCCACGGCGGCATCGCGGTCACGCTGCGTGCGGTCGATGAACAGGTCGATCGAAGCGTTCGGAGCGATGAAACGGCCGATACCGAGCCCGTAGTAGAACTGGCGGCTGTTGGTGTTGCGATCGGTATCGTTGTAGTAGCCGCCAATGGTCGGGGCGATATACCAACGGCCGTCATAATCGCCCGTGGTGGTCATCGGGGCGGTATCGGCGGCGGCGTCAGCGGTATTGTCCTGCGCGTGAACGGCACCTACGCCGCCCAGGGCCAAGGCAATAAGGAAATACAAGCCCTTACGTTTCATCAGGTGTCTCCTTCAATTATTGGTGTTCGCAGCCGTTTCACCTCATACGGACCGCGCGTCAAACTCACTTTGACTTCCGGAAGCTTGAGCCGCCCCCTCGCTTTTAGTCCCTACGGGCAAGCGGCACGAGTGTAGCAAAACCGTTAAGCCGTTCTCACAACGGCGCAGGTCCCCCGGTGAGGCCTTGTTCAGCAAAGCCCCACGCCCATTGCCGCCCGAATGGCGTCGAAATGGCGTGAATACGAGAAAACCCGGCCGCTTGGACCGGGTTTTTCGTGGAAGGCATTCCAGGCGTTAGCCTGTTTTCATTGCCGCCCCAATGCCATTGGCGCGGCTAATTGTAGTTAAAGCGTGAAAAGCCCAAGGAAACGCTGGATCGGCATGGCGTCCAGCACCTTCGGATCGGCGGCAGCGTCCAGGATGGCCTTCACACGGTGCGCCGGCAGGTGGCCGCGCAGGGCCGCCTCGAACTTCTTCAGCAACACCGGGATGCCCTCGGCGCGACGCTTGCGGTGACCGATCGGATAGTCGATGGAGACTTTCTCGGTGGACGTGCCGTCCTTGAAGAACACCTGCACCGAGTTGCCGATGTAGCGCTTGTCCGGATCGAAATAATCCTTGGTGAACTGCGGGTTCTCGCGCACTTCCATCTTGTCGCGCAGCGCGTCGATGCGCGGGTCGGCGGCGACGTCGTCGTTGTAGTCCTCGGCGGTCAGGCGGCCGAAAATCAGCGGCACCGCCACCATGTACTGGATGCAGTGGTCGCGGTCGGCGTAATTGGCCAGCGGACCGGTCTTGTCGATGATGCGCACGCCCGCTTCCTGCGTCTCAAGCACGATCTTTTCGATCTGGTCGAGCTTGCCGGCCACCTGCGCGTGCAGCTGCATGGCGCATTCCACCGCGGTCTGCGCGTGGAATTCGGCCGGGAAGCTGATCTTGAACAGCACGTTTTCCATCACGTAGCTGCCGAAGGGACGCTCGAACTCGAATGCGTTGCCCTTGAAGGCCACGTCGTAATAGCCCCAGGTCTTGGCGCTGAGCGCCGACGGGTAACCGACTACACCGCGGTAGACCGCGTTGATCGCGTGGGTCACGGCGCGGCGGCAGGCGTCGCCCGCGGCCCAGCTCTTGCGCGGCCCGGTGTTGGGGGCGTGGCGATAGGTGCGCAGCGCGCCGTTGTCGATCCAGCTGTGCGACACGGCGGTGGTGATCTGCTCCTTGGAGCCGCCGAGCATTGCGGTGGAGACCGCGGTGGAGGCCAGGCGCACCAGGATCACGTGGTCTTGGCCGACGCGGTTGAAGCTGTTCTTGAGCGCGTAGCAGCCCTGGATCTCGTGTGCCTTGATGGCGTAGCCGAGGACGTCGCGCACGGTGAAGGGCTGGCCGCCCTCGCGCTCGGCCTTGCGGCTGAGATAATCGGCCACCGACAGGATCGCGCCCAGGTTGTCCGACGGATGGCCCCATTCGGCCGCCAGCCAGGTGTCGTTGAAGTCGAGCCAGCGGATCTGGGTGCCGATGGCGAAGGCGCCCTGCGCCGGATCGAGCTCATGGCTGGTGCCCGGCACGCGCGTGCCGCCCGGCAGGTTGGCGCCCGGCACCAGCGGCCCGAGGTGCTTGACGCACTCGGGGAACTTCATCGCCAGCATCGCGGTGCCCAGCGAATCGAGCAGCATGTAGCGGGCGGTGTCGTAGGCTTCCTTCGACTCGATCCGGTAGTCGGCCACGTAGTTGGCGATGTCGACCATCGGCTGGTCGGGATCGGGGCGAACGGCGGAACGGATGTCGTGGGCGCTCATGGAGGGCTTCTCGCGGGATGAAAAACGGCCATTGTATCCGGCCGACCGCATGGTTGCTCCATTCCCGGCATGCGCGGCTGCTGGATATGGCGGTCGCGCACAGGTGCCCGCCTGCAGGGCAATGCCGAGCTTGACCGTCGCCGGCGCCACCTCGACAATCGCGGCACACCCAAAGGGGAGTAGTTCCGGCACCGCGGTTTTCCACGCGGTGCCGTGCGGTGATCGTCATCACGGACGCCTTCGCGTCCCGGTCACCCCGGCGAGGTCTTTCGCGAACGAGACTTTTGCGGTGGCGACGGGCCTGTGCGCGTGTCCGCCGTCATCGCCATGAGTCACGCGCGGGAGCTTTGCATGGACATCAGCGGTACCGATTTCGTCTCCGGCCTCCTGGCCATCATCCTGCTCGACCTCGTGCTCGCCGGCGACAACGCGATCGTGATCGCGCTGGCCGCGCGCAACCTGCCCAAGGCGCTGCAGAGGAAAGCGGTGTTCTGGGGCACCTTCGGCGCGGTGGCCGTACGCGTGGCGTTGACCGCTGTCGTCGTCTACCTGCTCAAGTTGCCCGGCCTGATGCTGGCCGGCGGCGTGCTGCTGTTGCCGATCGCCTGGAAGCTGATCAAGCCCGAGGCGGAAAGCGGACACGAAGTCAGTGCGGCGGACAGCTTCTGGGCCGCGCTGCGCACGATCGTGGTGGCCGATGCGTTGATGGGCCTGGATAACGTGCTGGCGATCGCCGGCGCGTCGAAAGGCCATCTGGGACTGGTCGTGCTTGGCCTGCTGATCAGCGTGCCGCTGGTGGTGTGGGGTTCGACGCTGATCCTGAAACTCATCGAGCGCTTTCCTTTCATCGTCTACCTGGGCGCAGGCGCGATCGCCTGGACCGCCGGCCGCATGATCGCCCATGACCATCTGCTGCGCGGCTGGTTCGATGCGCATCCCTGGCAAGGCTACGCGCTGGACATCCTGCTGATCACGCTGGTGTGCGGCGGCGGCTGGCTGGCCCAGCGTCGCAGGGCCCGGCTGGGGTGAATGCGAGGGACCGCAACCGGAGCGGTTGCGGTCCTTCCGTTACCAGCGCAGCTTCGCGAACGCCGACGGTCCGCTAAGGGTCATGTCCAGGTCCGCGTCGTAGGCACTGCGGTTCCAGTGCAGCTTGATCTGGCTGTAGCCGTATTCGACACCGAAGCCCAGGTTCCGCCACGGCAACCATTCCACGCCGAGCGCGGCGTTGTAGATATGCCCGCTGATGCGGCCGCCGTTCTTGCGCACGCCCGACGCGTCCAGGTACATGCGCCACTGGTCGTTGAACATGTGGCGCCAACCCAGCTGCAGCATCGGTGCCCAGGCGCTGTCGTTGCTGGTGGTGGCGACCGATACCACCTGCTCGCCTCCCTGCCCCAGATCGTAGGCGCCATCGCCCGCCAGCGCGGTCTTCACCCGATACCAGCCCGCGCCCAGGCCGACGCCATAGGCGTCGTTGCCCTGTCCGAACCACCAGCGCCAGGCGACGCTGCCGAAGTTGAAATCGAGCTTGGCGCGGACGTCCGCGTTGGCGCTGTAGTTCACGCCGTCATAGGTGATGTCGCGCGCGAGCACCTGGTGGCTGGAGCGGTCGATGTTGTAGTAGTCGAGCGCCAGGCCCTGGTGTTCGCCGAACAGGAAGTCGGCGCGCACGCGCGGCACGGCCTTGTTCTTGTCGAAGCCAAGGTCGTCCTCGAGGTTGATGGTGCCGCTGAGCGTGTCGCTCGGGTCGGCGATCCTGACGTCCGTGTCCACGCCGGCGTAGTAGCCACCCAGCCGCACGCTGGCGCGGTCCAGGACGGGGGAGGAATCCTGTGCCATCGCGGCGGTGCTCCCCAATGCGAGCGGGACCAGGACAAGAAGCGGGGACCACGACGGACGCTTGGCGGGATGTCGCATGCGGAGGCTCTCTCGGAATGGCGGGCCATGGTAGCCAGCGTCCCCGTGGACAGGCCGTGGACAGCGCCGATCCATGACCATCGCATGCTTGTGCGGGAGTCCCCTTTGGGGCCATGCCTTCGGAGCATCGCCCACCAGGGGCGCATGCAAGGGATGCGCGCAGCGCGAGCCCTTTCCGCCGAAGTCCCTCCCGACGGGGAGGGACTTCCAGTCGGGCGCTCAGCGCTTCTCGATCGGCACGTAGGTCTGGTCTTCCGGACCGGTGTAGTTCGCGCTCGGACGGATGATCTTGCCGTCCTGGCGCTGCTCGATCACGTGCGCGCTCCAGCCGGAGGTGCGCGCGATGACGAACAGCGGCGTGAACATGGCGGTCGGCACGCCCATCATGTGGTAGGCGCTGGCCGAGTACCAGTCGAGGTTGGGGAACATCTTCTTGAGGTCTCCCATCAGTTTCTCGATGCGCTCGGAGACCTCGAACAGGGTCGGATTGCCGCCATCGGTGCAGAGCTTGCGCGAGATTTCCTTGATGATCTCGTTGCGCGGGTCGGACACCGTGTACACCGGATGGCCGAAACCGATGATGATTTCCTTCCTTTCCACGCGCGCGCGGATGTCCGCTTCCGCCTCGTCGGCGTTGCGGTAGCGCGCGATGATCTCCATCGCCACCTCGTTGGCGCCGCCGTGCTTGGGACCGCGCAGCGCGCCGATCGCGCCGGTGAGGGCCGAATACATGTCCGAACCGGTGCCGGCGATCACGCGGGCGGTGAACGTCGAGGCGTTGAACTCGTGCTCCGCGTAGAGCACCAGCGACTTGTCCAGCGCCTGCGCATGCAGTTCGCTCGGCGCCTTGCCATGCAGCACGTGCAGGAAGTGCGCGGCGATCGACTCGTCATCGGTCTCCGTCTCGACCCGCTTGCCGTTGTGGCTGAAGTGGTACCAGTACAGCAGCATCGAGCCGAAGCTCGCCATCAGGCGGTCGGCGATGTCGCGCGCGCCGGTGACGTTGTGGTCCTCCTTCTCCGGCAGCACCGTGCCCAGCACCGAGCAGCCCGTGCGCAGCACGTCCATCGGGTGGGTCGCGGCCGGCAACAGCTCCAGCGCGCACTTGACCGGCGCCGGCAGGCCGCGCAGGCGCTTGAGCTTGGCCTTGTAGTTCTGCAGCTCCGTCCAGCTCGGCAGCACGCCGTGCACCAGCAGGTAGGCCACTTCCTCGAAACTGCCCTTGGCCGCCAGGTCATGGATGTCGTAGCCGCGGTAGTGCAGGTCGTTGCCGCTGCGGCCGACCGTGCACAGCGCGGTATTGCCGGCCGGCACGCCGGACAGCGCAACGGATTTCTTGGCCTTGGGGAGGACTTGCTCGGTCATAGGGTATCTCCTGGATGCAAGGGTTGGGTGCCAGGCGGGGACTCTTGTAGGAGTGCACCCTGTGCGGCGACCGGATGTGCGGCAGAACGGTCGCGGACAGGGTCCGCTTTACAGGGAGCCTGATCAGCTCTCTTTGGAAAACAATGCGTCGAGCTTGTCCTCGTAGGCGTGGTAGCCCAGGAAGTCGTACAGCTCCTCGCGCGTCTGCAAGGTATCGATGATGCCCTTCTGCGTGCCTTCGCGGCGCACGGTTTCGTAGAAGTTCAATGCCGCCTTGTTCATCGCGCGATAGGCGCCGCAGCAGTAGAGCGCGATGTCCACGCCAGCCGAGCGCAGCTCGTCGGTAGTGAAGAACGGCGTGGAACCGAATTCGGTGAGGTTGGCCAGGATCGGTACCTTCACCGCCGCCTTGAACCGGCGGTAGTCGTCCAGCGTCTTCATCGCCTCGGGGAAGATCATGTCGGCGCCAGCCTCGACATAGGCGCAGGCGCGTTCGATCGCCGCGTCGATGCCTTCCACGGCCGCCGCGTCGGTGCGGGCCATGATCACGAAGCCCGCATCGGTACGCGCATCCACCGCCGCCTTGACCCGGTCGACCATCTCCGCCTTCGACACGACTTCCTTCCCGGGACGATGGCCGCAGCGTTTCTGGCCCACCTG
The DNA here is from genome assembly GCF_021117405.1 of Frateuria edaphi. Classification (NCBI taxonomy): domain Bacteria; kingdom Pseudomonadati; phylum Pseudomonadota; class Gammaproteobacteria; order Lysobacterales; family Rhodanobacteraceae; genus Frateuria; species Frateuria edaphi. The sequence goes on from NZ_CP088251.1 coordinate 2,285,740, forward strand.
GTCTTCCATGTGCACGGCGGCCACACCGACGTTGATGAAGGAGCGGATCGTGCGGGCGATGTTGAATGCCCCACCCCAGCCGGTATCGATGTCGACCAGCAACGGCAGCTGGGTGGCGTCCACGATGCGGCGCGCGTCGGTAAGCACGTCCTCCATCGTGCTGATGCCGAGATCCGGCATGCCCAGCGAATTGGCCGCCACGCCGCCGCCGGAAAGGTAAAGCGCCTTGTAGCCGACGCGCTTGGCCATCAAACCGGCGTAGGCGGTGATCGCGCCCATCACCTGCAGGGGCTGCTCTTCGGCCAGCGCGGCGCGGAAGCGGGCGCCGGGGGATGCGATGGGGGACATGGAAGGCTCCGCGGGAAAAGCGCCATTTTAGCGCACCGTCCGCCCTTGCCCCTGTCCCGGGACTTGACCCTCACGTAACGTGAGGCTGGAGCCTGCCGGCACGCACCGAGGAGACCCACCATGCCGCTGACCGTCGGCGAACTCGCCCGCCGCTGTGGACTGACCGTCCGCACGCTGCACCACTACGACGCCATCGGCCTGCTCAAGCCCTCGCTGCGCTCCGATGCGGGCTATCGCTTGTACGACCGGACCAACGTGGAACGCCTGCACCGTATCCAGGCGTTGCGACAGTTCGGCCTGCCGCTGGCCGACATCGGAACCGTCCTGTCCGGGCCCGAGCAACCGCTGGGCGAGCTGATCGATCGCCAGATCGCCCAGCTCGACCGCGAGCTCGACCGCGCTGCCCGCCTGCGCAGCCGCCTGGTTGCACTTGGCGGGCAGCTGGCCGCCGGACAGTCCCCCGACCTGGCCGAGTGGCTGGACACGCTGGAACTGATGACCATGTACGAAAAATATTTCTCCCCCGAGGAGCTGCAAAGCCTGCCCTTGCACAACGACCCGGATGTATTGGCGCATTGGAATGCGCTGATCGGCGAAGTACAGGCCGCCATGGATCGCGGAGTCACGCCCGAGGCGCCGTATGCGCATGCGTTGGCCTTGCAGTGGATGGAAGCGGTCCAACGGGGCACGGGCAACAACCCCGGCTTCATCACCCGCCTGAAGGCGATGCAGGACAACGAGCCGGGGATACGCGAACGCAACGGCATCACGCCTGCGCTGGAGCGTTTCATCGAGCGGGCACTGGTAGACGCGAGGCTGGTGATCTTCGAGCGTTACCTGGGTCCGTCGGACATGGAACGCATGCGCGCGAATTACGGTGCTCACATGTACGACTGGCCGCCGCTCATTGCGGAAGTGCGTGGCGCCATCAACGCGGGCGTGCCGCCGACCGATCCCCATGCCCAACGGTTGGCGCGGCGCTGGATGGAACTCTTCCGCGCCTATGCCGGCGACGATCCGGCCACGCACGCGCGCATCCGCGAGGCCTACGTGAACGAGCCGGATCTGCGCAGCGGCAGTTCGGTGGATCCGGCGATGCTTGCGTATGTGCGCTCGGCGATCGAGGCGATGGGATAGGCGCACCCGCACAACCGGCCATTCGCGACGGCGCAGGTGACGGGGAGGTTTCCCGCGTGACTGCCAAGAGCATGCGCCGAACTTCCATGCGCTGTCGCAAGCGTGGCCCCTCACCCCAACCCTCTCCGCGGAGGGCAGAGGGCGTGGCTCGCGGGCGCGCGAAGCATCCCGGTCGGCTACCGACGCGCGCCTCTTCCCTCCGGGGCGAGGGCTGAGTGAGCAGCCAGGGCTTGCGGGGAGTTCCGGCCTAGCAGTGGAAAGCTTCGTCGTTGCTCACTCCGGAAAAGAAAAAGGGCGGCCAAGGCCGCCCCTTTTTTGACCAGGCCCGGAAGCCTTACTTCTTCGCGAACAGGTGTTCGACGCCGCCACGCTCCTCGCGCAGCTCCTTGTCGGTCGCGTCCATGCGGGCGCGCGAGAAATCGCCGGTCTCCAGACCCTGCACGATGGCGTACTTGCCATCCTTCACGGTCACCGGATAGCCGTAGATCACGCCCGGCGCGATGCCGTACGAGCCGTCCGACGGAATGCCCATCGAGACCCAGTCACCCTCTTCCGTACCCAGCGCCCACGAGCGCATGTGGTCGATCGCGGCCGAAGCGGCCGAGGCGGCCGACGAGGCACCGCGGGCCTTGATGATGGCCGCGCCGCGCTGCTGCACGGTCGGGATGAAGTCGCTTTCGTACCAGGCCTGGTCGACCAGCGACAGCGCCGGCTTCCCGTCCACGGTGGCGTGGTGGATGTCCGGGTACTGCGTGGAGCTGTGGTTGCCCCAGATGGTCATCTTCTTGATGTCGGTCGAGTGCTTGCCGGTCTTCTCCGCGAGCTGCGACAGCGCGCGGTTGTGGTCCAGGCGCACCATCGCGGTGAAGCACTTCGGGTCCAGGTCCGGCGCGTTCTGCTGGGCGATCAGCGCGTTGGTGTTGGCCGGGTTGCCGACCACCAGCACCTTCACGTCGCGCTTGGCGTGGTCGTTCAGCGCCTTGCCCTGCGGGCCGAAGATGGCGCCGTTGGCTTCCAGCAGATCCTTGCGCTCCATGCCGGGGCCGCGCGGACGGGCGCCGACCAGCAGCGCGTAGTCGACGTCCTTGAAGGCGACGTTGAGGTCGTCGGTAGCCACCACGCCGGCGAGCGTCGGGAACGCGCAGTCGTTGAGCTCCATCACCACGCCCTGCAGCGCGGGCAGCGCCGGGGTGATCTCCAGCAGGTGCAGGATGACCGGCTGGTCCTTGCCCAGCATGTCACCTGCGGCGATGCGGAACAGCAGCGCGTAGCCGATCTGGCCAGCGGCGCCGGTGACGGCAACTCGGACGGGGGCTTTCATCACTTCACTCCTTAAGGTTCAAGAGGTGGACTGCGGCCCACCAAGGCTGGTAATCGAGAAGGTCAAGCCAGTTCGGCGAAGAATTCCTGGATGCGCTTCAAACCCGGCTCCAGCTGGGCGGTCGGGCAGGTGTAGGAAATGCGCAGCGAACGCGGTTCGCCGAAGGCCGAGCCGGGCACGCAGGCGACGCCCTTGGCTTCGAGCAGCGCCGCGCAGACGTCCACGTCGCTGTTGATGGGCATGCCGTTGTGCGACTTGCCGAAGGCGACGGAGATGTCCGGGAAGGCATAAAACGCACCCTGCGGGCGCGGGCAGACCACGCCGGGAATCGCGCGCAGCGCGGCGACCACGACGTCGCGCTTGGCGGCGAATTCGGCGCACTTGGCCTGCGGGACGTCCTGCGGACCGCTGAAGGCGGCCACCGCCGCGGCGGTGATCACTTCCGGCACGCTGGTGATGTGATTGGAATTGAGCGTAGTGACCGCCTTGGCCACCGACTCGGGGCCGGCCAGCATGCCCACGCGCCAACCGGGCATGCCGTAGGTCTTGGACACCGAATCGACGAACACCAGCCGCTCGCGCAGTTCGGGTCGGGCAAAGACGAAGTTGTGGTAGCCGATACCGTCGAACACCATCGAGTTGTAGATGTCGTCGGTGATGATCCACGTATCCGGATAGCGCACGAGCACGTCGGCCAGCGCGGCGATTTCCTCGGCCGTGTAGACCATGCCGGTCGGATTGGACGGATTGTTGAAGAGGAACACCTTCGGCTTGCGCTTGAGGGCTTCCTCGAGCTGCGCCGGTGCGAGCTTGTAGTTCTGCGTCGACGGGCACGGCAGCACGTTCATCTTCGCGCCGACGATGTCGGCGATGTCGCGGTAGGTCGTCCAGTACGGCGCGGCGAAGCAGATCTCGTCGCCCTCGTCGAGCAGCGCCTCGGCCAGGTTGTAGAGCACCTGCTTGGCGCCGATGCCGATGGAAAGGTTCATGCGGCCGTAGCCGGAGAAACCCAGCGCCTCGATGTGCTCGAGGAAGGCATCCAGCAGCGGCTCGGCGCCGCGGTTGCTGCCGTACTGGCCCGAGTCGTGGCTGAGCGACTCGCGCGCCGCGGCGTAGACGTGCTCGCCGGGCAGGAAGTTGGGCACGCCGATCGAGAAGCTGATGATGTCCCTGCCCTGCGCCTTCAACTGCCTGGCCTTTTCGGCGATGACCATGATCGCGCTGGGCTTGGCGCGACCGACACGCTGGGCGAGCTGGGGCATGGCTTCCTCGGGGGGTGTGGGTGAGGTAACCGGCGGATTTTAGCACGCGGCCGGAAAGCGCTTTCTTCCCCGGACGCAGCTCGGGGGAGAGGGTCGGAAAAGCCAGAGGGTTCGGTCGTCACGCTGGCCCGAAGCCCAACGGTACAGGGGATGGGACGGCCGAGCCGAGCTGAGTTGCACGGCGCGGTTGGCGCAACCCAGTCGCGCCCAGGGCGCTCCTATAACGCACGCGTGGTGTCGATCTCGTCCCGGAGAGCTGAGAGGGCTCGATCCAGGCGACGGGCCTCTCCCTCCCCGATCGCGTCGGGGAGGGAAACCAGATCACGCGACAAGGCTCAACCGCGCTGGTCGAGCTTTTCGTTCCATTCCTTGATGCGGTCGGCCTGCGCGGCCATCAGCGCATCGACGTCGCCTTCGACGGCCACACGCTCGATGGTGTCGCCTTGGCGGATCGCGTTGACCACCTTCTGGTCGTCACCGCCGACCACTTCGCCAAACACGCTGTGCTTGCCGTCCAGCCACGGGGTCGGGCCGTGGGTGATGAAGAACTGGCTGCCGTTGGTGCGCGGGCCGGCGTTGGCCATGGACAGCACGCCCGGCTTGTCGTGGCGCAGCGAGGGGTGGAACTCGTCCTCGAACTTGTAGCCGGGGCCGCCGGTGCCGGTGCCCAGCGGGCAACCGCCCTGGATCATGAAATCGTTGATGACGCGGTGGAACGACAGCCCGTCGTAATAGCCGCGGCGGGCCAGGTTGACGAAATTGGCGACGGTCACCGGCGCCTTGTCCTCGTGCAGGCGCAGGTGGATCGGGCCGCGATTGGTCTCGAACGTGACGTTGATGGTCATGGCAATCCCTTGGGACGTGGGCGAAAAGGCCGGCAAGGATAGCGCAGCAGCCGGCCGTCGCCCGTGAACCGCCTGATCAGTGCACCGCCGGCGCCTCGGCGCTGCGCGCGGTGGCAGGCACCCGTGCCGGCGCGCCTTGCAGCAGCTGATGCAGCTTGAGGTAGACCGCGTTGGTCCAGCCGAAACCGATCACGTTGGTGGTGTAGCCGGCGGTGATTTTGACGTCCGCGTTGCCGAGCGCCATGTTGTATTTCTCGCGGATCGTGCCGTCGTGGGCGAAGCCGGTCTCCACGGTGGCCATGAACTTGTGCGCCAGGCGTTGCGCATCGTCACGGAAGCCGTAGGCGTCCAGGCCCGAGATCGCCAGCCAGTTGGTGGGCGCCCAGCCGAACGGCTCGTCCCATTGCGCGCCGCTGCTCAGGTTGTCCATCGACAGGCCGCCCTTGCGCTCGAAAACGGCCAGGTGCTTATCCAGCGAGGCGGCCTGCTCCCTGGAGGCAAGCCCCGCCCACAGCGGCCAGTACGTGGTGACATAAGGCTGCGTCGATGGCTTGCCGGCGATGAAGTCGTAGTCCATGTACATGCCCTGCTGCGGCTGCCACAGGTATTTGTTCATCGCCGCCTTGCGCCGCGCAGCGGCCTCGGCCCATTGCTGCGCCTCGGCCACCTTGCCCAGTTGCAGGGCAAGGTCGTGCAGGTCGCGCTCGTAGCGGTAGAGCAGGCTGTTGAGGCCCACGCCGGCGTAGTGGTGCGTGGTGCCACCGTAGGGACCGAAGTGGAAGTTGGTGTCGAAGCCGGACTCGCGCATCGCGCGGTCACCCAGGTAGTAGTCGGCGCTCAGCCGGTAGCCCTGGGCCCAGGCGCCGGCGCAGACGTCGGACGCCCCGGTATCGCAGCTCGCGGTCTTGAGCTTCGCCGCTTCCGTGGCATCCGGATGTTCCGAGGCCTTCACCAGATAGCCGGGATCGGCCTTCCGATGGGCCAGCACCCACGCGATCACGCCGCGGTAGTACTCGCTGCCGTGCATCTCCGGCACCGGGCCGGCGCCCAGGTCGAAGTAGCGCGCCAGTCCGGTGTCGCCCGCGCGGTGCTCCGGTCGCGTCCAGATGCGGTAGTTCGACACCGCCAGCGGATAGGCGTGCACCAGCCAGGCGTGTCGCTCGGCCTCGTCCTTGAAGGCGCCGTGGGCGGCCAGCACGTCGGCGACCATGCGGCTGAGGAACGGCGGCTGCGAGCGGGTCAGGTAGTAGGTGCGGTTGGCGTTGAGCACGCCGCCGTAGTGCTCGACCTCGAACAGCATGTTGTCGGTCATGTCGCGCGCCAGGTCATCGCGGTGGTCGGCGAGCAGGCCCAGCTGAATGAAATAGCTGTCCCAGCCGTACATCTCGTTGAACTGCCCGCCCGGTACCACGTAGGGCCTGGGCAGGTAGAGCAGACCCTCGGCCGGAAGCTTCGAAGGCATCAGGTCGCCGAGCCGCTCGATGCGCCGGGGCAGCGTGCGTACTTCGACCTTGCAGCGCCTGGCGATGTCGTCGATCCCCGCGGGTTTGTCCAGGCCCGCCGGCAGGTAGAGCACCGGACGCGCGTCCATCTTCGGATCGTGCAGCGCCGAGCAATCGTCCAGCGAGCGCGTGAGGGTGTCCCAAGCCTTGTGGATGTAGGTCTCTGTCTTCGCCGGGCTGGGGCTGGCGGCGCTCGCCGCGTTGGAGAGCACGAGCGCCATGGCGCCGAGCAGGGAGACGATCCGCGGACGGGTCTTCATGGATGGGCTTCCTCTTGCGGTGGGGCGAGGTGGCGCTCGAAGAACGCCACGATGGTGCGGTAGGCCTGCCGCGACTCGGGCAGCTCGGGGTCGGAGAAGAACGAATGCCACATGCCTTCCCACACGTGCAGCTCGGCCTCGACGCCGGCCTCGGTCAGTAGCGTCTGGCTGTGCACCACCGAGCTCATCGCCATGTCGCGCGTGCCGGTGATCAGCAGGGTCGGCGGGAAATGTTTGAGCAATTCGGGCGAGAGGCCCGGCTGCACCCTCGGGTCGCTGGCGTCGATGCCGTGGAAATACGGCAACGTAGCGAGGTCCAGCGGCTCCGCCGGCACGCCCTGCCCGTTGAGCAACGGCCCGACGTAGGCCGAGTCGCCGGCGATGGTTACCAGCGAGCCGCAGAAGGTGCCGATCGCGCCGGGCACGGGCACCTTGTCGGCGATGAAGCGGGCCACCGCCTCGCCGGTCAGGATGCCGCCGGCCGAGCAGCCGTAGATGCCGATCTCGCTTGGCCGATGGGTTTGGAGCAGCTTGCGGTAGACGGCCTCGACGTCTTCGCTGGCGGCGGGGAAGGTGTGCTCGGGCCCCTGCCGGTAATCCAGCGTGATGACCTCGATCCGGCCCAGGCTGGCGACCGGAATCGCTTCGACGAGACCGCCACTGCCGGCGCCCCAAAGGAAAGCGCCACCGTGCAGGTTGACCAGCACGCGATGACGATTGGCCGCGCTGACGCCTTGTTCGGGCAGCACCACGTCGGCGCCGACGCCGGCGATGGTTTCGTGCCGGACGGTGACCGGATAGAGCTTGCGCATACGCGCGGCGCGGTCGCTGTTGAGGCGATCGTAGAAGCGCCGGCTCTGCTCGATCGGCGCGCTGAGAGGCGGCGACTGGGCACCCGCCGCCAGCATCCGGGGGAAGAACGCGCGCGCCTGCGGCGAAGCGAACTGCGAATACGGGATCGCCACCGAAGCGGCGGTCACCGTGCCGTCGGGCCTTACCCCGGCCTGCTCATCGGCCCAGGCCGCGACCGCGAACAGGCAAGCCAGAACCGTGAACAAGGCGCGGGCGTTCATGGCCGGTCCTCCGCGGGTCGGCGCGTGAGCGCGACGCGTCCGTTCCGATCGCGGCTCACGGTGATGTCGTAGTACGCACCACGCAACGCTACGTGGGTCAGCGTGAAGGCGTGCCACGTCGGCGGCAGCACCGGCGGATAGGCTGCGACCAGGCCGCCGGGTTGCAGGCGCAGGCCGGTGAAGCCGTACTCGATGGTCTGCAGCAGCCCCCCGGCGGCGGTGATGAAGTATCCCGTGTTGTTGTTCGGCGTCTCGGTGCGCACGTTGAACGGCGGCTGCATCACGCCGGCATGGAGGTTGCGCTGGAACCACGCATTGGCCCCGGCGGCATCGCCCAGCGTGGCCGCGTAGATCGCCAGCGGCGCCAGACCCATGCTGTTCGGATCGCGGTGCGACTGCGTGATCGGCGCCAGCGAGTAGTCGTAGTCGCGCCGCCGCACGCCCGGCTCCATCGGCAGGTCCAGCGAAGGCAGGACCAGCATCGGCAACGAGCTGCCGCCCCAGGAATCGATGTCGTGCGGCACCGACGGATCGAAGTCCAGGTGATGCCCGGTCTTCGCGTCGAATGGGATGTACAGCTTGCCCGCGACCTCCGCCCAGCGCGGATCGGCCTTCTCGCCCAGCACTGCGGCGGCCTGCGCCGCCAGCCGCAGCGCCTTGCGCGCCGAGACGTTGGTGAAAGTGTCGTTGGGCACGTCATTGTAGTCCTCGTCCACCGAGGTGACGTGCGGGATTTCATAGCGCTTGCGCTCAGGCACCCAGGTCGCGCGGCTGGCCCAGAAGTCGGCGACCGCGCGGATCACCGGCCAGCCATGGTCGCGCAGCCAGCCCTTGTCGCCGCTGGCCAGCCAGTACTGCCACTGCGCGATGGCCACGTCGGCATTGACGTGGATCTCGCGCTCGCCCAGCACGTAGGCCGGGTGCGGCGTCTGCTCGGTGCCGTGCTGCGGGTCGGACTCCCACGGATACATCGCGCCGCGCAGCCCACGCTCACGGGCGCGCGCTTGGGCAGCGGGCAGCGTGCGGCTGCGGAAGTCGACCAGCGATCGCGCGCGCTCCGGATGCAACAGCAGCAGCGCCGGGAACACCCAGGTGTCGTTGTCCCAGAACACGTGCCCGGCATAGCCCGGCGTCAGGCCGCAGGCGCCACTGGGCCATGCGGTGCCGGGCGTGACGTTCGACAGCAGGTAGTACAAGTCCGAGTGCACCATGCGCTGGGATTCCGGATCGCCCTCGATCCGGATGTCGGAGCGCCACAGGTCGTGCCAAGCGGCGACGTGGCCTTCGCGCAGGCGCGCGAAGCCGTTCGCGCGCGCCTGCCGCACCAGCGCCAGGTCTGCCTTGGCGTCGCCACCCCAGCCCTCGCGCGACAGCGCCACGAACTTGCCAAAGGCGTAGGTGTGGCCCTTGCGCACCTTCGCCTTCAGTTCGAGGGAAAGCCGCCACGGGCTTCGGTAGACGCGGGCACTGCTCGGTGCGAGGCCTTCGGGTAGCGCCACGGCGACCGCCTCGGCCATCGACAATCCCTGTTCGGCGCGACCGTCCAGCGAGAGGGTCAGCCCCTTGGCATCGCCGTGCGCGTCGAGCACGTGGGTGTCGCCGTGGTACCACAGCGGGGCGCGGTCGGGCGTGGCCGGCGGGATAGGCTCGAGCTTGAGGTTGTTCGCCGCCACCGCCTCCTGCATCTGCTCGCCGGTGAGGCGGGCCAGGTCGAAGCGCGGCTGGTGCGGCGCCCACAACGCGAGCGGAAAGGACAGCTCCACCTCGCCGTCGAACTCGGGCGTGATCGACAGCTGTGTTGCCGCCAGGTGCGGCGAGGCCTGGCTGACCAGCGAGACCACCTCGATGCGCGTGGCGCGGCCGTGGTCGTCGTAGCGGTAGCGCGTGGTCAGCGTGCCGTCGTGCAGGTCCAGAACCTGTCGGTAGTCACCGAACACGGTTGGATCGAGCGCGACCTGGTTGAGCCAGAAATGCCCGGAAGACGAAGTGCCGGTGCTGTAGTCGATGCCGCTCCATCCGGGTATCGCCGCGGGACGGGAGACATCGCCCTCGGCGTAGTCCATGAAGGCGGCCATGTAGGACAGGTTGTCCTCGGTGCCGCGCGGGGCACTAAGTGTGGCCACATAGCCATTGCCGAGCTGGGTCGGAAAGTACGTGGGGAAGTCGCGGGCGGTGGCGGTGAGCAGGAAGCTCGGGTCGGTGGCGGCGGCCGGCGCGGAAAGTGCGAGGGCGGCGCAGGCGATCAGCCACAGCATCCAGAGGGCGATGCCCTCGAGCGATCCCTTGCCGAACAGCGTGGTTGCAGGAGCGCCCCCGGGCGCGACCCGGGCATGGCGGTCGCGCCCAAGGGCGCTCCTGCAGGGATCGCGGTTCATGGCGCCGCCTTGCGTACCAGCTGCACCTTGCCGTCGGCGCCGCGCCCGACGTGGATGTCGAAGCGCTTCCCGCGGAAATGCACGCCCTTGAGCGTCAGGCCGTTCCAGCCCGGCGGCAGCACCGGCGCGTATCTCTCGCTGAGGCCGTCATCGTCGATGCGCAGGCCGGTGAGGCCGTACAGCATGCTCTGCAGGAAGCCGGACGAGGTCGCGAGGATGTACCCGGCGTTGTTGGCGGCGGTCTCGGTGCGCACGTTGAACGGGGCCTTGAGGAAGCCGACCAGGTTGCGCTCGATCCATGCACCGGCGGCGGCCGCATCGCCCAGTTCCGCGGCGCCGACGGCCATCATCACCATCATCATCTCGTTCGGGTCGTCACCGTGGCTCTTCAGTTCCTGCAACTGGAACTGGAAGTCGTTGCGGCGCACCTGCGGCGACATCGGAAGGTCCAGGTTCGGATACATCAGCCAGACCAGCGAGGAGCCCATCCAGGTGATCTTGTCGTGCGGCACCGACTTGTCGAAGTCCAGGTGGCGCTGCTCGGCCTCGTCGAAGGGGATGTACATCTTCGAGGCGATCTCGCTCCAGCGCGGGTCGGCCTCGGCGCCGACCACGCGCGCCGCCTTCACCGCGATCTGCAGCGCCTTGCGCGCGGCGGCATTGGTGAACGAGTCGTTCGGCACGTCGTTGTAGGCCTCGTCGGGCGAGGTGACGTGGTGGATCTCGTAGCGGTCGTGCGCCTTGTCATAGGTGACGCGGCTGGTCCAGAAGGTGGCGATGCCCTCCAGCACCGGCCAGGCCTGCGTCTTCAGCCACGCCTCGTCGCCGGTGGCGAGGTAGTACTGCCACTGCGCGATGGCGATGTCGGCGTTGACGTGTACCTCGCGGTAGACCTCCCACGCGAAGTGCGGCGTGACGTCCACGCCGGTCTGCGGATCGGCCTCCCACGGGTACATGGTGCCTTTGACGCCGTACTGGCGGGCGCGCGCCCGCGCCGGTTCGGTGGTGCGGTCGCGGAACATCACGATCGGCTTGGCGCGCTCCGGATGCAGCAGCAACAGCGCCGGGAACACCCACGAGTCGCTGTCCCAGAACGCATGGCCCGCGTAGTTGGGCGTCAGCGCGCAGGCGCCCATCGGCCAGGCGGTGTCGACGGTACTGTTGGACAAGAGGTAGTAGAGGTCCGAATGCACCGCCTTCTGCACCGCCGGGTTGCCGTCGATCACGATGTCGGACTGCCACAGCGCGTGCCAGGCGGCCTGGTGGTCGGCGAGCAGGCGATCGAAACCGGTCGTGCGCGCGGCGCTCGCCAGGGCAAGCACGTCCTTGTCGTCGCCCCAGCCGTCGCGCGAGAGCGCCAGGTATTTGGTGAAGACGTAGCGCTGGCCCTTGTGCAACGTCGCGGTGATCTCGATCGAGAGTTTGGTCGGCGTCCGTTCCAGCTTCACCGTATCGGGCGAAAGGCCCTCGGGCAGGCCGATCGCGGCGGCCTCCGCCATGCCAAGCCCATGCTGCGCCCTGCCCTTCAGCGCGAGCGTCAGCGCCCTGGCATCGCCATCGGCGGAAAGCACCTGCGTGTAGCCCGGATACCAGACCGGTGCACGGTCGGGCGTGGGCACCGGTTTGTTGTCCAGGCTCTGTCCGCTGGCGATCACCGCCGCGATCATCTCCTCCCCGCCCATGCTGGCGATCGGGAAGCGCGGCTGGTGTTCGGACCACAGCCGCAGCGGGAAGCTCAGCTGCACCGGGCCGTCGAACCGCGGGGTGATGGCGATCTGCGTGGCCGCCAGGTGCGGCGAGGCCTGGCTGACGAAGGAGGTGACCTGGATGTCGCTGGCCTTGTTCGCATAGGCGAAGCGGTAGCGCGTGGTCAGCGTGGCGCCCTGCATGTCCAGCGTCTGCGCGTAGTGCTGGAAGATGCCCGCGTCCAGCCGCGTGCGGTTGAGCCAGCCGCCGCCGGGGTTGTAGTCGATCTCGCTCCAGCCGGGAATCGCCGCCGGGCGCGAGATATCGCCCGGCTTGTAGTCCATGAACGCGACCATGTACGCGGCGCTGGGCTCGGTGCCGCGCGGCGAGGTCATGGTGGAGAAGTAGCCGTTGGCCAGGTAGCTCGGAAAGTAGTTGCCGAAGTCCTTGGCTGTCGCCGTGAACTGGAAGCTCGGATCAGTGGCGGCGAAGGCCGGCGTGGCAACCAACGCAACGACGAGCGGGAACACCGCGAGTCCGACGGGAAAGCGCTTCATGGGCACTCCTCTTTGCTGCCGGGCTTGTGCAAGGGCGGCACCGCCTGGCCGTCATTCCCGCGGAAGCGGGAGGCGCCTTTCAACTGCGACTGCTGGTCTTCGATGCCACGCTCGTCGAGGGCGGCCATGGATTTCCCGCTTTCGCGGGAATGACGCCCGGGCCGTTCCGGGTTCCATCCCGGGAACCCGAAAAAGGCGCCTGCGCCCGCCACCGGCAGGGCGCAGGCAATCCGGGGTGCTTCAGAACATGTACTTCACTTGCAGGTTGACCTCGCGCCCTTCCAGCGGACGGGCCAGGATCACGCCGGTGGTGCCGGCAGCCGAACCGAAGATGCGCGAGTTGCTTTCGGTCAGGCCCAGCTCGTTGGTCATGTTGGTGCCCTGCAGGCGCACCTGCCAGCTCTGCTGGATATTGGCGACGATGCCGAAGTCCCAGGTGTGGTAGCTGCCCAGTTGCTGCAGCCCGGAGATGTCCTGGGTATGCGGGCCGACATGCGTGAAGGTCACGAAGGCCAGCACGTCGCCCCAGCCGAACGGCATGTCGTAGCTGGGCGTGAACATGTAGCGCACCTTCGGCTGACGCTGCAGCTGTACGCCGTTGATGTTCGCGCAACCGTCGCCGGCGACCGGGTTGGTGTAGGGCAGGCACGAGCGGTTGTGCGAGTACACGCCGTCCAGGTAGTTGCCGACCAGCTGGAACTTCAGGTGCTCGATCGGGCTCCAGGCGGTGTTGATGTTCACGCCCTTCGAATCGGAACCATAGGTGCTCTGCGGCCCGTTCGGCACGCCCGCCGCGTCGGTCGGCTGGTACAGCAGGCCGTTGAACTGGCGGTGGTACACGGTGATGTCAGCGTAGAACTGCTCGCTCTGGTACTTGAAGCCACCTTCGAAGTTCTGGATCTTCTGGATCGGCGCGGTGTTGCCCGTGACGTTGCCGCGGATGCCGTTGTCGAAGTCGTCGAAGTGCGCACCGCGGTTGGCGCGGAAGTACACGCTCATGTTGTCGGCGAGCTCATAGTTGACGCCGAAGGTCCACGACGGATGGGTCTTGTCGTAACGCGTGTGGTCGAAGGTGCCGTCGCACACAGGCACCGCGTTATCATAGATCGTCCGAGGGTTGCCATCGAGGTCAATGACGCCGGTGACCGGATTACCGTCCGCATCCACGCGCCCGTCGCTCTGGAAATTGCACACGTCGTTGTAGGCGTCCTGGTTCTCGATGCGCCCGGACAGATCGATCAGCCACTTGCCCACGCGCCAGATGTCGGACAGGTAGAACGCCTTGTTGTTGGCGACACCGTGCTGGGCGATGTTGTAGCCGCCGTAGTCCAGGAAGCCCTGGTTGTCGGTGAGCTGGTTGACGCCATTGGCATCGACGTAGCTGACCGTGATTGGCCGCGCGTTGGGCGTGTTGGTCATGAGCATCTGGTTGCCCAGCGCCCATTCGTCGTCCATCGTGTAGTGCGCCAGGTACAGGCCGGCGGTGAGCGTATTGCCCTCGAAGATTTCCTTGCTCAGGCGGAAGTCGTTGTTGATGTTCTTCAGGTGCTTGTGGATGAACCACCAGCCCTGGTGGATCACGCTCTGGTTGGGATCGACCGCGCCGCCGCCGACATAGGTCGCGGTGGCCGAGCCGGGCGCCAGGTTGAACGCGCCGATCTGGCTCTGGTCGGTGTAGAGCATGTCGTTGAGGCTGCCCGGGTTGGTGCCGGAGAACAGCGCGTTGGTGTCGACATCGCCGCCGTCGATGAGGAACTTGTCAGACAGGTTCCAGCCGTTGCCCAGGTCGTAGTCGAAGTTGCCGCCGAAGAAGCCGAACTTCGCGCCGCGGCCGTTGGCCAGGTTGGCGTCGCGACCGCCGCCCGGGTAGCCGCGCAGGAACACGTGCTGGATGGCCGGGCCGTTGTAGGTGTCGGTGAGCGGATCGAAGCCCGGGTAGGCGCTGAAGTTGTCCGTGCCGCTCTGGATCAGCGGGATCGGCGTGATGAACTGGTTGCGGTCGTTGAGGTAGCGCGCGTACAGCGTCATCGAGCCGTTGTCGCTGTCGTGGGTGAACGTGCCGGTGAGCTGGCCGCCCTTGTCCGCCGCGAACTTCGGATCGCGCACACCGTCGGAGTCGCGGTAGAAGCCGCCGATGCTGCCGTAGGTGTTCTTGGCGATCGGGAAGCCGAAGAAGCCGTCGACGCGCTTGAGGTTCTCGTTGCCGTAGGTCACGCCGATGCTGCCCGAAGGCACCTCGGTACCCTGCTTGAGGATGAAGTTGGCGGTCGCGCCGATCTGGCCGTCGCCGAATACGACCGACGGGCCACCCTGCACGATCTCGGCGCGGTCGACCGTGTCGTCGAGGCGGAAGATCGAGGTGGTCTCGAAGAACGACAGCGTGGGCATGCCGTACAGCGGCGAGCCCATCATCTGGGTGCTGAAGTACGGCGCATCGCCGCCGCCGGGGAAGCCCGCGATTTCGATGTTGGCGCCGGTCTGGCCGCCGGTGGACTCGGGCCACAGGCCGGGGGAGATCTTCAACAGGTCGGCCGTGCTCTTGGGATTGGCCAGCCGGATCTGTTCGGCGGTGGCCGTGGTGACCGAGTAGCTGGTGTCGATCTTGCGCAGGCCGCCGGTGGCGGTATTGCCCGTCACCACGACCTGCTCGAGGTTCTTGGCGCTCGCCTTGCTGGGCGGCTGTTGCTGCGCCTGGGCATTGGCCGGTTGGGTGGCGTCGGTTTGCGGCGCCGTGTTCTGCGCCTGATCATCGTTCTGCGCCAGCGCGATGCTGGGCATCAGGCAGGCGGCTATTGCCGCGGATAAGGCCAGTCGCACGTGCTTGTTCATCAGCTTCGCTCCCCGCATAAGTGATGTTCAGACGGCATGGACCGCGCGCGCGGCCTGCCGCTTCGCCCTTGTTGCGCCCCACTTGTGTGCCTTGCACCCGCGGGCATCTTGCCGCAAGCGGGGCACATGTTTGCCTTGCTTTGACAGCGCTGTCAATTTGCCTTGCAACAAATTTCTTACACGTTCTTTCCCTTACGCCGCCTGGGCGGTGGACTCGCGCACTTCCAGCGAGAACGTGGCCTGCACCATCGCGCCGGGCCGCCCGCGCAGGGTGTCGAGCAACTGCAGCGCGGCGATGCGGCCCATTTCGCGGCTGGGCTGGTGGATGGTGGTGAGCGTGGGCCAGATCTGGCGCGCGATCGGGGTGTCGTCGAAGCCGCAGACCGAAACGTCCCGGGGCACCAACAGGCCGTGCTCGCCGGCCGCCCAGATCACGCCGGCGGCCATGTCGTCGTTGGCCGCGAACACCGCCGTCGGCCCGCGTCCGCGTGGCAGCGAGAACAGCCGCCGCGCCGCCGCCACGCCGCTGCCGAAGGAGAAGTCGCCCGGCACTTCCAGTTCCGGGTCGCGCTGCAGTCCGGCCTCGGCGAGCGCCGCGCGATAGCCGGCCAGACGCCACTGGCTGGCGCCGTGGTCCGGATGCCCGATGACGTGCGCGATGCGCCGGTGGCCCAGCGCCAGCAGCGTCGCCATCATCTGGCGCGCCGCTTCCGGTTCGTCGATGAAGGCGCCGATGGTGCCGCCGCGCTCGATCGGCGAAACGCTGGCATAGAGCACGCGCCGCTCGAGCAGGCGCTGCAGCAGCGCGGGGTTGTCGGTGATCGGCGGCGTCAGCAGCAGGCCGTCGGGGCGGTGGTGCGAGAGCAGCCGGTCGACGCGGTCGACGAAGCCGGTTTCCTCCACGTGAAGCGGCCGCACCATCATGCTGTAGTGGTGCAGGTCGCAGGCCTCCAGCACGCCGGCCTGGATCTCGGTGAGGTAGTTCGACGAAGGGTTGTCGTAGAGCATCGCGATCAGGAACGAGCGGTTGCTCGCCAGGCTGCGCGCCGGCTGGTGCGGGCGATAGTCCATCGCCGCCATCGCGGCAAGCACCTTCTCGCGCGTGGGGCCACGCACGTTCGCTTCGTCGTTGAGCACGCGGGAGACGGTCTTGGGCGACACCCCCGCGGCGCGTGCCACATCTTCCAGGCGAACCCGCATGGCGCGTCCTGCATCGACAGCTGGTGGCGGTCGACTATGCGTGCTGCGCCGGCCGGGCACAAGCGGAAGTTGGACGGCTACTTCAGGTCGAGCGCCGCGCGCGTAAGAACCTGCTCGCCCCGCGGGTGTCCCGATGGCGTGCGTATGTCGACCGGCCATGGCGCGTTTTCGAACAGGTGCGCCCACAGACGGTCCAGCGCGGCGTAGCCGTAGGGCAGCAGCGGCAGGTGCCGTTCGCCGAAGCCGGGCAACGGCAGGAACGCATCGAAGTGCTGCGCGTGCGGCACCTTCCAGTACAGCGGCCGGCGCCCTGCGGCGCGCAGCCAGGCGATGTACGGTTCGGAGGTGAAGGCGGTCGGCAGCAGGCCGTCGTCGGCTCCGTGCACCACCCACAGCGGCAGGTCCTCGCGCGGTAGCCGCGCCACGGTCGCCTCGATGCCCGCGTGCAGCGCCTGCGCGGAGGCGTCGTCGCCGTCCCAGAGCGCGCGCAGGCATTGTTCGCCGGCGAGCGTGGGATCGGCCGAACCGTCGGTGCCACCGAACAGGCCGATGCCGTTGCCAGGCGGAATGCCCGCGCTGTCCGACCACCACGCCGCACGGCTGGCCGCGTCTGCGATGCCGGGCGTGCCCTCCGGCGTGGCCGCGGCGTAGTGGAAGCCGCAAGGCATGTTGGCCGTGCCGCGGCGCAGGTAGGCCGAGGCGTAGCCGGCGGTGATCGCGCGCCACAGGTCGAACGCGGTCGATGTGGCCGCCACCTGCATGGCCGCCTCGGTCCAGCCCGATGCGCGGAGATATTCGTACGCCTCGGCCGCCTGCGTCGCGGGCGTGGCGGACTCGAGCAGGCCCTGAGCGTGCAGGCTGGCGCAGCGTTGTGGCCACCCCCCGGTCATCGGCGCGCGCGCGAACGGCACCGCATCGAAGCGCGCGCTGGTCAGCGCGCAAGGCAGCCAGATCGCCGCCTCGGTGGCGTAGTCGTAGAGCTTGCGACCCTGCCCGGCCAGTTGCACGTTGGGCTCCAGCGCGACCACGCCGTCGAGCAGTTGCTCGTCGTCCAGGCCCGCGGCCTGCAGCACCGCGCCGCCGCCGTTGGAAAGCCCTGTCGCGATGATGCGCGTGTTCGTCGCCGTGAACGGCGCAAGCTCCGGATAGGCGCGATCGAGCATGGCCAGCCCGAAGCGCGCCGCCTGCAACACGTGGCGACCCCAGTCGGCCTCCGGGTTGTCGCCCGAGTGCAGATGCTTGACCGCGATGCCCGCGCCGGCCGGCAGCGGTGGCGGGGTGAACTCCAGTGGCGCCTCGCCGCGTTTCGCGCGGCGGCCATCGAGCGCCACGCCGCTGTCGTCGGTGTAATCGAAGAAGCCGCTGCCGGCACCCTTGTCGGTATAGGCCACCGCGCAGCCCTTCGGCAGGCCCCAGGCACCGGCCAGTGCGATCGCGCCGTAGATCCCGCGCGAGCCGGACGATGCAGTGACCACAAGGCAACGCTTGTCCTTGTCGAAGCCGTCCGGCGCCTGCAGCAGCACGCGATGGGGTTGATGCGCGCCCGGTATCCAGGCGAAGGCCTGGTATTCGCGCCCCGGCACCGACGGGACGCCTCCGTAGACCTGGCCGTAACCACCGAGGGGTCCGAGGTCGGCGATGCCCTTCCAGTTCATCTGGATCGCGCGGCGACGCAGTTCCTGCGGCGTGGGGCGAGCTGGATCGGCGAAAGGAACCGGTGCGCCGGCCAGGCCTGCGAGGCCCAGTCCGGCGCTGAGCAGGTCGTCATGGTCGCGGTGGGTGGTGACCCGCACCTCACCCGGAACGAAATCGATCGATGGCATGGCAGGCTCCGCGGCCGCGGCGTGGACGGCGCCGCCAGCCAGGGCGGGCACCAGCATCAGGGTCAGCCGCTTCAGGAACGCGTTCATTCCGGCACCTTAGCAAGCACGCGCGCGGACGCCATCGTACGAAGGTCCATGCCGGTACCGTTTTCCAGGAAAGCACCCTGTGCGCGACCGCCCGGTCCCCGACCATCCGTCGCCCCGCTTGCGTCACGTCCGCGTCGCGCACGGATGCGCTCCGGCAGGGGGTGGAACTCGACGCCACGGCGCGCACCCGCTAGTTTGCATGGCATGCCTTCCCTGCTGATCGCCGACGACCATCCGCTGTTCCGCGCCGCGTTGCGCCAGGCGGCCATCGCCTGTGTCGCAGACTGCCAGGTCAGCGAAGCGGCCGACCTCGCCGATGCCCTCGCCGCGCTGACGGCCGCCCCCGACACCGACCTGGTGCTGTTGGACCTGCACATGCCCGGCAGCCAGGGCCTGTCCGGCCTGGCCGCGCTGCGCGGCCAGCATCCGGGCGTGGCAGTTCTGGTGGTATCCGCGCATGACGAGCCGCGCACCGTGCGCCGCGTGCTCGACCACGGTGCGGCAGGTTTCATCCCCAAGAGCGCCACTCCCGCCCAGATCGGCGAAGCGATCCGCACCGTGCTCGACTGCGGCAGCTGGGTCCCTCCGGGCCTGGCCAGCGCAGTCGGCGCGCTCGCGCCCGACCCGAGAGACGCCGACCTCGCCGCCCGCCTCGCGCGCCTGACCGAACAGCAGTACCGCGTGCTGGCGCTGATCGGCGAAGGCCTGCTCAACAAGCAGATTGCCGATCGACTGGCCATCCAGGAACGCACCGTCAAGGCGCACGTGACGGCGATCTTCGAAAAGCTCGGCGTGCGCAACCGCACGCAGGCCGGCTTGCTGCTGCGTTCGCTGGACCTGGGCGAGCCGGCGCGGGTCCTGTAGGAGCGCACCCTGTGCGCGACCGCGGCGGACCGGCACCGCGGACTGACGCTGCATTTCTACAAGGCTTCGAGCGACAACCTGCTGCGGAATTCCCGCGCCTGCCCGCTCAACGGATCGACGAACGCCAACCCGCGCGCCAGCAACTGCAGCGGCCGGCTGAAATCATCTTCCAGCCGTTCCTGCAGCTGCGGATAAAAGCGGTCGTTGCGGATGGGTGCGCCCAGCGCCGCCATGTGCACGCGCAACTGGTGCTTGCGCCCGGTATGCGGCTCCAACGCGTAGCGCCAAAGCTGCGCGCCACGTTCGATCACACCCACGCGCGTCTCGCTGTTCGCTTCGCCCTCCACTTCGCGCATGCGGAAGAACGGCTCGCCCGCCTCCAGCCGCGAGCGGTGCACGTGCGGTAGCGCAAGTTGCGGCAAGGGCGCGGCCAGTGCCTCGTAACGCTTGACGATGCGCCGCTCGCGGAACAGCGACAGATACGCATCCCGCGTAGCCGGCTGCGCCGAAAACAGCACCAGCCCGGCAGTCTCGCGATCGAGCCGGTGCAACGGCACCAGTGCCGGATTGCCGAGCCGGCGCACGAGGCGCGCCAGCAAGGTCTGCTGCACGTAGCCGCCGGCCGGCACCACCGGCAGGAAGTGGGGTTTGTCGACCACCACCAGGTGATCGTCGACATGCAGCACGACCTCGTCGCCGGGGATCGCCGGTTCGCTCTCGACCTCGCGGAAATATTTCAGCTTCATGCCGGCGCGGCCGGGCGTGTGCTCGTCGATCGGCATGTCGCTGGCATCCAGCACCCGGCCACGGCGGATCCTGTCCAGCCACTGCGCGCGGCCGATGCGCGGAAAACAGGCGCACAGCCCGTCGAGCGCGGTCGCCCAATCGCCTTCGGGCAGGTGCACGGTGCTCGGCGCGGTCGCATGGATCATCCGGCCAGCTTAGCGCCGGCCGCGGCGTACAATGGCCGATTACCCGCAGCAGGCACGACCATGGCCCTCAACGCCACCATCCACAAAGCCGAGCTGTCGATCAGCGACATGGATCGGCACTACTACGCGACCCACGCGTTGACGCTGGCCCGCCATCC
Organism: Frateuria edaphi; assembly: GCF_021117405.1. NCBI lineage: Bacteria > Pseudomonadati > Pseudomonadota > Gammaproteobacteria > Lysobacterales > Rhodanobacteraceae > Frateuria > Frateuria edaphi. The sequence goes on from NZ_CP088251.1 coordinate 2,305,999, forward strand.
CTCCGAAACCGAGGAGCGGCTGATGGTGCGGTTGCTCGCCTTCGCGCTGCACGCGGACGATCGGCTGGAGTTCGGCAAGGGCCTGAGCGACGAGGACGAACCAGCACTCTGGCGACGCGCGTACACCGACGAGGTGGAGCAGTGGATTGAACTCGGCCAGCCGGACGAGGCGCGCATCCGCAAGGCCTGCGGGCGCTCGCGGCAGGTCGTGGTGGTCAACTACGGTGGACGCGTCGCCGACATCTGGTGGGACAAGGTCGGCGCCTCGCTCTCGCGCAACGACAACCTGACCGTGCTCGACATCGACGACGCGACCGTGCGCCAGCTCACCGCACTATGCGAGCGCGGCATGCGGTTGCAGTGCCTGATCCAGGATGGCGAGCTGCAGCTGATCAGCGGCGACACCACCGTCGCGATCCGTCCCCGCGCACGCATGGGCGAATACGCCGCCGCCTGACGGACAAGGCTTCCCCGCGCAGGAGCGGGGTTGTCCGGGACTGCCATGCGCAACCGTTTCCCGCGGTCGCGCACAGGTGCACTCCTACACTCGCACCGCCGCCGCCACGCGCTGCAGCAACTGGCGCAACGCCAGCGGCTTGAGCGGCTTGTAGAGCACGCCGATCCCCGCATCGAGCAGGCGCTGGCGCAATTCGCCGTCACGGTCGGCGGTCAGCATCACCGTCGGCACGTCCGGGTGGCGCCCGCTCAGTTCGCGCCAGACGTCCCAGCCGGTACGCCCCGCGTCGAGGTGATAGTCGAGGATGTGCAGGTCCGCCTGCCACGGCGCCGCGAGCGCCTGGGCCGCATCGCGGGCGGCATGCACCTGCCAGCCCCAACCGGTAAGCAGCGTGCTCAGCGCGGCCAGCGCCGCCGGTTCGTTGTCCAGCACCAGCGCTCGCCCGGCCGACAGCGGCTGGAGCGTAGCCGCGGCTGCCGGCACGCTCGCCGGCATCCGTGCCAGCGGCACGCCCAGGTCGAACACGCTGCCCTGGCCCGGCCATGAGCGCAGGCCCAGCGGATGCCCCAGCAGACCAGCCATGCGCCGGGCGATCGACAGGCCCAGGCCCAGCCCCTGCCCGCCCGCGGCACTGCCGCGACGGAACTCCTGGAAGATCATCGCGCGCTCCTGCGGCGCGATGCCCGGGCCGGTGTCCCACACCTCCACGCGCAGCTGCGCGCCGCAACGGCGCACGCCCAGCAGTACGCGGCCGCGTTCGGCGTAGCGCAACGCGTTGGAGAGGAAGTTCTGCAGCACCCGGCGCAGCAGTTGCGGATCCGAATGCACCCAGGCGCGCGTGCCGACCACGTCCAACCGCACGCCGCGGTCCTGGGCGATGGCGCCGAACTCGGCGGCCAGCGGATCGAGTACCTCGGCCAGCGCGAAAATGCGCGACTGCGGCTGCAGGCGGCCGCCCTCCAGACGCGCGATGTCGAGCAGGCCGGCGAGCAGGCCTTCGGTCGCGGTGAGCGCGCCATTGAGGTTGCCAGCGATGGCCGCGTCGGCTCCGTGTTCGGTCAGCGTATGCGCGAACAACTGCGCCGCGTGCAACGGCTGCATCAGGTCGTGGGTGACGGCGGCCAGGAAGCGGCTTTTGGCCTCGTTGGCGCGCTGGGCCTCGGCGCTGGCGGCGGCCAGCGCACGGGTGCGCTCTTCCACGCGCAATTCGAGCGTCTCGTTGACCTTCTTCAGGGCGTCCTCGGCGCGGCGGAATGCGGTGACGTCGGTGAAGGTGGCGACGAAGCCGCCGCCGGGCATGGGATTGCCGCGGATCTCCACGATCGTGCCATCGGGAAAACGCCGCTCGGACAGGTGCCGCGTGCCGGCCTGCATGTGGGTCAGCCGGCGCTGCACGCGCGTCTCCACGTCGCCTTCGCCGATCAGGCCCTCGCCAATGATGAAGCGCGTGAGGTCGGCGACCGGACGGCCGATCTGCAGCATGTCGTCGGGGTACTGGAACAGCCGCGCGTAGCAGCGGTTCCAGGCCACCACGCGCAGCTCCGCGTCGACCACGCAGATGCCCTGGCTCATGTTCTCCAGCGCCGCCTCCAGCACGCGCTGGTTGAAGCGCAGGTCCTGCGTGGCTTCGCCGACGATCGCCGCGACGGTGTCCAGTTGCGCGCGGCCCTGCTTGTGCACCACTTCCAGCAGCAGCCGCGCCGACGCCGCGCCGATCACCGCGGCCAGTTCGTGCTCGACCGCGTCGACCCGCGCATGGCCGGCGGCACCCTGCTCCGGCGCGGTGGCGAACAGGTGCGCCACGCGCTCTGGCGGCAGGAAACGCTCGGCCAATGCGCGCAGCTCCACCACGCCAACGTCGCCGACGCCCGCCACGCGCGTGGCCTGGCCGAAGCGCGACTGGGCCACCAGCCACGTCACCGCCACGTTCGCCGCCAGGCTCAACACCACGGCGCGGCCCAACTGGCTCCAGTCGCCCAGCCCGAGCAGCCCGGCGGGCGACAGCCAGCCGAGCCCGAACGGGCCGTGCAGCAATCCCGCCGGCATCGCCGGCCACAGCGAGGGCAGCACCACGTAGAGCCACACGAACGTGCCGCAGGCCAGCCCCGCGGTCACCGCACGCGGCCCGACCTGCGGCCGGTACACGGCGGCGAGCAAGGCCGGCGCCAGCCCCGCCAGCGCGGAGAACGAGATCGCGCCGATGTCGGCCAGCGCCTCGTGGCTGGCCAGGACGCGGCTGTAGCCCCAGGCCAGCAGGATCACCACCACGATCGCCACGCGGCGCTGGTTGATGACCTCGCCACGCAGGTCGCCACGCTCGTCGCGGCCCCAGCCGGCGCGCACGCGCAGCGGAGCGATGAAGTGGTTGACGATCATCAGGCTGAGCGCCAGCGTGGCGACCACCACCATGCTGGTGGCGGCGCTCAAGCCCCCGAGGAACGCCACCAGCGCCAGAGTGTGCTGCCCGCGCGCCAGCGGCAGCGCAAGCACGTAGAGGTCCGACGGTACGCCGCTGGGCCCGAGCCACGCGTCGCCGAGCTTCGCCAGCGGCAGGATCGGCAGCGCGATCAGCAGCATGTACAGCGGGAACAACCATCGCGCGGTGCGCAGGTGGCCGCCGTCGCGACACTCGACCACGCCGGCATGGAACTGGTGCGGCAGGGTGAACATCGCCAGCGCGCCGAGCAGGATCAGGGCCGGGAAGCCGGTGCTCTCGTGCGGCGGCACCGGCACCGGCGGCAGGCCGGCGGGCAGTGGGGTGAACAGCAGCGTGCCCAGCGCCAGCATCGCGCCCAGCTTGAACAGCGATTCGAACGCCATCGCCAGCACCAGCCCGCGGTTGTGGGCCGTGGTGGACGCGCGGCGGGTGCCGAACAGCATCGCGAACAGCGCCATCAGCAGCGCGATGTAGAGCGCACTGTCCTGCCATGGCTCGGACTCGGCGAGCTGGCCGTGGCTGAGCAGCATGTAGCTCATCGCCACGGCCTTCAGCTGCAGCGCGATGTAGGGAACGATGCCCAGCACCACCACCGCGGTGACCAGCGCCGCCAGTCCCGAGTGGCGTCCCAGCCGCACCGCGATCAGGTCGGCCAGCGAGCCGGCGTTGTACTCGCGCGCCAGCTCCACCAGCCGCCGCAGCACGGCGATCGCCAGCAGGTACATCAGGATCGCGCCGACGAAAGTCGGCGGCAGCCACCAGCCCGAGCGGCTGGCCTGGGTCACCGTGCCGTAGAAGGTCCACGAGGTGCAGTGGATCGCCAGCGACAGCGCATAGACGATCGCCCAGCGCTTCTCGAACAGCCGCGGGCGCCGCTCGCCGAGCAGCGCGACGCCGAACAGCAGGCCGAGCCAGCAGGCGGCGGCGAGGGCGATCAGCGTGGGGCTGGGCATGACGCGCTGAGCTCCCTATCCATTGCGGGACAGGGCAGAACGAAAGTCATCGCTTGGCGGGCAGCCCCAGCGCGCGCACGGCGTCGACCAGCCAGCGCAGTTGCACGCCCTGGCGGGTGTCGTAGTCGGCTCCGGAGTATCCCCACCAGTCCCAGCATGCTTGCGGATTCAATGGCGCGAAGCTCGCGCGTGCCTGAGGGTACAGCACGGCCACGTCGTAGGCGTCCGCCCAGCGGTTGAAGCCGGCGTCGCGCACGAACGCCTCGCCCACCGCCTCGGCGTTCTGCTTGCATCCGTGCAGCGCGACCAGCAGGCCGCAGGGTTTGCCGGCGGCGCAGGAGGGCGGCAGGTAGACATAGCCCTCGGCGGCGAGGAAAGCATCCTTGCCGTCCGGGCGCAGCGCATCCTGGCCGAATGTGCGCAGCTCGCCGCGTGGCGCGGTCACGGCGTGGGCCGGTTTGCCAAACAGCTCGGCGAAGATCGTCCCTGCCGCATCGAAACCGCAGTGACCGAGGAACGGCGACACCGACGTGCCGCAATCGTCGCCCTTCCCAGCCACCGGCAGGTTGTGCGCGAAGGCGCGCGCGCCGTCGTCGCGTACCCGCATGCCCTCGAGGCCCGGCACGCTGTCACGCAGGCTTTCGTAGAAGCGCGCGCCCGCCTCGGCCACCGACGGCGCGACCATGGCGTCGTCCTTGCCGTGCAGCAGATAGACATGCGAACCCGCCAACTGCGCGAGCGGTCCGATACGCCCGTCGGCCGACAGCTTCCGTGCGCGTGCGACCAGCGCGCCCACGTCGGGCGCCGGCGCGCGTTTCATGCAGCTTCCGATCGCCGTGGCGAGCTGGCCGCCGGCGCAACCGTACGGGCCGCCGGCGACGATGGCGGCGCCATGGAAGATTTCCGGATAGGCGATCTGCGCCTGGGCGGCCATGAAGGCGCCGGAGGAGAGACCGGCCACGGCGACGCGCGCGGGGTCGAGCTGGAGTTTTGGCAGCGACGGGGCATCGCCGGCATGGGCGAGCGCGCTGGCGAAAAGGAGGGCCAGCAGGCTGAGGATCTTGCGCATATCGATCTCCGGCGCGGTCTTTTTTTAAGGAGCGCACCCTGCGCGACCAGTAGATGGCGGTCGCGCGCAGGGTGCGCTCTTACAGGATGGCATCCCCCGCAGGCAGGAAAGGAGCCGGGCGGCGGGGAGGTGGCATCCCGGCGCCTTTCCTGCTGCAGAAGGAAAGGTGCGACGTCAGAACCGGTATTTCGCGCTCAGCGTGACCATTCGCGGCGCACCGTAGAAGCCGGTGTAGATGCCCAGCGCGCCGACGTTGTAGCCGGTGGTGCGGTAGGACTTGTTGGCCAGGTTGGTGCCCTGCAGGCTGAGCGACCAGGGATCGTTGATCTGCCAGATCACGCCGGCATTCCACAGGCCGTAGGCCGGCTGTGCGATCAGCGGCGAGAGCGTGGTCTCCGGATAGACCATGGTCTGGTAGGTGTAGTTGACCCGCGCCGAGATGCTGCCGCCATTGGCCAGTGGCGTGGTGTTTTCCAGCGACAGGCCGCCGGACCACTTCGGTGCATTGGTGAACCTCTGCTGGTCGGCGATGTTGACGCCGCCGGTCATGTACTGGGTGTATTTGGTATGCAAATAAGCAACGTTGCCGCGTAGCGTCCAGTTCTCCGACGGCTTCCAGGCGAACTCTTCCTCGATGCCGTCGATGTGCCCCTTGCCGGCGTTGGTGAAGTCGCCGAAGAAGCCCTGGCTGCCGTTGGGCAGCGTGTAGGAGCTGAACACCGACAGCTGGATGTTGGAGTAGACGTTGCGGAACAGCGCCGTGTTCATCATCAGCGCGTCGTCGAAGAACGTCATCTTGCTGCCGACCTCGTAAGACTGCACCTTCTCGTCGTCGATCGGACGGCACGAGGTCGGCACCGCCACGCAGTTGGCGCGGATGTTGTAGCCGCCGGAGTGGAAACCCTCCGAATAGCTGGCGTACAGCTTGACGTGGTCGCTCGCGCTCCAGTCCAGCGAGACCTTGGGCGAGAAGTTGCTGGTGGCGTGCGAGCCGCTGAAGTCGGCCAGCGTGGCGATCGGCGTGGTGAAGGTGTCGTCCGAGTAGCCGTAGTTCTGGATCAGCGCGGTCTTGGTCTCATGGGTGTAGCGCAGGCCGACGTCCAGGCTCCAGTCGGGCGTCAGGTCCCAGGTGAAGTCGCCGTAGCCGGCCCAGCTCTTGGTGCCCATGCTGCCGCCGGTGCCGCCGAACTGGGTCAGGCCCAGCGTCGAGTACGGCGGCGAGCCCAGGAAGATGTTGTGGATGTGGCCGTTGGCAGTGCCGTCGAAGTAGTACACGCCGAACACGCCGTGCACGGTGCCGCCGGCGTCGTAGTTGGCCTGCAATTCCTGGCTGAACTGGTGGTCGGTGTAGACCGCGTTCACGTCCGCGATCTTTTCGGGCAGCGTGTCGAAGTCGATGTTGGTGTCGGTCGAAGAGCCGCGCACCGCAGTGACCGACTTGAGCGACCAGTCCTGGCTGGCGATCCAGTTCATCGTCAGCGCGGTGCCGTAGAGCTTGGTGTGGTTGAGCTGGGCGAAGCCGCTGCGGGTGTCGAAGTCGCTCCCCAGCGGCGGGTAGGCCGGGTCCAGCGCGTTGACGGTGAGCATCTTGGCGCCGCGCGGATTGGAGTTGTCGCGCACGCCGTCCACCGACAGCTGCATGTTGAACGTGCTGGTCGGGAAGAAACCGATCGTCGCGCGCGCGGCGTTGGTGTTCTTGTTGCCGTTGCGGCTGCCGGTGAGGATGTCCTCCCCGAAACCGTCATTGTGGCCGCTGGCGTAGGCGATGCGGCCGCGCCACATCTGGTCGGCGCTGGCGCCGCCGATGCTTGCCTTGATGTCCTTCTCGCCGTGCGTGCCCGCGGTCACTTCCACCGAGCCTTCGGTCTTCACCGGCAACGGGTTGGAGACGTACTTGATCGCGCCGCCGATGGTGTTCTTGCCGTACAGCGTGCCCTGCGGGCCGCGCAGCACCTCGATGCGACTGACGTCGAACACGTCCAGCACCGCGCCCTGCGGACGGGCGAGGTACACGTCGTCGAGATAGATGCCCACGCCCGGATCGAAGCCCCAGGTCGGATCGGCCTGGCCGACGCCGCGGATGTAGGCGGTGAGCGTGGTGTTGGAGCCGCGCGCGGCGTAGATCTGCAGCGAAGGCACCTTGCCCTGCAGGTCGGACAGGTTCTGCACGTTCTGCTTTTCCAGCGCCTGGGCGGTGAAGGCGCTGACCGCGATCGGCACGTCCTGCAGGGTTTCCTCGCGCTTGCGGGCGGTGACCGTCACCTGTTCCAGCTGTTTGGCGTTGACCGGTTTGCCGCTGTCCTGCGGCGATGCGCCGCCGGATTGCTGCGCCAGCGCCGGCATGGCGAACGCCAGGCCGATCACCATGCCGATGGCCAGACTCAGATGCGTGCGTTGCATGACTCCCCTCCCCTTTGGACGCAACCGTCGAGGGTTGCCTGTGGACGCAGCCATCGACGATGGGTGCCTTGATGCACCGATCCTAGGCATGGGCACGCAACGGGGCACTTGTACCTTCGTACAGTGCCCGGCCGGCGGCGCGCTGCCGATACTCGTCGGGCACTGTCATTGCGGCGCGGCTGCGCGCCGCCGGGGAAAAAAGGTCGATGGCATTCCTGATCGTTCTGGTCGCGCTGGCGTTCCTGATGGTGGCGGCGTACCGCGGCTACAGCGTCATCCTGTTCGCGCCGATCGCGGCGCTGGGCGCGGTGCTGCTGACCGATCCGGCGCTGGTGGCGCCGATGTTCACCGGCCTGTTCATGGACAGGATGGTGGGCTTCCTCAAGCTCTACTTCCCGGTGTTCATGCTCGGCGCGGTGTTCGGCAAGCTGATCGAGCTGTCGGGTTTCTCCAAGGCGATCGTGGCGGCGACCATCGGGCTGGTCGGGCGCGGCCGCGCGATCCTTTCCATCGTGCTGGTGTGCGCGCTGCTGACCTACGGCGGGGTGTCGCTGTTCGTGGTGGTGTTCGCGGTCTACCCGTTCGCGGCCGAACTGTTCCGCGCCAGCGGCATCCCCAAGCGGCTGATCCCCGGCACCATCGCACTGGGCGCGTTTACCTTCACCATGGACTCGCTGCCCGGCACGCCGCAGATCCAGAACATCATCCCGACGTCGTTCTTCGGCACCACCGCCTGGGCGGCGCCGTGGCTGGGCACGATCGGCTCGGTGTTCATCCTGGTCGTGGGCCTGGCCTATCTGGAATCGCGCCGGCGCAAGGCCGCCGCCGCGGGCGAGGGCTACGGGAGCGACCTGGTCAACGAGCCGGCGCCGTTCGAGCACGGCAAGCTCGCCCATCCGCTGGTCGCGCTGCTGCCGCTGGTGCTGGTGGGCCTGGCCAACAAGCTGTTCACCGACTGGATACCGCGCGCCTACGGCGAAACCGCTTCATTCGCGCCCAGCGTGGTCGGCAAGGCCGAGCCCGTGGTCCAGGAAGTCTCCAAGCTCGCCGCCATCTGGGCGGTGGAGGGAGCGTTGCTCGTAGGCATCGTATGCGTGCTCGCGTCCGCCTGGCGGCCGGTGGTCGAACGCTTCGCCGAGGGCAGCCGCAGCGCCGTGGGCGGCGCGTTGCTAGCCTCGATGAACACCGCGTCCGAATACGGCTTCGGCGCAGTGATTGCCGCCCTGCCCGGCTTCAGGCTGGTGGCCGACGCGCTGCACGGGATCCCCAACCCGCTGGTCAACGAAGCGGTGACGGTCACCGCGCTGGCCGGCATCACCGGTTCGGCGTCGGGCGGGATGGGCATCGCGCTGGCGGCGATGGCGCATACGTTCATCGCAAATGCCGAGGCCGCCGGCATTCCGATGGAAGTGCTGCACCGCGTGGCCGCGATGGCGTCCGGCGGCATGGACACCCTGCCGCACAACGGCGCGGTGATCACCCTGCTGGCGGTGACCGGGCTGACGCACCGGCAGTCCTACCGCGACATCTTCGCCATCACGGTGATCAAGACGCTCGCAGTCTTCGTGGTGATCGCGCTGTTTGCGCTGACCGGCCTGACCTGACGCCGGATGGGCTTGGGGCCCCGCCGCCCCTTTCCCGGCAGGCGGCCGGTGGCTGACGCCCCGCCCAACGGGATGCTCCCCACCTGCGAACGGGCCTGGCGCGGGGCGTTCATGCGCGGCACGGGCAAAAACCCCCGCAAATCCGTATAATTGCGGAGTTTACCCCTCCGAAACTTACGTGGCGGCTGACCAAGCGCCGCCCGGGCCTGTGCCATGTCCATCGAAAAACTGCGCAATATCGCCATCGTCGCCCACGTCGACCACGGCAAGACCACCCTCGTCGATCAGCTGCTCAAACAGTCGGGCACGCTCAACGAGCGTACCGTGCTGGCCGAGCGCGTGATGGACTCCAACGACCAGGAAAAGGAACGCGGCATCACCATCCTGGCCAAGAACACGGCCATCACCTGGCAGGGCAACCGGATCAACATCGTCGACACGCCCGGACACGCCGACTTCGGCGGCGAGGTCGAGCGCGTGCTGTCGATGGTCGACACCGTGCTGATCCTGGTCGACGCGATGGACGGCCCGATGCCGCAGACGCGCTTCGTGACCCAGAAGGCCTTCGCGATGGGCTTCAAGCCGATCGTGGTGATCAACAAGATCGACCGCCCCGGTTCGCGCCCCGAATGGGTCGTCGAGCAGGTGTGGGACCTGTTCGACCGCCTGGGCGCCACGCCCGAGCAGATGGACTTCCCGATCGTCTACGCCTCGGCCCTGAACGGCTACGCCTCGCTGGACGAGAACGCCCGCGAAGGCGACATGACCCCGCTGTACGAAGCGATCATGCAGCACGCGCCCAAGCCGGAAGTCGATCCGGAAGGCCCGTTCCAGATGCGCATCAGCCAGCTGGACTACAACAACTTCGTGGGCGTGATCGGCATCGGCCGCATCCAGCGCGGCACGCTGAAGAAGAACATGCCCGTCGCGGTGATCGATCGCCACGGCAAGAAGCGCCAGGGCAAGGTGCTGCAGGTGCTCGGCTTCATGGGTCTGGAGCGCATCGAGCAGGACAGCGCCGAGGCCGGTGACATCGTCGCCATCTCGGGCATTGCGGAACTCACCATTTCCGACACCGTCTGCGCGCTCGACACCCCCGAGGCGCTGCCGGCGCTGACCGTCGACGAGCCGACCATCAGCATGACCTTCCAGGTGAACAACTCGCCGTTCGCCGGCAACAAGGACCTCTCCGGCGGCAAGTTCCTGACTAGCCGCCAGCTCAAGGACCGACTGGACCGCGAGCAGGTGCACAACGTCGCGCTGAAGGTCGAGCAGGGTTCGGACGCGGACAAGTTCCTGGTCTCCGGCCGCGGCGAGCTGCACCTGTCGGTGCTGATCGAGAACATGCGCCGCGAGGGCTATGAGCTCGCCGTGTCGCGTCCGGAAGTGATCATCAAGGAGATCGACGGCCAGAAGATGGAGCCGATCGAGCAGTTGGTGGTCGACGTGGAGGAAATCCACCAGGGCCCTGTGATGGAGCGTCTGGGCATCCGCAAGGGCCAGCTCAAGAACATGGAGCCCGACGGCAAGGGCCGCGTGCGCCTGGAGTACATGATCCCGGCGCGGGGCCTGATCGGCTTCCAGAACCAGTTCAAGACCCTGACCCAGGGTTCGGGCCTGCTGTTCCACGTGTTCGACCATTACGGTCCGAAGGAAGAAGGCCAGATCGCCAAGCGCCAGAACGGCGTGATGATCGCCAACGCCGGCGGCACCACCCCCGCCTACTCGCTGGGGCCGCTGCAGGAGCGCGGCAAGCTGTTCGCCGCCGAAGGCGACCAGGTGTACGAAGGCCAGCTGGTCGGCATCCATGCCAAGGACAATGACCTGACCGTCAACGCGATCAAGCCCAAGCCGCTGACCAACATGCGCGCCTCCGGCAAGGACGATGCGATCCAGCTCACCCCGGCGATCAAGTTCTCGCTGGAGCAGGCGCTGGACTTCATCGACGACGACGAGCTGGTCGAGGTCACGCCGAAGGAAATCCGCCTGCGCAAGAAGCACCTGACCGAGAACGACCGCAAGCGCGCCTCGCGCGCAGCCTGACCGCGTTCGATCCCGGTTGAAAAAAAGAGCCGCCGCAAGGCGGCTTTTTTTCTCCCGCTTTTGCAGGAGCCAGGTTGTGGGCGATTCCCTCTCGCACCATCAAAACGAGACATCGCTCACAAGTGTTCTGCGAGAGAGAGGGAGTGGCCGGCGAGCGGTATGCCATGCACGCGGCGACCACGACGATGCGCGCAACGTCGATCCGAGCCTGGCGCGGGGGCGCCAGCGATGCGAGGGAGAGTCATGGAGATTTCGAGCAGCCGCCCGGTGTCCTTCACCCAGGTCGGCAACGAGCTGGATGGCTTGAAGAACGAAGTGGAAGCGATGTCGCTGGTGCTGCGGGCGCTGGTCGAATCGCATCCGGCGCCGGCCGAACTGGTCAAGCGCTGGCGCGAACTCAGTCGCGAGCCGATCGAGCAGACCCGCCCCAAGGGTTGCCACCAGGGCGTACTGACCCGGCGGGAGCGCCTGTACCAGACGCTGCAGCGCTGGTCGCACACGGTACACAGCGCCGAGATATCAGGCTCCCTCTCCCCGCCGGGAAGAGGGCTGGGGTAGGGATCCGCGCCGGCCGCGGCCCACGGCGGCCTAGCGGTTGTCGCCCTTGGGAAACTTCACCCGCTCCGGCTCGGCGTTGAGCCGCGAGAGCATGGTGCCGATCAGCCGCGTCTTGACGCTGCCCGCCTGGCGCGGGTCGACCACGTAGCGAACGATCGCGTCCACCCAGGTGTTGGCGTCGATGCGGAACAGCACCGATGGCCGTTCGTTGACCTGCAGCTCGTCCACGGGCGTCTTGGCGAGCACCTCGCGGAAGGTCCGCACGCGCTCGATCATGGCCTCGCCAAGCTCGTCCTCCGCCGCCTCGCGCATCACCTGCGCCACGAACGCGAAGTCGCTGTCGTAGGCCACCTGGAACTTGATCTCGTTCCAGACATACGGGAACACGGGCCAGGAATAGTTGTAGACCGGGCTGGTCAGCACGTTGGCGTTGGGAAACTTGATGATCCGTCCGCTCGGGTGGTCCGAGGAAAGGTACGGCCCGCCGACTTCCCACAGCGTGGTGTCCAGGTAGGTCACGTCGATCACGTCGCCGGTCGCGTCGCCGATCTGGATGCGGTCGCCCACGCGATAGGGCTCGCGCACCAGGATGTACACCCAGCCGATGAAGCTGGTGATCGGCGTCTGCAATGCGAAACCCAGCACCAGCGAGATCAGTCCCAGCGAAGCGACCGCGGCGTACCAGTTGGCGAACAGCACCGACACCACGATCAGCGCCAGGATCACGTACATCACCAGCCGCAGGATGCGCTTGAGGTTGTAGCGCGTGACCGCGGTCTGTGCGCGCTCGATGGCGAACGCCCGCACCATCCGCGAAGCCACCAGCGTCAGCACGATCGCCATGGCGCCCACGGTCGCGCGCCGTGCCATCGGGAGGTAGCGACCGAGGATGCCGAAGAACTCCAGCCGCAAGAGGTAGAACAGCACACCCAGCGCCGCCAGCACCAATGCGTAGACGACCAGCCATAGCTTGTGACCCGAGCGCACCGCGCGCTGGTGCTTGTGGTGCGTCGCTGTGCTGGTGGCCAGCGCGCGACGCACGTCGGCGCGGCGTTCGACCTTGCGTACGGCCTTGTCGGTCATGCGTTCTCCCGGGGCGGTCCACCCACAGCAGACAACCGCGGCGGTGCCGGCCAAGTGAAGGCGTTGACCCCGGCTGCACGCCCGCGCCGGATGATGAGCCTGGTTTTCGCACGAGCGTCATGGGCGCGACCCGGAGCCCCCGGTCGCGCCGAGGGGCGCTCGTGCAACCACCAGCCAGGAGACGCGATGCCCGCCGGACCCGCCCGCCCTACCCGCGACAACGGCAAGGCCTCCCCGCCCCGGCCGCACTGGAAGCGGCGCCTGTTGTGGGCAAGCCTGGGCGCGTTCGCGGCGCTGGTGCTCGGTGTGCTGGTGCTCAACCTGGTCCCGCAGACCCAGCAGCTGGTCCATCCGCTGGGTCCGTTGAGCCCGGTCGAGAGCCCGCAGTTCCGCCGCGAAATCGGCAACCTGCTCGGGCCGACGATCGTCGACGGCAACGCGGTCGCGGATTTCCAGAACGGCGCGGAGATCTTCCCCGCGATGCTCGAATCGATCCGCTCGGCCAAGGTCAGCGTGGACATGGAGACCTACATCTACTGGTCCGGCCACGTCGCCGACGAGTTCGTGCAGGCGCTCACCGAACGCGCCCGTGCCGGCGTTCGCGTGCACGTGATCGCCGACTGGGTCGGCTCTTCCAAGATGAAGGAGGACGTCGTCGACGCGTTGCGCGCCGGCGGCGTGCATTTCGAATACTTCCACCCACTGCGCTGGTACGACATCGATCGCTTCAACAACCGGACCCACCGCAAGCTGCTGATCGTCGACGGACGCGTGGCCTACACCGGCGGCGTGGGCATCGCCGACGAGTGGAACGGGCATGGCGACAAGCCCGATATCTGGCGCGACATGCAGATCCGCGTGACCGGCCCCGGTGCGTTGCAGATGCAGGCGGTGTTCGAGGACAACTGGATCACCACCACGGGCCAGGCGCTGCTCGGCTCGGAGTACTACCCCGACGTGGCGCCGGCCGGCGACGTCGCGGTGCAGACCGTCGCCAGCTCGCCCGAAGGCGGCAGCGAGAACCTGCAGCTGATGTACCTGATGGCGATCGACGGCGCGCGCAAGGCGATCGACCTGGAGGCCGCCTATTTCGTGCCGGACGACCTCACCATGGCCGCGCTCAAGCGCGCGCTCGCGCGCGGCGTGCGCATCCGGCTGGTGGTGCCCGGTCCGTACACCGACAGCGAGATCATCAACAGCGCTTCGCAGACGCGCTGGGGTGAAATGCTCCAGGCAGGCGCGCACATCTACCGCTTCCAGCCGGCGCTGTTCCACAACAAGCTGATGATCGTGGACGGCTACCTCACCATCGCCGGCAGCGCCAACTTCGACAATCGCTCCTTCAGCCTCAACGACGAGTCGAACGTGCTGGTGTTCGACCACGCTTTTGCGGCGCACATGACCGAGGTCGTCGATCGCGACATCGGGCGCTCGAAGGAGCTGTCGCTCGAACAGTGGCAACACCGGCCGTGGACGCGCCGCGTGCTGGACTGGCTCTCCGCGCTGGGCGCGGCGCAGTACTAGGACAGGCTCCCGATGGCCGCGCGAAAACCGCTCAAGGTCGCCACCTTCAACATCAACGGCGTGCGCACGCGCCTGGCCTCGCTGCTGGCCTGGCTGGAGCGCGAGGCGCCGGACGTCGTCTGCCTGCAGGAGCTCAAGGCGCCCGACGAGGCCTTTCCCGTCGAGCCGATCCGCGATGCCGGCTACGGTGCCATCTGGCACGGCCAGCGTTCGTGGAACGGGGTGGCGATCCTGGCCCGCGGCGCCGATCCGCTGGAAAGCCGCCGCGGCGTGCCGGGCGATCCGTCAGATGTGCAGAGCCGTTACCTGGAAGCGGCGGCGCATGGCCTGATCGTCGGCTGCCTGTACCTGCCCAACGGCAACCCCCAGCCCGGTCCCAAGTTCGACTACAAGCTCGCCTGGTTCGATCGCTTCATCGACTATGCGCAAAGCCTGGTCGAGAGCGAACACCCGGTGGTGCTGGCTGGCGACTACAACGTGGTCCCCACCGACGAGGACATCTACAACCCGCGCTCCTGGCGCAAGGACGCGCTGCTGCAGCCGGAGAGTCGCGAGCGCTACGCCGACCTGCTGTCGCAGGGCTGGACCGACTCGCTGCGCGAGCAGTTCGGCGAGGAACGGGTGTACACGTTCTGGGACTATTTCCGGCAGCACTGGGAACACAACTCGGGGTTGAGGATCGACCACCTGCTGCTCAACCGCAAGCTGGCGCCGCGGTTGAAGGATGCCGGGGTGGACCGGTGGGTGCGCGCCTTGCCGCATCCGAGCGATCACGCGCCCACGTGGATTTCGTTGCGGCGGTAGGTGGCCTGCGCCAGGGGAGAACCGTTCCCGCCCAACGCTTGAGGAAGGGAGCGGCTCGGGACGTTCCGACACCCGCCCTTCCAGGGCAGCGTCGGGCAGGGATCGGCTTTCCCCGATGCCACAAATGCAACGCGCCCCATTTCTGGCAAAGTGGCCCGGCCGTCCGCCCAACCCGGGGAATCCATGCGCCTCCTGCCCTGCCTCGCCGGCCTCGCGCTGGCCGCCACCTGCCTCGCCACCCAGGCCGCCGACACCCTCGCCGCCAGCGCCTTCGCGCGCGACCCGGCCCAGCCGGTCGACCAGGCCTACACCGCGCAGATCGCGCGGTTCACCACCGATCCGAAGTTCAACACGCCGCTGACCGACTACCTCCCTGCCTCGCCCGGCGTGCCGACACCCCTGCAGGTGCTCGGCCACATTGCCGGCGCGGCGGACTGGCTACCCTACTCGGACGACGTGTATCGCTACTTTCGCGCGCTGGACACCGCCAGCCCACGGGTGAAGGTGTTCAGCATCGGCAAGACCGAGGAAGGCCGCGAGATGATCGCGGTGGCCATCGCCGACGAAGCATTGCTGGCCAACCTGCAGGCCAATGACGCACGCCTGGCGCAACTGGCCGATCCGCGCACGATCGGCATGGACGACGCCAGGGCCGATGCGCTCATCAGGGAAACCACCCCGGTCTACTACGTCACCGGCTCGATCCACTCCGACGAAACCGGCGCGCCCACCGCGCTGATGGAGCTGGCCTACCGGCTGGCGGTGGACGATGCGCCGTACATCAGGAACATCCGCTCGCACGTGATCACCCTGATCACGCCAATCGTCGAGGTGGACGGCCGCGACCGCATGGTCGATCTCTACAACTGGCACAAGGCGCACCCGGGCCAGGACTATCCGGACCTGCTCTACTGGGGCCACTACGTCGCGCACGACAACAACCGCGATGCGATGGGCATGACCCTCGCGCTCACCCGCAACGTCGCCGACACCTACCTCGGCTGGCACGCGCAGGTGCTGCACGACCTGCACGAGTCGGTGCCCTTCCTCTACGACAACACCGTCGGCGATGGCCCCTACAACGCCTGGATCGACCCGATCCTCACCAGCGAGTGGCAACAGCTGGGCTGGGACAACGTGCAGAAAATGACCCAGCTCGGGTTGCCCGGCGTATTCACGCACGGCGACTTCGACACCTGGAGTCCCGGGTACCTGATGTTCATCGCGGCCATGCACAACGGCATCAGCCGCCTGTACGAGACCTTCGGCAACGGCGGCGCCGACACGCGCAAGCGCATCCTCGATCCGTCCGAATACGCGCGCACCTGGTACCGGCCCAACCCGCCGATGCCGGAGGTGACCTGGTCGCAGCGCAACAACAACAACTACGAGCAGACCGGCGTGCTTACCGCGCTGGACTACTTCGCGCACAACGGCCAGGCGTTCCTCAAGAATTTCTACCTGAAGGGCAAGCGCTCGATCGAGAAGCCCACCGAAGCCGGCCCCGCCGCGTACGTGCTGCCGGGCGACGACAAGCGATCCGGCACCCAGGCCCAGTTGCTGCGCGTGCTCGAGCGCCAGCACGTGGAGATCAGCCGCGCCAGCGCGCCCTTCAGCGTGACCCTGCCGGCCACCGATGACGGCAAGAAGCACACGCGCCGCTTCCCCGCCGGCAGCTACGTCGTGCGCATGGACCAGCCCTACTCGCGCATCGCCGACACCCTGCTCGACCGCCAGTACTGGTCGCCCAAGGACCCGCAGCAGCATCCCTACGACGACACCGGCTGGTCGATGGGCGACCTGTTCGATGTCGAGGTGGTGCGCGTCACCGATCCGGACGTGCTGAAGGCATCGATGGCGCGGCTGGACAAGCCGGTCAGCGTCCCGCCCGGCCTGGCCGGCGTCGACGCGACGGACGCGAAGCTGCCCCGCGTCGCGCTCATGCACACCTGGCTCAGCACGCAGACCGAGGGCTGGTGGCGCATGGCGCTGGACCAGCTGGGCGTGCACTACGACTACATCAGCACGCAGGACGTGGCGCGTATCCCGGATCTGCACGCGAAGTACGACGCGATCCTGTTCGCTCCCGTCGGCGGCGCCAGCCTGCGCCATATTGTCGACGGCCTGCCGATGTGGGGCCCGCCGCTGCCCTGGCAGACCGGCCCGCTGACGCCGAACCTGGGCCACATCGACAGCACGCCCGACATCCGCCCGGGCCTTGGCGAGGCCGGCCTCGCCAACCTCAAGCGCTTCGTGCGCGAGGGTGGATTGCTGGTCACCGCCGAAGACACCGCGCGGTTCGCGATCGATGCCGGCCTGGCGCCTGGCGTGTTCGTTACGCCCAAGACCAAATTGAAGGTGGTCGGCAGCGTGTTGCAGGCCGACTTCGTCGACCACGACAGCCCGGTCGCCGCCGGCTATGGCGACCACCTGGCGCTGTACAGCTCGGAGGGCCAGTCCTTCACCGTCGCCAACCTGCTCACCGGCGACCGTGGCCTGCCCAACGCCCGCGATGCCGAACGCCCCACCGGCCGCGGTGGCCCGCAGGACGAGGACATGCCCGAAGGCCGCCCGTTCGCCCAGCCGCCCGCCCTGCCCGACGCCAAGCCCTGGCAGGCCTTGCCGCTCAACGAGGACCAGGCCTACAACAACCCGTGGGTGATTCCGCACGACCAGCGCCCGCGCGTAATCCTGCGCTTTGCCGATGCCAGGCGGCTGCTGGTTTCCGGCTTGCTCGACGGCGGCGGCGAAATGGCCGAGCGCGCGGCGGTGGTGGATGCCCGCTACGGCAAGGGGCATGTGTTGCTGTTTGCCGGCAATCCGATCTGGCGCGGCGAGACCATGGGGAGCTATCCGCTGGTGCTCAACGCGCTGACGCATTTCGATCGGCTTGACCAGGGGCGCTGAGCCCCGAGACAGCATCGACCTGCTTCACGGGGTAAGCCAAAAGGCGGGGGTGGGGGATTCGGGCGAGGCGGAAGGTCGAGGCCTTGCCGAACCCTTCCCCTACCGGGGCGGGCGGGACTTTCGAACACCCGCCTGCCTGAACAAATCCGCCGCGTCTCACAGCCTTTTCATCACCCATTGCCGTCTGCGCCTGAAGACTCGGGCGCACCATCCCACGGAAAACGGCCATGAAAAAGCTCGCTTCGATGACCCTCGCGCTGGCCCTGGGCGCCTCCGGTGCAGTGATGGCGCAGCAGGCGATGACCGAGGCCCAGGTGCGCGAATCGTTGATCCACCAGGGCTACACCGACATCGACGACCTGAAGTTCGACGGCGGCATGTGGCGTGCCGATGCCGAGAGCGCCGACGGCAACGATGTGTCGCTGCGCATCGACCCCAAGAGCGGCAAGGTCTATCCGGACGAGAAGGTCTCGCGCCTGAGCGAGGACGACGTGCGCGCATCGCTCGCCACGCAGGGCTACACCAACGTGCATGACGTGGACTTCGACGATGGCGTGTGGCACGCCAAGGCCGACGACAAGGCCGATCACCGCGTCAAGCTCATCATCGATCCGGCAAGCGGCCGCGTGGTCGACAGCGACGATTGAGCTCAGCGCATCGGCGCGCTCGCGGCCGGGCTGAGCCCCGGGTCCGCGGGCGCGGGCTGGAACTGCTGGCGCCAGCGCAGCGCACCCAGCACCAGCAGCACGAGCGTTGCCACCAGCAGAAGAATCAATCCGAGTCGACGTTTGCCCTTCATGGCATTCCCCCAGAGTTCGACTGCTCCACGCTATCCGCGCCGTTGTCGTGGCCGCGTGCGCATGCCTACGCGCCGGCGGCCAGCGGCCAGCGGCCCAGCACGCGATATTCGGTGCGCCCCAGCAGGCTGTGGATGAGCACGAACTCCCGCACTGTCCATTCGAACGGCTCGACCGGCTGCGGTGCGATGGTGAGGGCGTCATAGAGCAGCGTGACATGCGGCACGAACGCCGGCTCGCGCCGCGCCAGACCAGCGGCCGCAAGTCTCATCCCAAGACTCCCGTACAACCCGGCCAGGCCCGACGCCCGCTCGGCGCCGAGCAGCACGAACGGGTGCTTGCCGACGCGTCCGCGGAAACTGCCGACGCGATCAAAACGCGCCTCGAACGATGGCAGCGCCACGCTGGCCGCGGCCGCGCACGCCCCATCCACCAGCTGCTGCGGCAGGCCGGCAAAGTCGCCCAGGTGATGCAGCGTCACGTGCAGGTGCCCGGTAGGCCGCGGTCGGCCGCGCAACCGGAGCTGTTCGCGCAACTGGCCCGCAAGCGAGGCGACCCGCTCGGCCACGTCTGGCGGCGGCATGACGGCAAAGAACAGCCGATCGGTAGGATGCGGCTCGGCAAAGCCGCCGAAGGAGCTCTGATGCATGGTGTCGTCGGGAGGAAAAGCACCATTGTAGGAGCCGGTGCAGAATGGAGCGCCTTCCATGACGAGCGTCCCCATGCCCAAGATCGATGTCCCGAAGGTACCCGAACGCCGCGGCTCGGGCTATCCGGCTCCCTACGCGGCGGCGGCGCGGGATCGCGTCAAGCAGGCGCTGGGCGATGCCGGTGGCCTGTCCGACTTCGGCGTCAACCTCACGCGGCTGCCGCCGGGCGGGTGGTCCAGCCAGCGCCACTGGCATGCGCGCGAGGACGAATTCGTCTACGTGCTGTCGGGCGAACTGGTGCTGGTAACCGACGCGGGCGAGCAGCCGTTGCGCGCGGGCGAATGCGCCGCCTTTCCGAAGAACGTGGCCGACGGCCACCATCTGATCAACCGCGGCAGCGAAGTGGCCGTCTATCTCGAGGTCGGCACGCGATCAGCCGACGACGCCTGCCACTATCCGGACATCGACCTGTACGTCGAAGGCGACCGGGGGTACGTCCACAAGGACGGTACGCCCTACTAGCCCGCTGGCGCGCCTTGCGATTCGTGGAAACAATGCGGCGCATCGCGCTTCCTTGCCCTGGCTCCGCCATGGGCCACCGCAAGGGGGCGGGAGCCGGGGTGCCACCCGGCAAAGGACGCGCGATGCGCCAGCGGACGCGAGCTTGCCCACCCGCGCGTGAAGACGCCGGCGAGGAAGCGCGCAGCGTGCGTCACTTGTCGCGCAACGCCTCGACCTGGATGCGCAACGCGACCTGCATGTCGAAGCCGTAGTCCTTGCCCGCATCCAGGCCGAACGCGCTGCGGTCGAAGCTGCCCAGCGCGTCGGCGCCGCAGTAGTCGCGCTTGAACAGCGGGTGCGGGATGCACTTGAAGTGGTCGATGCGCAACGCCATCGGCCGGGTCACTCCATGCAGCGTCAGGCTGCCTTCGACCCGCGTCGGCGCCCCATCGACGAAGCCCGCCAGATGGCCCTTGAACACCGCGCGCGGATGGTGCGCGGTGTCGAGGAAATCCTTGCCGCGCGCCCAGGTGTTGAGCGCCTCCTGGCCGAAATCGATGCTGTCCAGCGCGATGCTTACCTCGACGCTGCCGCTGCCGGCGGCCTTGTCCAGTTCCACCCAACCCTCGCTGTGGTTGAACTTGCCGCGCCAGGTGGAGATGCCCATGTGGTCGGCGTCGAAGCTCGGGTAGGTGTGGTCCTTGTCGAGCGTGTAGCGCACCGGCGCGGCGCTGGCGGCGCCGGCCAACAACAGCGCGGCGGGCAGCAGTCGGCGAGCAAGGCGGAATGGAATGCGCATGGGGTCTCCTTCGATGGATGGCGCCCTCGGCGCCGGCATGGAGACCGACGCGCGACCCGGCCTGGAATCGACAAACGGGACCGCCCCAAAGGCAGCTGGGCAACCACGAAAATCGCCGCGGGAACTACCTACCGCGTCAGCTTTTTGCCGGGAAAGCTTGCTGCCATGATGCCTGCGCGGTCGACACCTCGGAGCCTTCCATGGTCCAGAGCACGCGGCACTCCTCCACGTGGCCGGTGGGCCAAGGCGAGATGGCCGAGTGCATCCGTCGGCACGACTGGGCCACCACCGCGCTGGGGCCGATTGCCGGCTGGCCGCCGCATCTGCGCACCGCGGTCGACATCTGCCTGGCCTCGCCATTGCCCATTGCGATCCTCTGGGGCGAACAGCGTCTGCAGATCTACAACGATGCCTACTGCGCCATCGCGCGGCATCGGCATCCTTCGATCCTGGGCCGGCCGGTGCTGGAGAACTGGACCG
This sequence comes from Frateuria edaphi, assembly GCF_021117405.1. Taxonomy (NCBI): domain Bacteria; kingdom Pseudomonadati; phylum Pseudomonadota; class Gammaproteobacteria; order Lysobacterales; family Rhodanobacteraceae; genus Frateuria; species Frateuria edaphi. Next base: position 2,327,065 of record NZ_CP088251.1, read on the forward strand.
AGGCGCGCGAACTGATCGGCCCCATGCTGGACCGGGTGTTCGCCCATGGCGAGCCGAGCGAGGCGGAGAACTGGCCGGTCCTGCTGAAAAACGAGTCCGGGGCCGCGACCGAGCGGTTCTTCACCTTCACCTTCTCGGCCATCCGCGACCGCTACGGCCGGGTGACCGGCGCCTTCCACACCGCCGTGGAAAACACCTCGCGGCTGAGTGCCGAAGACCGCCTGCGCGACGTGATGGGCGAAGCCGGCCTGAGCGCGGGCTTTCGTGCGCTGTTCCAGGCAGCGCCAGCGCCATTGCTGATGCTCGCCCCGCCGGACTTCCGCGTGGTCGCCGCCAACGATGCCATGCTGCGCGCCAGCGGCCAGTCGAGCGAGAACCTGCTGGGCCGTCCGGGTTTCGACCTGCTCGCATCCTGGCCCAATCACGCCGAGGTCGAGGAACAGCTGCGCCTTTCGCTGGGACGGGTGCTCCTTCACCGCGTTCCGGACACCCTGCCGATGGTGGTCCAGCGAAGGCGCTCGGGCCAGCGCAGCCCGCGCTTCTGGACCATCATGAACACCCCGGTGATGGACACGCACGGCCAGGTCGCGCTGGTGCTCCACCGCTGCGAGGACGTGACCGAACTTGTGCGCCTGCGCAGTGCCAGCGAAGCACAGGCGCAACTGGACCGCGACCAGCAGGCTTTGATGGCGCGCCTGCGCGACGCCGGCGTGGCCGGGCACGAAGGGACCGCGCCGGGACCGTCGCGCCTGTTCACCGCGATGCTCGACTCGATTCCCGACTACATCTACGCGTTCGATCGCGAACACCGCTTCGCCTACGCCAATCGCGCCATGCACCAGTTGTTCGGGGCCGCCGACAACCCCGTCGGCAAGACGTTCCAGGAACTCGGTTACCCGCCCGCGCTCGCGGAACGGCTGGACGGCCACCTGCGGCATATCTTCGAGACCGGCGAAACGGTCGAGGACGAGGTCTTCTTCACCGGCCCGACCGGACCGCGGGCCTACTTCCAGTTCGTGTGGGGGCCGGTACGCGCCGACAGCGGCCGCATCGAGCAGGTAGTGGGCGTCTCGCGCGATACCAGCGAGCGCCGTCGCATGGAGGAGCGCCTGCGCCTGGGCGAGGCACGGCAGTCGTTCCTGCTGCAGTTGGGCGATCGCATCCGCGGGCTCACCGACGCCGCGCAGATCACCAGCACCGTCGGCGAAATGGTCGGTCGCCACCTGGACGTGGGCCGTTGCGGCTACGGCGAGGTGACCGATTGCGGGCAGTTCTTCATGGTCGAGCGCGACTGGACCGACGGCCGGATGCCGAGCCTGGCCGGACGCGTGCGGCTGATGGATTTCGGTGCCGCGGTGGTGGAGCAGTACCGCGCCGGCCAGACCGTCGTGCTCGACGACACGCTGGAAGACGCCCGCACGCGTGGTGCCGAACAAAAATATGCAGAGACGGGCCGCGTGCGTGCCGGCGTGGGCGTGCCGCTGTTCAAGGGGGGCCGCTTCGTGGCTGCGTTCTACGTGCACCAGAGCCGCCCGCGCCACTGGCGCGACGAAGAGGTCGCGTTGCTGGGCGAAGTGGCCGAACGCATCTGGGCGGCGGTGGCAAGGGCCCGCGCCGAGCGCGCGCTGCGCGAAAGCGAGCGGCGCTATCGCACCCTGTTCGACGCGCTCGACGAGGGGTTCTGCCTGCTCGAAAGGGTCGACACCGCGCCGGACCAGCCGTCCGACTATCGCTACCTGGTCACCAACCCCGCGTTCGTGACGCACACCGGCATCGGCGGGGTGGTCGGCAGGACGATGCGCGAGGTGTTCCCGGATGCTTCGGCATTCTGGTACGACACCTTCGACAGCGTCATCGGCAGCGGCGATGCCTTCCGCTTCGAGCACGGCATGGTCAGCCGCGGGCGGGTGTTCGACGTCTATGCCTGTCGCCTGGACGACGGCACGCATCGGCGCGTCGCGGTGCTCTTCCACGACATCACCGAACGCAAACGCCATGAGCAGCACCAGCGGCTGTTGCTGCACGAGCTCAACCACCGGGTCAAGAACACGCTGGTGACGGTGCAGTCCATGGCGATGCAGAGCTACCGACCCGGCGTCGATCCGGAACTGGCGCGGCTCCAGTTCGAGGGACGCCTGATGGCGCTGTCGCGCGCGCACGACATCCTCACCCGCGAAAGCTGGGGGCGCGCGCCGCTGGCGGAGATCGTGCGCGAGGCGATCGCGCCCTACCGCGACCAGCACCACGACCGCCTGCGGGCGACCGGGCCGCCGGTCTGGCTTCCTCCGCGCCACGCGTTGGCCTTTGCCATGGTGCTGCACGAACTTGGCACCAACGCGGTCAAGTACGGGGCGCTTTCCAACCAGGAAGGCCGGATCGACATCGACTGGCAGGCCAACGGAACGTTGCGCCTCACATGGACCGAATCCGGCGGCCCACCGGTCGAACCGCCGACGGGACGCGGCTTTGGCTCGCGACTGATCGAGCGCGGCCTGCGGCACGAAATCGGCGGACGCGTGGCGCTGGGTTTCGCACCCGAGGGCGTCATCTGCACCATCGAGGTGCCGCTGGACGGCCTGGAACCGCTGGATCGCTTCTGACCCGCCGGCCGCGCCTGCTGTGCGCGTGGACACAGTTCGGTTATCGTGCGCGGGCAGCCCTTAGGCGCAGGGGAGCATGGTGGTTGACGCAAGCCCGATCACGTTCGGCTACTACACCGCCGCGCTGGTAGCGACCGCCGGCATCGCGCTCGCCTCGGGCACGCAGTTCGCCGTCGTCGGACTTTGGCGCCGGCGCGAGGCGATGTATCTCTCCTACGCGTCGCTGTGCCTGTGCATCGCGACCCTCGCCTTCGCCAATGCCCTGCTGCACACTGCGACCAGCCTGGCCATGGCCACCGGCGCGTTGCGTACCATGATCGGCTCGGCGGCGATTTCCTTCCTGCCTTTCGTGATCTTCATCCGCGCCTACACCGGCGGACCGCCGCAGCCACGGCTGCAAGTGGCGGTGGGCGTGATGGCCAGCCTCTTCGTCTGGCTCAACCTGGCCCAGCCCGGCACTCTTTTCTTCACCCGGCTGGCGCCCGGCACGGGCATCGCCCTGCCCTGGGGCGAACGGCTGTACGACGTGGCCGGCACCGCCTCGCCGTGGGGTCTGCTGTTCCACGCGCTGACCTATGTCGCCTTCCTCTGGGCGCTGGCGCGCGCGGTGAAACAGATGCGCGGAGGCGAGGGCCTGCGCGGCGCGCTGCTGGCGATCTGCCTGCTGGCGCAATTCGCCGCGCTGCTCTGGGGCGACGTCGTGGTGGACGCGCTCGACCATCACTATCCCTACCTGGACGCCTTCTCGTTCCTGCCCTTCGTGTTGCTGATGGGCCTGTCGCTGGCCGCCCAATTGCACCAGCGCACGGTGCAGCTGGAACAGACCACGCGCCGGCTGGAAGCGGAAGCGCACACCCGTCGCGAGGCCGAGTTCAACCTGCGCCACGTTGCCTACCACGACAGCCTCACCGGGCTGCCCAACCGCCTGCGCGCGCTCGACCACCTGGCCGAGCTGCATGCCGACACGCTGGCGCGGGGCCAGCACGGCGCCGTGCTGCTGATCGACCTGGACAACTTCAAGACCATCAACGACGCGCTCGGACATCCGATCGGCGACCGCATGCTGGAGGCCATCGCCGACCGTCTGCTCGCCGCCGCGCCACCGGACGCGATGCTCGCGCGACTGGGCGGCGACGAGTTCGTGCTGGTGCTGGGCCCGTTGGCGGGCGCGCCCGCGGCGGTGCAGGCGCAGGCCGAGCAGGCGGCCGAACGCATGGTCGCGCGCCTGGCCGAGCCGGTGACGGTGGACAGCCGCATCCTGGCGGTCGGGGCCAGCGTGGGCGTGGCCTTGTTCCCCGCCGGCGAAGAGGGCGTGGCCGACCTGTTGCGCCGCGCCGACATCGCGCTCTATCGCGCCAAGGCCGCCGGGCGCAATACGGTGCGCCTGTTCCTGGAGCCGATGCAGCAGGAGGCGGACACCCGGCTGACGCTGGAACGCGGCCTGCGTACCGCGCTCGAACAGGACCGCATGCCCACGCAATTCGCCCTGCACTTCCAGCCGCAGGTCAACCGCCGTGGCGAACTGCTGGGCGCCGAGGCGTTGCTGCGCTGGCAGCATCCGCAACTGGGCGAGCTTTCGCCGTCGGTGTTCATTCCGCTGGCCGAGGAAACCGGGCTGATCCACGCGCTCGGCACCTGGGTGATCGGCCAGGCCTGCGCGCATATCCGCGCCTGGGACCGCGACGGCGTGGCCTTCGGTGGCCGCCTGGCGGTGAACGTGAGCGCCTGGCAGCTCAACCATCCGCATTTCGCCGCGCAGCTGGAGGCACAGGTACGCGCGGCCGGCATCGAGCCATCGCGGCTGACCCTGGAACTGACCGAGAGCGCGCTGCTGCAGGACTTCGACAGCGCGCTGGACACCCTCAACCAATTGTCCGAAACCGGCTTCCGGCTCGCGCTGGACGACTTCGGCACCGGGTATTCCTCGCTGAGTTACCTGCAGCGCCTTCCGCTGGACGTGCTCAAGGTGGACCGGGCCTTCGTCAGCGGACTGAGCCCGAACGCGGCCAACCCGCTGGCCAGCTTCATCATCGACGTGGCGCACCGCCTGGGCATCGCCGCCGTGGCCGAGGGCGTGGAAACCGTGCCGCAGCGCCTCGCCCTGGAACGGATCGGCTGCGATGGCCTGCAGGGTTTCCTGATCTGCCGGCCGGTGGACGAACCCGGCTTCCGCCGCTGGCTCGCCGAGCACCAGCAGGCGCGCACGCTGCCGCAGGCGCAACGCAACGTGCCCGATGCGCCGGAAGCGCGCGACCTGGCTTCGCGCGACAGGAATTCGTCGGGAGAGTAGGCGGTTGCCGGGGGCGCGGGCCACAGGGGCCCGGACATCCGTGGTTACGCCGGCTCCGGATCCACGTCCCCCTGTCCGCCGCGCTCGGCCAGCTTGCTGGCGTACATCGCGCGATCGGCCGCGGCATACAGGCGCGTTTCGTCCTGGCCGTCGTCGGGGTACAGCGCCAGCCCGATGCTCGCGCCGATCGACAGCTGCTGGCCCTGGAACTCGGTGCTCGCATCGAAGGCGCGCGCCAGGCGTTCGGCACGCACCTGCGCGGCGGCACGATCGGCCACCTCGGGCAGGATCGCGGCGAACTCGTCGCCGCCCAGCCGGGCGAGCGTATCGCCCGCGCGGATGCCCTGCTGCAGGCGCTGCGCCACGAAGTGCAGCAGCGCGTCGCCCGCCGCGTGGCCGAGCGTGTCGTTGATGCGCTTGAAGTCGTTGAGGTCGATGACCAGCATCGCGGTGCGCCCGCCGCTCTCGCGCGCACGCCGCAGCGCCTGCTCCAGCCGGTTCGCGAAGACGCGCCGGTTCGGCAGGCCGGTCAGCGCGTCGTGCTGGGATGCATGCTCGGCATGGCCGATCTGCTCCTCCAGCAGCGTGAAGATCATGCCGGTAGCAACCAGGAACTTGGGCAGGTTCCATGCCTCGTTCTCGATGCCCCAGCCGGCCAGCCACGGAGCGAGCGCGGCGGCCACCGGAAATACCGCAGCCCAGGCGACGAAGCTCACCGTGGTGAACACCACACCCACCGACGGTCCGACCGCGCCACGGTAGAAGCAGAACGCCACCGCCAGGTAGTGCCAGAACAGCATCCAGTCGAGCGCCCGGTCGATCGCGCCGTGCCAGGCGAACATGCCCTGCAGCGCATAGATTCCGACCACCACCGGCACGCACCAGGACGGCTTGCGCCGATCGCGCCGGAACACCCAGGCGGTCGAGGCCAGGCCCAATACAGTGCACAGGAGATAAGGGAAGCGCACTTCCGATCCGTAGGCAGCCAGCACGAAGAACGCCACGTCGGGCGTCGCCGCCAGCAACGTGACGCCCAGGTCCCGCCACCACGCCAGGCGGGCGTCGGAACCGGCCCAGACGAAGGCGACGCTGGCCAGCAGCAGCATCGACAGCGAGACGGCCAGCGCGGCGTCCGCCGCGGGTCCCGGCGCGAGATTGCGTTCGACGAACTGGGCCACGATGTGCACCAGGATCATCGCCCAGCCGACCAGCCAGAGGCGCGGGCGCGTCTGCCGTGTCCGCCTGAGCAGTCCGGCGAAAACCAGCACCAGGCCGCCAATGGCGAGGAAGTCGGGGACGACAGACAGGTTCAAGCGTGTTTCTCCGCGCCGTGGGCAGGCGCGTTCGGCAAAAAGACTCCTGATCGCTTATCGGCCATGCGTGCGCAAGCTTGAATCGGCCCGCGGCAGGGCGCAACTGCACGCACGAGCCTGCTCAAGCGCCCGTCGGGCCCGGCCGATACAGGGCGATGAAGAGTCTCCTGCTGTTGTGCCTGTTCCTGTTGCTGCCGCTCCGCGCGGTCGCGGGCGAGCATCTGGAGGATGTCTTGCGCGACCAGCGGCTGCACGGGTTCCGTTCGGTGGCTGCTGCGATGGAGCGCCTGCGCAATGTCGATGACGCGCCGGGGCCGGACGCGCCGCTGGACCGGCGCTGGCGCTACCAGAGCGCGATGCTCGATCTCGCTCTGGGGGGCGATCGGGCTGCGTCGGTGAAGGCGAGCATGGCCGCCCTGGAAACCATGGCGACCGACGAGGGCTGCGTCCGCTGCCGCTTCGACGTGCTGCTGGCCAGAGCCCTGCTTGCCGTACGCGCCTCCACGCCGGCTGCGGGCCGGACCTATCTGGACCAGGCTGCCGCCCTGCTGGCGCGATTGCATGACGATGGCGCACGCGAGGCCCTGTTGACCGCCCAAGCCTGGAACGGCGCGGTGGACGGGCGCTTCAACCAGTCCATCGAACTGGCCCTGGAGGCCTACGCGCTGGCAGCTCACCGCCACGACGAGGCGGCGCAGATCCGCCTGCTTGCCAGCATGATCGGCACGAATGCCGATCTGGGCGATCCCCGTCGTGCCATTCAGGTGGGCGAGGAGGCCTATGCACGCGCGGACGCGGTGAACTACCGGGCGCTCATGGGCACCATCGCCCTGGATCTTGGCCACGCCTATTCGCTGCTGGACGATCGTCCGCACCAGCGGGTCGCACTGGAACGTGCCCTGGCCCTCTCCGAACACGACCCCGACCAGCTCGACACCCGGATCCTCGCGCTCAACAACCTTTCCGACTACTACCTCAGCCAGCCCGGGCAGGACCAGCGCGTGCTCGACTATGCGCACGGCGCGGATGACCTTGCCCGCGCCGCCGGCAGCGAGATCGACCGCGCCGCACCACTGGCCAACATCGGCATCGCGCTCGGCCGGCAAGGCAAGCTCGATGAAAGCGTGGCCACGCTGCGGCAGGCCATCGACATCGCCGAGCGCCACGGCAACACGACCTACGTCATCGGCATCACGCAGGAGCTGGTGCGGATCCTGGAAGGTGCCGGTCGCGACCGTGAAGCGCTGGCGCAATTGCACAAGGCCGACGCGCTGGAGGCCGATCTCACCCGCCAACAGCGTGAAAAGGCAGTGCTGGACCTGCAGGAGAAATATGCGGCCGAGCGCAAGAGCCAGCAGATCGCCCAGCTGTCGGCGCAGAACCAGCTCAAGCAGGCCCAGCTGGCTGCCGAGGGCTGGCGCAATCGCCTGTGGATTGCGCTGGCCGTCATGCTCGCGCTGGGTTCGGTATGGCTGATGCATTCGATACGGCGTGCCCGCCAGGCCAATCGCCGTCTGGCCCGGCAGTCCTCGATCGATCCATTGACCGGCGCGTACAACCGGCGGCATACGCAAGGGCTCCTCGATCGCCTGCAGCAGCCGGTGCGCCGGCGCGCGGACGACAGCGCATGGAATGACGGCACCGGCCTGATGATCCTGGACCTCGATTTCTTCAAGCACATCAACGATGGCTGGGGACACGCCGCCGGCGATGCCGTGCTCGTCGCGGTCGCGCAACGCCTGCGCGGCCTGCTGCGCCAGGGCGACGCGATCGCGCGCTGGGGTGGCGAGGAGTTCGTGCTGGTGCTGCCCGACACGCCCGCCGGCGCGTTGCCGGCGCTCGCCCGTCACGTGCTGCACGCGATCGGCGACGCCCCGGTGATAGTCGCCGGCCAGGCGTTGATCGTCACCGCCTCGATCGGCGCGGTGAGCTTTCCGGCAAGCCCGGGCCAGGGTTGGGAGGCCGCCCTGGGCCTGGCCGATCTGGCGCTGTACCAGGCCAAGGCCAGCGGCCGCAATCGCGCCTTCTGCGTGACTCGCGTCTCGGCCGATGCCGAGTCCTCGCGGCTGGCCCGCGACCTGGCCAAGGCGCGCGATGCCGGCGAGGTGGATCTGGAAATGGTGCCCGGCCCGCCCGCCCGTGAAGTTCCGGTCGCGGCCAGGGAACGCGTGGCGGTGTCGGCCTGAGGAGCGCGCGACGCTCATGCGCGGCGAGCCGGGGCATCCCGGCGGTCCGCACCGAGCATGTTCCGCACCTTGGCCAGCAGGTCCTCGTCGCGGAACGGCTTGCTCACGATGCGGTCGTCGCCGATGTCCTTGAAGGCACCGAAGTCCGCAAAGCCGGTAAGGAACAGGACAGGCAGCGACGGCCGCTTGGCGTGCGCCTCGCGCGCCACCTCCGAGCCGTTCATGCCGGGCATGGCGTAGTCCATCAGCATCAGGTCGACCTCGCCTCCTTCGCGGTCGAGCACGTCCAGCGCCGAGCCGCCACTGCCGGCCTCGATCACTTCGTAGCCGCGCTCGGCGAGGATCGCCGCGGTGACCTCGCGCACGCCGGTATCGTCGTCGACCAGCAGGATGCACTGTCGCACCGCGCCCCCGGCCGGGTGCACCGGCGCGTGCGGCAGGTCCTCCGCCTGGACGATGGCACCGGTCGCGCGCGGCAGGTAAACCTTGACCGAGGTGCCTTCGCCGAGCCGCGTGGCGATCCGCACGCCGCCGCCGGACTGCTTGGCGAAGCCGTACACCTGCGCCAGGCCGAGCCCGGAACCCTTGCCGACCTCCTTGGTGGTGAAGAACGGCTCGAACGCCCGCGCGAGCACGTCCGGCGCCATGCCGCTGCCGTGATCGGTCACCGCGACCATCACGTAATCGCCCGGCGCGGGCTCCTCCGGCCGCGAAGCCAGGTCGTGCAAGGAGACGTTCGCCGTTTCGACGATCAGCTCGCTGCCCACGGCCGACGCATCGCGCGCGTTGATCGCCAGGTTGAGGATCACCAGTTCGATCTGCGTCGGATCGACCAGCGCCGACCACAAGCCGGATTGCAGCTTCATGGTCAGCTGCACCGAGCCTCCCATCGAGCTCTGCAACAGGTCGCGCATGCTGGCGACGATGCCATTGAGGTCCACCGCCTTGGCCTCCAGCCGCTGCCGCCGCGAGAACGCCAGCAACTGCGCGGTCAGCTTGGCGCCGCGCGAGGCGGCGTCCTTCATGTAGGTCAGCCGTTGGCCAATCCGCGGGTCGTCTTCGAGCTTTTCGGCGCATACCCGCTCGAGCATGCTGATGTTGCCGGTGATGACCGTCAGCAGGTTGTTGAAGTCGTGCGCCACGCCCGAGGTGAGCTGGCCGACCGCCTCGAGCCGCTGCATCTGGCGCAGCGTGGCCTCCACCCGCTCTCGCTCCTCGATCTGGGCCAGCAGCTGGCGATTGGTCGCGGCCAGTTCGGCGGTGCGCTCGGCCACGCCACGCTCGAGCGCCTCCTGCGCATGGTGTTCGAGCGTGCGGTCGCGCAACACCTTGAGGTAGCCGAGCAGCCGGCCGCCACCATTGCGCAGCGGCATCATCAACGCGCTGGAGAAGAAGCGCGAGCCGTCCTTGCGCACGCGCTGGCGATCGGTCTGCGCGCGCCCGGTCTCGGCGGCGCACTTCATTTCCTCTTCCAGCACACCCTGGTTGCGATCCTCGGGCGTGAAAATGATATCGATCCGTTTGCCCAGTACCTCGTCCTCCCGCCACCCCAGGAGCCGTTGCGCGCCGGGGTTCCAGAGCGTGATCCGCCCTTCCAGGTCGAGTGTCAGGATGCCGTAGCCGGTGGTGCTTTCGAGAATCAGCTTGAGCCGGTTGCTGGTCGCGCGCAGCGCGGACTCGGCGCGCGCGCGCTCGACGTTGGCCCAGGTGCGCTCGGCCACCTCGCGCACGACCGCCTCGTCCTCGTCGGTCCATCGCCGCGGCTCGCGTTGCTGTACCGAAAGAAAGGCGGCCAGCCGGCCGCCCTTGACCAGCGGCACGGTCAGGCTCGCACGCAGGCCGCCGAGCGCGTTGTGCACCTTGGCCGCCTCCGGATCGACCCGCGGGTCGTCGAAGGGGTCGTCGACGCGGATGGCGACGCCGGTCAGCGCTTCGGCGATCAGCCGCGGCCCGAACTCGGACAGGCGGTGCCGGCCCACGCCAGTGGGCATGCCGCCACGGGTCCAGTCACGCTCGACGGTGAAATATTCGCCGGTCTCGTCCACTTCGCAGTAACCCACGCGATCGGCCCGCAGGTGCCAGCCCAGCCTGCGCGCGGCAGCGGCCATCACGTCCCGCGGGTCGGTCAGGTCGCGCAGGGTGTCGCCCAGCCGCGTGCGGAAGCGCAGGCGCCGGTCGGCCAGCACGCGCTGGGTGGTCTCGATCGCTTCATTGATCAGTCCCTGCACCTGCCCGCCTTCGTCGCGGACCGGGCCGATCCAGTAGTCGAAATAGGCGACCTCGCGAAAACCGTCCCGTTCCAGCAGGAAACGCGCATCGCGGAAACATCTGGGCCGGCCGTCGAGGACGTGTTGGATCACCGGCTCGGTGATGTCGGGCGCTTCCGGCCAGACTTCGCGGAAGGGCCACCCCAACGCCTCCGGCTTGCTGCCCAGCAGCGGTCGGTACGCATCGTTGTAGAGGCAGGTCAGCTCCGGGCCCCAGCCAAGTGCGATCGGCAGTTCGCTCTCCAGCATCATCGATACGAGCGTGCGCAGCGAACCCGGCCATCGCTCGAACGGGCCCAGCGGGGTGGTGGACCAGTCGAAAGAGCGGATGCTCGCCGCCATCTCGCCGCTACCGGCTATGAAATCGCCCCCTGTTGATGCTGGCGTGGAGGATCCTGGCAAGCGCACTCCTCGCGAGCCTCCCTGCGCGCCGGGCTGGTGAGTGGAAGTGTCGGTTTCCGGCGGTTCGTGCGATCCGTGTCGACTCCCCGCGCGCCGCCCGCGCGACCCACCAAGGCAGTCGGGGGCCCGCCGCAGGCCGCAACCTGTGACGCAAGTCACACTATCGGTCTCCCACTGTCGCCGCGTTGGCAAGGGTCCGTGAGGGCGCTGTCTCGTCGTGCCCGCTGCAGCCGGATAGGGCTTCACGCGCCGGCCACCCATGCTGGCGCCCCATGGCGCACCCGCATGTCCGAACAAATGCTCGATTGCCTGATCGTGGGGGCCGGCCCGGCCGGCCTCACCGCGGCTACCTATCTGGCCCGCTTCCGACGCCGCATCCTGGTGGCCGACGCGGGAGCCAGCCGTGCGCGATGGATCCCGGCAAGCCACAACTGCCCGGGGTTTCCGTTCGGCGTGGCCGGCAACGAGTTGCTGGCGCGCTTCCGGCTGCAGGCACAGGCCTACAACGTGCCGGAAGTACGCACGCGCATCACCCAGCTCGACCGCCACCCGGACGGCTTTACCGCCAGCGACGGCCAGCGCCACTGGCACGCGCGCACGGTGATGCTGGCCACCGGCGTGGTCGACCGGCTGCCGTCGCTGGAGGGCGTGGAGGACGCGATCGCCGCCGGCACCGTGCGCCTGTGCGCGGTCTGCGACGCCTACGAGGCGCGCGACGACGTGATCGGCGTGTTGGGGCCGGCCGACACGGCGATCGGACACGCGGCGTTCCTGCGCACCTTCTCCCGCCACGTCTGTGCAATAGTCGCGGACGACTCATCGCTGGACGAGCCGATGCAGCGGCGCGCGACCGACTGCGGCGTGCAGCTGTGGCCTGGCCCGCAACGCCTGGAACTGATCGACGGAGCCTGCCAGGCTTTCTTTGCCGACGGCCGCCGGCTGCGGCTGGAAACGCTCTATCCGGTGCTCGGCGCCGACGCGCAGTCGGAGCTCGCATCGGCGCTGGGTGCCCGGTTGGACGACGAGGGCGCGCTTGTGGTGGACGATCACCTCGAGACCAGCGTGCCGGGCATCTATGCCATCGGCGACGTGGTCAGCGCGCTGAACCAGATCAGCGTTGCGGTGGGCCATGCGGCTATCGCCGCAACCACCGTCCACCGGCGCCTTCCGCCCAACCACTGCTAGGAAACCACGTAGGGTGGGCTGGAGCCACCCTACCCTTCATCGTGCCGACGCGGTGCCGGCCGGCAGCGTGGCGCCGGTGAGCAGATCGCGGATCTGCCGCAACTTCGCCTTCACCTTCGCCTCGTCGTCCGCGCCCAGGCGCATCAGCAGTTTCTGTCCCGCCGAGCGCGCCTCCAGGCCTGGGTCGGCATAGCGGTAGAACACCTTTGGCTGCACCAGCGTCAACGGCGCATCCGGCACCGGCGCGGCCAGCATGTCGTCGATGGCCACCACCAGGCGGTCGTTGAAATAGCCCTTCGGGTAGCCCAGGTCGCGGTAGGCCTGCTGGAACAGCGGATAGTGCGCGACGTACCAGGCCACCAGCGCCTTGGGGTCGGCGCCCTCGAGCACCTGCATGTACGGCGCATAGCGCTCGGCATTGCGCGGGCTCAGCGTGACCGCGCCATTGGCCTGCTCGACCAGGAAAGCGCCCTTGGGCGTCTTCAGCGGCAGGATGTTGGTGCCCACGCTCTGGCGCGGCAATGCGTCCACCGTGGCCACCACGCGACGGACGATCTGGTCACGCTGCAGCAGCCCGTCGAGCGAGTGGCCGCCCAGCGACAGCAGCGCGCTGGCGACGTCGGTATCGCTGGCATCCAGCGCCGGCAGCGGCGCGGTCGTGGCCGGCGCCGGGCCGGCCTGTGCAATGGGATGCTGGATCGCGGTGGACGCGGCGGCCGGGCCCGTACCGGCACTGCCGGGCATCGTCGACGTCGCCACCGGCGTGGGCTCGCCGCCGGCCTGGGTGGCCTTGCGCCAGATGACCACGGCTACCGCAATGGCCACGATCACCACCACGCCCGAAACCAGCCACGTACCGATCGAAGACTGCTTCTTTTTCAATTGCGCATCCCGCCGTGTGATTTGCCTTCTCCCTGCATAACGCCCGTGGGCGCGATGTGCAACCCGCGCGACGGTGGCCGGCGCTCAGGGAGCCGCGCCGAACAGCATGCCCGCGCCGGTCGTCACGCCCATCGCCAGCGCGCCCCAGAAGGCGATGCGCATCGCCCCGACGCCGGTCGCGGCGCCACCCATCCGCGCAGCCGCGGCACCGAGCAGCGCCAGGCAGGCGAGCGATATGACGAACACAAGGGCCAGCTGCATCGACGCCGGCACCAGCGCCGCCACCAGCAGGGGGACCATGGCGCCGATCGCGAAACTCGCCGCCGAGGCTGCGGCCGCCTGCAGCGGGCGGGCGCGGAATACCTCGGTGATGCCCAGTTCGTCACGTGCGTGGGCATCGAGCGCGTCATGCGCCATCAATTGTTCGGCAACCTGCCGCGCCAGCGCAGGTTCGAGTCCGCGGCCCACGTAGATGTTCGCCAGTTCTCGGTGCTCGGCATCCGTGTCGGTGGCCAGTTCCTCGCGTTCGCGGGCGAGCTCGGCCTGTTCGCTGTCGGCCTGCGAATGCACGGAGACATACTCGCCCGCCGCCATCGACATCGCTCCGGCCACCAGTGCGGCGACCCCGGCAAGCAGCACCGCGTGACGGTCGGCGTGCGCGGCCGCCACACCCATCAGGAGGCTGGCGGTGGAGACGACGCCGTCATTGGCGCCCAGCACGGCGGCGCGTAGCCAACCCATGTGGCCGGTCCGGTGGCGTTCGGGGTGATGATGGCGGCGCATAGGCGCTCCTCGGAGGCGGGTGACGCGAGCATACCGTTGCCAGCCTTCGCCCAACCGCTGGTGGCGAGTGCCGCCCCGACCCGGGCGGCAGGCACACCGCTGCGGCCGGTTCCACGACGTGATCACTGCCCGATGGGCAGCATGGGGCCAGTTTCGCGGAGGCGTCCCCATGTCCCGATCGACCCCACCGACCGGCCCCGGCCAAGGCAAGACAACCAGCAATCCCGCCATCAGCGGTGCCGGCACCGGCATGGGCGCGGGCAATGCGTCTGGCCACGATGTCGTTGGCGGCGTGCAGGCCGGCACTGTCAACGATGCCGCGCAGGGTGCCAGCACTGGCGACGCGGCCGACCCAAGCCTGGGCAGCGGCATGGTGGTGCCCGAGCGGGGCAACCGGATGGGTGACGCCGCCACGGCGGGTGCCCCCGGCATGGATGAAAAGCCGCTGGGTATCGGCGGTGCGCCGATCGAACCGGACGACCCTTCCTACAAGCGATCACGCGCGGGGCGCTGACGTCCGGAGTCCCGCAGCACGTGCCCGCGCACTTGCAGGAGCGCCCTGGAGCGCGACCGCCTAGCCACATCGACAACCACGGTCGCGGCTACGGGCGCGCCTGAACAGACCGCACCACCAGCTGGCATGCGATCTTTCCCGCACGCTGGTGAAGAACTCAAAACAAGACGGGCGCCCAAAGGCGCCCGTCCGTTTACCGCGGTGACGAATCGGCTTACTTCTCGCCGACCACGATCACCTTGACCTGCGTCTGCACGTCGGCGTGCAGGCTGATCACGACGTCATACTCGCCGGTGTTGCGGATCGGGCCTTCGCCCTGGATCACTTCGCCCTTGCCGACCTTGTGGCCGGCCGCTTCCAGCGCCTCGGCGATCTCGCGCGGGCCGACCGAGCCGTACAGCTTGCCTTCCGGGCTGGCGTGCGCGGTGATGGTCACCTCGGCGCCTTCCAGCTTCGCCTTGCGCGACTCGGCCTCGGACAGCAGGTTGTTGGCCTTGGCCTCGTACTCGGCGCGGCGCTTCTCGAAGGCTTCGAGGTTGGCGGCGGTGACCGGCACGGCCTTGCCCTGCGGCAGCAGGTAGTTGCGGCCGTAACCGGGCTTGACCTTGACCTTGTCGCCCAGGTTGCCGAGGTTGCGGACTTTCTCGAGAAGAATCAGTTCCATGGGTCTTTCCTTTCGTTAGCGCCGGTGAGGCCGGCGCAGCCGTGGACGGTTGTCCGAAGTTGCGTCTGCCCTCTCCCCCGGAAGGGAGAAGGATCAAGCTCAGACGTCGTGGTTGTCGGTGTACGGCAGCAGGGCCAGGAAGCGGGCACGCTTGATGGCGGTGGCCAGCTGGCGCTGGTAGCGCGCCTTGGTGCCGGTGATGCGGCTGGGCACGATCTTGCCGTTCTCGGTGACGTACTGGCGCAGCGTGTTGAGATCCTTGTAGTCGATCTCCTTCACGTCTTCGGCAGTGAAGCGGCAGAACTTGCGGCGGCGGAAGAACTTGGACATGGCTGTGTGCTCCTGGATCAGTCGCTGTCGCGATCGTTGTCGCGGTCTTCGCGCTCGCGGCGCGCCGGACGCTCGTCACCGTCGCCATCGTCGTCGCGGCGGCGCGAGGACTTGGCGTCATCCTTCTCCTTCGACTTCAGGATGAAGGACGGCTCGGTGTCGGCTTCGTCGCGACGGACGACCAGGTGGCGCAGCACCGCGTCGTTGAAGCGGAAACCGGACTCGAGCTCGTTCAGCGCGTTCTGGCCCACTTCGATGTTGAGCATGACGTAGTGCGCCTTGGCCAGGTTCTCGATCGGGTAGGCCAGCTGGCGGCGACCCCAATCTTCCAGACGGTGGACCTTGCCGCCGTCGGCCTCGATCAGCGCCTTGTAGCGGTCGATCATGGCCGGGACCTGCTCGCTCTGGTCAGGGTGGACCAGGAACACGATTTCGTAATGACGCATGGTCATTGTGGTGTTGGCTCCTTGTGGATGCGGCCCCGAGGGGCCTCGCAGCCTCCCGCGCGCGGCGGTGAGGCAAGTACCCGTCCGCGCCGATCGGGCATGGACAGAAGCGGAAGTGTATCGCGACGCGCCGGGTGGCGTAAAGCGGACGTGATTCCGCGGGCCGTTGGGCGCGGCCAACGACGCATGACGATCGAGGGCGCCCCTATGGGGAAACCGTGCCGTTCAGCCGACGGTGAAGCTTTCCCCGCACCCGCACTCCCCCGTGGCATTGGGATTGTGGAACACGAATGCAGCGTTGAGACCCTGGCGGCGGAAATCGATCACCGTGCCCTCCACCATGGGCAGGCTCTTGGCATCGATGATCAGGCGGATCCCATCCACCTCCATCGCCTGGTCGTCCGGGCGCGCGTCCTGGGCCAGGTCCACCACATAAGCGAAGCCGGAACAGCCAGTGCGCTTGACGCCAAAGCGAACGCCCACGGCGTTGGGCGTCTGGGCGAGGAACTGGCGGATGCGCTCGCGGGCGGGGGGAGTGATCGAGATGCTCATGGGCGCCTGAAGGTGAAGTAGGTCGCGGGCCTACATTATCATGTGGGTTTGCCCCGGCGCGCCGAGTACGGCGCGCGAATCGAACACGACAGCGTCCAGATGCGGCGCGCGCGCAGGAGTTTCAACCCATGGCGGTAGTCAGCCCGACCTTGTCTAGCGTGAAGCAGGCCCTTTCGGGCGCCATCGAAGCCGGCAGCACCGTGACCGTTCGCGGCTGGGTGCGCACGCGGCGCGATTCCAAGGCGGGCCTGTCCTTCGTCAACGTCAGCGACGGCTCCTGCTTCGATCCGATCCAGGCGGTGGCGCCGGCCACGCTGGCCAACTACGAGAGCGAGATCCGGCACCTGACCGCCGGCGCCGGCGTGATCATCACCGGCACGCTGGTGCCCTCGCAGGGCAAGGGCCAGGCGTTCGAGATCCAGGCGACCGACGTGGACGTCACCGGCCTGGTGGACGACCCGGAAACCTACCCGATCCAGCCCAAGCAGCACTCCATGGAGTTCCTGCGCGAAGTCGCCCACCTGCGCCCGCGCACGAACCTGTTCGGTGCGGTCACCCGCGTGCGCCACACGATGATGACGGCGATCCACCGCCACCTGACGTCCGAAGGCTTCTTCTGGATCAACACGCCGATCATCACGACGTCCGATGCCGAAGGCGCGGGCGACATGTTCCGCCTGTCCACGCTGGACCTGGCCAACCTGCCGCGCACGCCCGAGGGCAAGATCGACTTCCGCAAGGATTTCTTCGGGCGCGAGGCGTTCCTGACCGTCTCCGGCCAGCTCAACGTCGAGGCCTATTGCCTGGCGATGAGCAAGGTCTACACCTTCGGCCCGACCTTCCGCGCGGAGAACTCCAACACGCCGCGCCACCTGGCCGAATTCTGGATGATCGAGCCGGAGATCGCCTTCGCCGACCTCGCCGCCGACGCCGATTGTGCCGAGCGTTTCCTCAAGGCGATCTTCAAGGCGGTACTGGACGAGCGCGCCGACGACATGGCGTTCTTCGCCGAGCGCGTGACGCCGGACGCCATCGCGCGCCTGGAGAACTTCATCGCCCAGCCGTTCGAGCGCATCGACTACACCGACGCGATCGAGATCCTCAAGAACTCGGGCCAGAAGTTCGAATACCCGGTCGCCTGGGGCGTGGACCTGCAGACCGAGCACGAGCGTTACCTCGCCGAGAAGCACGTCGGCCGTCCGGTGGTGGTGATGAACTATCCCGAGGCGATCAAGGCCTTCTACATGCGCTTGAACGACGACGAGAAGACCGTCGCGGCGATGGACGTGCTGGCCCCGGGCATCGGCGAGATCATCGGCGGCAGCCAGCGCGAGGAGCGGCTGGACTACCTCGACCGGCGCATGACCAAGTTCGGCCTGGATCTGGACACCTACAGCTGGTACCGCGACCTGCGCCGCTACGGCACCGTCCCGCACGCCGGCTTCGGACTGGGCTTCGAGCGCCTGCTGTGCTATGTGTGCGGCCTCTCCAACATCCGCGACGCCATCCCCTACCCGCGCGCCGCCGGATCTGCTGATTTCTGATCGCCATGCTCCGTCGCCTTCCGCTGACTCTCCTGCTGGTCGCCCTCACCCTGCTGCTTGGCGCATGCCACAGCGTCAAGGTGCTGGTGCCGCCGAACCTGCGCGCGCCGACCGACTCCGGCAATGCGCTGGCGCAGGCCAAGCTGCAGTTGCAGCAGGCCACGCCCTGCTGCGGCAGCTTCGCGGACTTTTCCTACCTGACGCCGCTGCCGTGGCGCCCGAAGAAGTTCGAACTGGGCCCCGGCAGCATGGTGGCCAGCTTGAATGGCGTGCGCAGCTACTTCCTCGCCTTCCGCCTGCCCACCGACGTCAAGCTGCCCTACCGGGTCGCGCTGAAATCCGAATTGAACGGCCGCTGGCTGCACTCGAGCTATCTGTTCGCGCCGACCACCGTGCTGCTGGATGCCGCGTTCCAGCCGGTCGACTCGCAGGACATCCCGCTGTGCGAGTACATGGGCTGGAGCAGCGCCACCACCGGTGCCTTCGGCCAGCTCAAGGTGACCAGCGACAAGGCCCGTTACCTGGTGGTCTACAGCTCGGCCGACCAACAGGCCAGCGATACCTACTGGGAGCAGTCACCGGCCACGTTCTCGGCCGAGGCGCCGGTGCGCATGACCTCCAACGGCAGCTTCCGCATCCCGCACGGGCCTGACGGCACGGTCTGGATCGGCATGATGAACGAGACCTACGCCAAGGCGGTGGAGAACGGGATCTGCGACAAGGCGCCCGAAGGCAAGGGCCTGCTCAACACGCTGCGCACCGCCCTGCCCACGCACTGGAGCAAGAGCGGCACGTGAATCCCCTCGTCGAACTTTACCTGTTGCTCCTGACCGGTGGCATCGCCTGCTTCGTGCTGTATTACCTGGCGCAGTACCGCATCGCCCGGCTGTTGCGCGAGCGTCACCCGCAGCAGTGGAAGATCATTGCCGAGCCCGAGCAGGGGCGACCCAGCGGCATGCGCACCTGGATGCGCATGCAGCACGTGCTGCGCTCCTCGCAACCGCGCCTGCCGGAGCTGCTGCAGGACGATGCGATCACCCGCTGGTTCGGCCTGTGGCGGGTCTCGCCGTGGCTGGCCTGGGGCTGCTGGTTCGCCGCGATGTTCCTGCAGTGGAAGGCGCGCTGACCCCGTCCCGACCCTCATAGGTACGGTTGCGGGCGGCACTTTCAGGTGCAGGGCCAGAAAGACTTCTCTCCCTCGGCGGCATTCTCGCAACATCACGTCCAATCCAAGGAGGCATGCGATGCAACTGGATCTCACGGGCCGTCATGCACTGGTCTGTGGCGCCTCGCAGGGCATCGGCCGCGCCAGCGCCATCGAGCTGGCCGAATTGGGCGCGACCGTCACCCTGCTCTCGCGCTCGCCTGGTCCGCTGGAAGAGCTGGCCGGCCAACTGCCGCGTCCGCGCGAACAGGACCACCGCTGGCAGGCGGTCGACATGCTCGACACCACGCGCCTGCAGGGCGTGGTCACCGACATCGCCGCGATCGGCCCGGTGCACATTCTGGTCAACAACAGCGGAGGCCCGCCCGGCGGCCCGGCGAACACCGCCGACCCGGCCGCGTTCGAGGCCGCCTTCCGCCAGCACCTGATCGCCGGCCAGGCAATGGTGCAGGCCCTGCTGCCGGGCATGCGCGAGGCCGGCTACGGCCGGATCGTCAATGTCATCTCGACCTCGGTGAAGGAACCGATCTCGAACCTGGGCGTGTCCAACACCGTGCGCGCGGCGGTCGCCGCCTGGGCCAAGACGCTCTCCGGCGAACTGGCCGCCGATGGCATCACTGTCAACAACGTGCTGCCCGGCTACACCCGCACCGGCCGGCTGGACAGCTTGCTGGGCACGCAGGCGAAGAACAGCGGCCGCAGCGAGAACGACATCGCGCACGACCTGATGTCCACCGTTCCCGCACGCCGCTTCGGTGAACCCGCCGAGGTCGCCGCGGTGATCGCTTTTCTCTGCACGCCGGCCGCCGCCTACGTCAACGGCGTCAGCATCGCTGTCGACGGCGGTCGCACGCGCGCGCTGAGCTAGCTCGCAGGGTGGGCTTCGGCCCACCAGCTCTCCGCACGGCGGGTTGATGCCCATCCCACGAAGGCGTGTGCATACGCCTCCGTCCGGTGCAATCCCTCGTCCCAGGTCGTAAGCTTGTCCGGATGCCTTCCTTGCGCCTCGCCAACCTGATCGACGGCCGCCTCGTGGCTCCCAGGGCCGACCGCTGGCTCGACGTGTACGAACCGGCCACCGGCGAAGTCTTCGCGCACTGCCCCGATTCCGACGCCGACGACGTCGCCGATGCCGTAGCCGCCGCACATCGCGCCGCACCCGCCTGGGCGCACACGCCGGTCGAACAGCGCGCCCGGCTGATGAATTGCCTGGCCGACCTGATCGAGCAGGACCTGGATGCCTTCGCCGCGCTCGAATCGCGCGACAGCGGCAAGCCGCTCACGCTGGCACGCAACCTCGACATTCCGCGCGCGGTCAGCAACCTGCGCTACTTCGCCGCCGCGATCCAGGGCTGGGACAGCCAGTCGCACGCCATGGCGCTCGGCCAGCCGGGCATCGGCGCGGTCAACTACACGTTGCGCCAGCCGCTGGGCGTGGTCGGCTGCATCAGCCCGTGGAACCTGCCGCTGTACCTGTTCACCTGGAAGATCGCGCCCGCGCTCGCCGCCGGCAACACTGTGGTGGCCAAACCCTCGGAAATCACGCCCTGCACCGCCGCACGCCTGGCCGAGCTCAGCATCGAGGCGGGCTTCCCGCCCGGCGTGCTCAACATCGTGCAGGGTCGTGGCCCGAGCGTGGGACAGCCGCTGGTCGAACACCCGCAGGTCAAGGCAATCTCTTTCACCGGCAGCACCGCGACCGGCGCGACGATCGCCGCCGCCGCGGCGTCGCGCTTCAAGAAAGTGTCGCTGGAGATGGGCGGCAAGAATCCGGCCCTCGTGTTCGCCGACGCGGACCTTTCCGACGCCAACCTCGACACGATCGTGCGCTCGGGCTTCGCCAACCAGGGCGAGATCTGCCTGTGCGGATCGCGCCTGCTGGTGCAGCGCTCGATCTACGAGCGTTTCCGGGAACGCTATCTGGAACGCGTGCGGCAACTGGTGGTGGGCGATCCGGACGAACCCTCCACGCACCTCGGCGCGCTGGTGTCCCAGCCGCACTTCGACAAGGTGATGGGCTGCATCGCCCAAGCTCGAGCCGATGGCGCTACCGTTCTGTGCGGCGGTGAAGCGGTGTCCATGCCGGGCCGCTGCGCCAACGGTTGGTTCGTCGCTCCCACCGTGATCGAGGGGTTGTCCAACGCCTCGGCGACCAACCAGACCGAGATCTTCGGCCCGGTGGTGAGCCTCATCCCGTTCGAGGACGAAGCCGAGGCGGTCGCACTCGCCAACGACAGCCGCTATGGCCTGGCCGCGTCGCTGTGGACGCAGGACCTTTCCCGCGCCCATCGCGTCGCCGCCGCGCTCGACTTCGGCATCGTCTGGACCAACTGCTGGCTGCTGCGCGACCTGCGCACGCCGTTCGGCGGCGTGAAGCAGTCAGGCCTTGGCCGCGAAGGCGGCACCGAGGCGCTGGCCTTCTTCACCGAGCCAAAGAACATCTGCATCCGCTACTGATCGGGAAAAACCATGCCGCACACCCTCAAGGACCTGCTCGCCAACAACCGCCGCTGGGCCGCCAGCGTCACCGCCGCGGATCCGCACTTCTTCGAGCAGCTTTCGCAGCAGCAGGCGCCCAAGTATTTGTGGATCGGCTGCTCCGACTCGCGCGTGCCCGCCACGCAGATCGTCGACCTGCCACCGGGCGAGATCTTCGTCCACCGCAACGTGGCCAACGTCGTCGTGCACACCGACCTCAACGCGCTGAGCACCATCCAGTTCGCGGTGGACGTGCTCAAGGTGGAACACATCCTGGTGGTGGGCCATTACGGCTGCGGCGGCGTGGGCGCGGTGCTGCGCAAGGACAAGCTTGGCCTGATCGACAACTGGCTGCGCCACGTCAAGGACGTCGCCTTCAAGCATGAGGCCTCGCTGCAGCCGCAGGTTCCGTTCACGGAACGACACGAGCGTCTGTGCGAACTCAACGCCATCGAGCAGGCGCTCAACGTCTGCGGCACCAGCATCGTGCAGGACGCCTGGGAGCGCGGCCAGAAACTCACCGTGCACGCCTGGGTCTACGGCCTCACCGACGGCCACATGCACGATCTTGGGCTGATCGTCACCGGCCGCGAAGGCATGGCCGAGGCCTATCGCACCGCGCTGGAC
The DNA here is from genome assembly GCF_021117405.1 of Frateuria edaphi. NCBI lineage: Bacteria > Pseudomonadati > Pseudomonadota > Gammaproteobacteria > Lysobacterales > Rhodanobacteraceae > Frateuria > Frateuria edaphi. The sequence goes on from NZ_CP088251.1 coordinate 2,349,293, forward strand.
GGCATGGCAGAGCGCTGGCAGCAGAAAGCATGAGCGGGGGCATCCGCACCGAGGCGGCACCGGCGCCGGTGGGCGCCTATCCGCACGCCCGCAGGGTGGGCAACCTGCTGTTCCTCTCCGGGGTCGGCCCGCGCGAACCGGGCACGAACCGGGTGCCGGGAAACGTCCATGAGCACGACGGCAGCCTCGCCGCCTACGACATCGAGGCGCAATGCCGGCAGGTGTTCGCCAACGTACGCGCCGTGCTGGAAGCGAGCGGCGCGCGCTGGGAAGACCTGGTCGACGTGACCGTGTTCCTCACCGACATGGCGCGCGACTTCCCTGTCTACAACAAGCTTTACGCCGAGTACTTCGCCGGCGTCGACGCCTGCCGCACCACCGTGGGCATCGACGCCCTGCCGACGCCGATCGCGATCGAACTCAAGTGCATCGCGGCACTGCCCGCCGAGCACTGAAACAAAAGGCCCCGCCGGCAACGCCGACGGGGCCAACGACGGCATCGACCGGATTACTTGCCGGCAGCCGGCTTCTCCGCCGACTTCTTCATCGCCTTGTGGGCGTGATGATGATGGGTCATCGTCTTCTTCGGGGCCGCGGCCGCCTGCTCGGTCTTGGTCGCCGCCTTCGGGGCAGCGTCCTGGGCCAGCACAACACCGGAAAGAGCCACGCCCGCCACGAGCAGGGAAGCGATCACGAGCTTACGCATAAGGAAACCTCGGAACTGGAATGAGCCGCGGACCCGGCCGGAACCCGGCATCGCGGGCGGCGCGGCGGATGCACGATGCGGCGGCCGCCGGATACGGCGACTGAACATCCAGCGCCCGGACATGCACGCCGCGCGCATCGGCCCCTTGACTTGCGACGCGCCGTTTTTTTTGCGAAAAAACTTGCGTCAGACGAGGCAGGCGCGCAGCAGCGGCTCGATCGCGTTACGCAGGACCGCGGCCTTGCTTTCGTCCCAGTCGAAGCTGTCCTCGTCCATGTAGTTGCGCTGGGTCATCTCCAGCTGCACTGCATCGACGCCGTCGTCTGGACGTCCATACTGCCGCGTGATGTAGCCGCCCTTGAAGCGGCCATTCACCGCGTAATCGAAGCGGTCCTGCGCACCCAACACGCCCTCCAGCCGCTGCTGCAGCGACGGCGAACAACTCGCACCGTCGGCGGTACCGAGGTTCAAGTCGGGCAAGCGCCCGTCGAACAGCATCGGCACGCGGCTGCGGATCGAATGGCCTTCCCACAGCACCACGCGCCCGTGCAACGAGCGCAACCTCGCAAGTTCCTGCTGGAGCGCGGCGTGATAGGGACGCCAGTAATCGTTCACGCGGCGTTGAACTTCCGCCGCCTCCGGCTCGCCCTCCAGGTACAACGGCTCGCCATCGAAGCCGATGGTCGAAACAAGGCCGGTTTCGCGTTTGCCCGGATAGAGCGCGTGGCCGTCGGCCGGCCGGTTGAGGTCGACCACGTAGCGCGAGGCGAGCGGGCGCAGCAGGCTCGCGCCGAGCACCTGCGCCAGCGGTGCGTACAGGCGCGCGACGTGCCAGTCCGTATCGGGCGAACGACGCGCCGCCGGATGCATGCGCGCGGCGATGTCGTCGGGAATGTGGCTGCCATCGTGGGGCAGGCTGATCAGCAGCGGGACGCTGCCCTGGTCGAGGCGGAAGATGTCCATCGGAGCAGTGTAACGCCGGCACCGCGACCCTCAGTGCATCAGCAGCAGTTCCTCCGACGAGGTCGGGTGGATCGCCACCGCGCTGCGCAACTCGCGCCGGGTGAGGCCCTGGCGCATCGCCACGGCGAAGCCCTGCAGCATTTCGTCCACGCCCGGTCCCAGGACGTGCAGGCCCAGCACGCGCTCGTCGTCCCCCGTGCAGACGAGCTTCATGACGGTCGGTTCGCGCTGGCCCGCCACCGCGAACTGAAGCGGCACGAAGCGCTTGCTGTAGACCCGCACCGTATCGCCGTGGCGCGTCCTCGCCTCTTCCTCGGTCAGGCCGATCTTGCCTAGCGGCGGATCGGTGAAGACCACGGACGGGATCGCCTGATAGTCGAAAGAGGCTTCCGGCTGGCCGCCGAACAGCCGCTCGACGAGCGCATACCCTGCCGAAACCGCCACCGGCGTCAGCGCGGGACAGGCGGTGACGTCGCCGATGGCGGTGATGCCCGCGACCGTGGTGTTCTGGTGTGCATCGACCTGGACGAAACCCTTTTCGTCGCGCGCCACGCCGACCTCCTCCAGTCCGAGCGCATCGCTATTGGGCTCCCGTCCGACCGCCCACAGCACCGCCTCGTACGGTCCGTGCGCGGCGCCGCGGGCATCATCCAGCAGCAGCGCGCCTGTTTCGCCGCGGGCGCCGTTGACGTTGCTCTGCGGCGTGATGCGGATGCCCTGTGCGCGCATCTGCGCGGCGAGCGCCTGCACCACCTCGGCATCGAAGCCGTCGAGCAGCTGCTTGCGGATCAACAGCTCGACCTCGCAGCCGAGCGCGCGCAGCAGGCAGGCAAATTCGGTCGCGACGTAGCCGCCGCCGACGATGCCGATCGAACGCGGCAGGGTCCGCATCGAGAAAATGTCGTCCGACACCATGCCCAGCTCGAAGCCCGGCAGGGGCAGCCTCCGCGGTCGTGCCCCGGTGGCGATGGTGATCTGCGACGCGCGGTACTGCTTGTCGCCGGCCTGCACGGTGTCGCGTGCCAGCAGGCGACCCGCCGCGCCGATCCAGGTCACGCCGGCTTCCTGCAATCGCGCGGTGTAGCGTTCGCGGATGCCTGCGATGTAGCGATCGCGCAGCAGGCGGAAGTGGTTCCAGTCCAGCTGGCCGGGCGTGAGGTCGAAACCGTAGTCGACCGCCAGCGCTTGCGCATGCGCAAGTTGCGAGGCAAACCAGAGCGCCTTTTTCGGTACGCAACCCAGGTTCGCACAGGTGCCCCCCGGCGGGCCCGGTTCCATCAGCGCCACCCTGGCGCCGTACCGTGCCGCGCGCTGGGCCACCGTCAGTCCGCCGGACCCGGCGCCCAGCACGATCAGGTCGAAATCGCTAGTCATGCCGCCTCCGTTGGCTTGCGTTTTCCAGCATGCCTTCCTGACGGTGACGGACGTGAGCAGGCACGTCCGCGTGCCCCTTGCCTGAAGGCCTGGTGAAATCTAGTCTGGCCCTGACCCTTCGAGGGAAAGCCGAATGCCCTTTCGCTTCTTCACCGTCCTTGCCCTCGTGCTTGTTGCTGCGTCGATCCACGCCATGCAGGCGCGCGCCAGCGAGGTCTCCTCGCGGCAGCTGCTGGAGGCGATGCGCGGCACCAACGAACTGGGTCGCTACGGCTATCTGCTGCTGGCCATCCCGCGGCTCGATGCGCAGGACAAGCCGACGGCGCAACAATACTTCGCCTTCAGCGAAAGCGAGCTTGGGCTCTATGGAGAGGCGGTACGCGATTTCCCGCTGAAGGCGCGCCTGCCCGCAGATACCGTGCTGCCTTCGCCCCTCGAATGGCAGGCCGCCGATGCGGTGGACACCATCGTCAACCTGGCCGCGCGGCGGCGCGTGGTGATGGTCAACGAGGCGCACCACGACGCCCATACACGACTGCTCACGCTCGCGCTGCTGCCGCGGCTGCGCGCGCTCGGCTTCACCCATCTGGCCATCGAGGCACTGCTGGAAGACGGCGATGCGCTGCGCCAGCGCGGCTACCCGACCGGTCATAGCGGCACCGAATACGTGCGCGAGCCCGTGTACGGCGAAATCGTGCGCGAGGCGCTGCGCCTGGGCTACGTGCTGGTGCCCTACGAGTCGACCACGCTCGGCGGGCAGGACCGCGAAGCGGAACAAGCACGCGCGCTCTACCGGAAAGTGTTGGCGGGGAACCCGAAAGCAAAGCTGTTCGTCCACGCCGGTTATGCGCACATCGACAAGGCGAAGGGGCGACTGGGTGACGTGCTGCCGATGGCGGCACGCTTGCAGGCACTGACCGGCCTGGACATCCTCAATATCGACCAGACCGAGCTCCGCGAGGAGGAACCCTTCAACGAGCTCGAGGCGTACCGGATTGTCAAGAACGCGGTGCGTACCGGCGATTCCCTGCGTGGCGTGCCGCAGAACGGCCTGACGCCCCAGCTGGACACGCGTGTCGCCCTGCGCGAGCCCTACCACCAGCTTGTCGCAGCCTTCCACCCGCAGCGGGCCATCGTGCTGCGCCACGTGGGGGATGGACGGCTGTGGAGCGCGCGCCCGCGGCTCTACGACATGAACGTGATCCTGCCGCCGGCCAACGAGCATGTCAGTTCCTACGTGCGCGACCGCGTGATCTCGTTGCAGATCGGCGGCAAGGCCACCATCGCACTTCCTCCGGCCGCCGACGGGCATCGTCCGGACTGGCTCTCGCTGAATGGCAAGCGCGTGGCGGTGGCGGTCAGTCCCGGCCTTTGCGAAGGGGCTTTTCCCTGCCTGGTGGAAGCCCACTACGCCGACGAGGCAGACGACGCCGTGGCCGCCGACCGTTACGTGTTCCTGGAAGGCGGCAGCGACAACACGCTCTGGCTGCGTCCCGGGCGCTACCGCCTGCGCACCATGAATGCCGCGGGCAAGGTGCTGGCCGAACGCCCAATACAGGTCGACGCGACGCATTGAAACTTGCAACCTGGCCTCACGAGCTTGACGCAAACCCTTGATTGGCTAAGCTCGGGTAAAACACTGCCGAGGTTGCCATGACTGCGTCCGGATGCCGTACCGCCGCCGCGCGACTGCGCCTGGCCATGGTCGGGACGGCAGTGCTGCTGCTGGCCGCCTGCGCCGGCACCCCGCATCGGCGCGAGCCTACGTTCAAGAGCTCGCATTCGTCGCTGGCGGACCTGCCCGCGAAGGCGCCATCGGCGGCGAGCGCCGGAACCGCCAACGATGTGTTGTTCCGCGCGATCGCGCTGGTCGGCACGCCCTACCACTGGGGCGGCAATACTCCCGAGGGCGGTTTCGACTGCAGCGGGCTGGTCGACTACATCTATCGCAACGCGGCGGACATCCTGCTGCCGCACAGCTCGCGCGCCATGTCCGACGTGGACGGCCGCAAGGTCAGGCGCATGACCGACCTGGCCAGCGGCGACCTGGTGTTCTTCGACATCGGCGGGGACATCAGCCACGTGGGCGTGTATGTCGGCAAGGGACGCTTCGTGCACGCGCCCAACAGCGGCGGCACGGTGCGGCTGGATGACATCGACGGGCCGTATTGGCGGGACCACTTCGCGTTCGGGAAGCGGTTGCTGGATTGAGGTGAATCCAGCCTTCTCCGGCAGGAGGGAGCAAAGAGAACGGCGGGGACAGGAGCGTTCCTCATCCCGATGCTCCGGCGGAAGAACGGCAAAGAAAACGGCGCCCGAGGGCGCCGCTTCGGTCATCGTTTGAAGCGCAGCCCGGCGCGCTTCAGTGCGCTTCCTGCCCCGGCGGATGCGCGTGACCGTGCTTGATCTCGTCCTCGGTAGCGTCGCGCACTTCCTCGATCGCCACGTCGAAATGCAGCGTCTTGCCGGCCATCGGATGGTTGAGGTCCACGTCGATCGTGCTCATGCCCACCTTGTGCACGGTCACGGCGCGATGGCCACCCTCCTTCAGCGACAGCACCGTGGCCATCCCCGGCTTGAGCTTGTTCGCCTGCTGGAAGTACTTCTTGGGCACGCGCTGGATGCGTCCGTCCTCGCGTTCGCCATAACCCTCGGCCGGGGCGATGTCCGCTGCAAGCGTCTCGCCCGCCTCGTGGCCTTCCAGCGCCTTTTCCAGACCGGGAATGAGTTGGCCGTGGCCAAGCAGGATCCACAGCGCCTCGCCGTTGTCGTGCGAACTCTCCACCTTGTCGCCATCCACCGTGAGCGTGTAGTGGAACGCGATGACCTTGTCCTTGCCTGCCTTCATTGCCTGTCTCGTTGGGGTGCAAAGACCGCGATTCTATCAGTCCGGCGCCCGGACGAAGCCCACCCCACGCGCCTCCGGGCCCAGCCAGGCGAGCAGCGCCAGCACCACTGCCACCACCGCGATCCACGCCGCCATGGCGAGGGCGTAATCGCCACCGTGCGCCTTGGCGATCCAGGCCTGCGCCGTGGCGGTGACCGCAGCCAGCAGGTTGCCGGTCTGATAGGCGAAGCCTGGCAGTGTGCCGCGCACGTGGCCCGGCGAGAGCTCGTTCAAATGCGTGGGCACCACGCCCCAGGCGCCCTGCACCATCACCTGGATAAGGAACGCGCCCGCGCCGTAGAGCACCAGCGTGCCGCCGTACATCCACAACGGGATCACCGGGATCGAAAGCAGTGCGGCGATCACGATCGCGCGCCGCCGCCCGATCCGCTCCGACAACGCGCCGAAGAACAGCCCGCCCACGAGCGCACCCAGATTCAGCAGCGCCACCAGCACGAACGCAGCGGTGGAACCCGTCGGCAAGTGCAGGTTGACCTCCTCGAACGTGTGGTAGAGGTCCTGCGATCCATGGCTGAACATGTTGAACGCGGTCATCAGCAGCATCAGGTACAGCGCCAGCTTCCAGTGCCCGCGCATGGCCTCGCGCAGACCACGCCGTGGTGCGGCACGCTGCTGCTTCCATACCGGCGACTCGGGCACCTTGCGACGGATGTACAGCACCAGCAACGCCGGCGCGGCGCCCACGACGAACAGCCCGCGCCAGCCGATGTGGTCGATCAGCAGCCAGTTGGCCAGCGCGCCGAGGAAGAAGCCGCAGGGATAGCCGCTCTGCAGCAGGCCCGAAACGATGCCGCGCGCCTTCGGCGGAATCGCTTCCATCGCCAGCGACGCGCCGATGCCCCACTCGCCACCCATGGCGATGCCGAACAGGAAGCGCAGCACCAGCAGCATCGTCAGCGAGGTGGAAAACGCGGTGGCCAGCTCGAACAGCGAGAACAGCACCACATCCAGCATCAGGATCGGCCGCCGGCCGTAGCGGTCGGCCAATCGCCCGAAGATCAGCGCGCCGAGGGGCCGTGCGGCCAGCGTGAGCAGCAGAGCCAGCGTGACGTCGGTCTTGTCCACCCCGAACTCGTTGGCCACGCCGACGATCACGAAAGTCAGCAGGAAGTAGTCGAAGGCGTCCAGCGTCCAGCCCAGGAAGCTGGCCAGCACGGTGTGACGCTGGTCATGGTCCAGCTCACGCAACGTGGACAGAACACTCATGCGGCCGCTCCCAGCATCGAGACCGGTCATCAGGCTAGCACGCGGTCCCAGGGGGGCCGCCGCCAGGATGCTGCGCGGCAGGATGACATGCTTCCCGGAACGGCGTAGGTTGCCCTGTCGGCACGTTCGCTTCCTGGGGAGGGTCGGCGAGTGCCGATGTGACGGCGCGACGAGGCAGGACGCCCCCGACCGCCCATCCATTTCCTTGGGAGGGAAACACCAATGATGCAAAAACCGCTTGCCGGCGCTCTGCTGGGCGCCCTCGGCCTGCTCGTGGCCACCGCTGCCCAGGCTGCCACGCCGAGCCACATCCATGCGCCCGCGCTGGGCCACCTGAGTTCCAGCGCGCTGAACCAGCGTCTGGGCATGGACCCGCAGGCCTCGCTGGCCCCGGGCCTTCAGCTGCGCACCACCCACGGCACGATCAAGACCCGTGAGCACCAGATGTTCCGCGGCGTGCCGGTGTACGGCCGCAGCGTGGTGGTCGAACGCGATGCCGCCGGCAACGTGCGCAGCGTCGATGGCCACCTGTCCAATGGCCTGGGCTTCGACCTGGCCTCGGTCACGCCGCGCCTGAGCGGCGCCCAGGCGCTGGCCGCGCTGCGCCAGCATGCCGGCTTCCTGCCCTACGGCATCGGCGCCCACGCGATCTCCGATGCCAGCCTGCAGAACGTCAAGCACGAGCTCTACGTCTACGCCGAAGGCAAGAAGGCGCGGCTGGTCTACCTGACCTCGTTCTTCGACGACCACAACGGCCGCCCGACCCGTCCGACCGCGATCATCGACGCCAACACGGGCGCGGTGGTGAAGAGCTGGGAAGGCCTGACCACCAAGGGCAAGCCCGGTGGCGGCGGTGGTGGCGGCACCGGGACGGCGGCCAGCGCCAATGGCCCGGGCGGCAACCAGAAGACCGGCCAGTACTTCTACGGCACCGACTATCCGGCGCTGGCGGTTACCCAGTCGGGCAGTACCTGCTCGATGGTCAACCCGAACGTGAAGACCAACAACATGAACCAGAGTCGCACCCGCGCGACCCTGTGGACCTTCACCTGCCCGACCAGCAGTGGCGACGGCATCAATGGTGCCTACTCGCCGATCAACGACGCGCACCACTTCGGCGCCGTCGTGCACGACATGTACAACGCCTGGTTCGGCGCGCCGCCGCTGAACATGCAGCTGGTGATGAACGTGCACTACAGCCGCAACTACGAGAACGCGTTCTGGAACGGCTCGTCGATGAACTTCGGCGACGGCGCGAGCTACTTCTACCCGCTCACCGCGCTGGACGTGACCAGCCACGAGATCAGCCACGGCTTCACCGAGCAGCACTCGAACCTGCAGTACTCCGGCCAGTCCGGCGGCATGAACGAGGCCTTCTCGGACATGGCCGGCGAAGCGGCCGAGTACTACGACCGCGGTGCCAACGACTGGCTGGTCGGCGCCGACATCACCAAGACCGACCCGGCGCTGCGCTGGATGTGCACGCCGAGCAAGGATGGAGGCTCGATCGACAACGCCTCGCAGTACTACAGCGGGCTTGACGTGCATTACTCCAGTGGCGTCTACAACAAGGCGTTCTGCACGCTGGCCAAGACCTCGACCTGGAACACGCGCAAGGCGTTCGAGGTGTTCGAGCGTGCCAACGCGATGTACTGGACCGCCACCGCCACGTTCAACTCCGGCGCCTGTGGCGTGGAGAACGCGGCGGACGACTACGGCTACTCGCGCAGCGACGTGGTGGCCGCGTTCAATGCGGTGGGCGTGACCTGCCAGTAAAGCTGTCATCCATGGTTGTACCCACGAGCCCGGCCCTGCGCCGGGCTCGTTCTTTTCACCCGTCGCGCGTCCGCCCGCCCGCACATGCGCCGTTTGCACATCCGGCGATTGCAGCCTGCCTATACTGGCTTCCCGCCCCCGGAGCCCGGCCATGCCACGATCGTCCCGACACGCGTTCCGCCACCCGGCCATGCCGCCGGAGCGCCAGCCTTGACGGTGCGCCCGCGGCATCACCTCGACCGGTCGATGCGCGCCACGTTGTCGGCGCGCTTCACCGGGTTCAACCAGCGACAATACGTGCGCGGCAAACTGGCGAGCGACCCGGTGTACGGGGCCGTCGCCCGGTTGCTGCAGGAAGCCCCGCCCTTCCCGCTGCTCGACGTCGGTTGCGGCATCGGCCTGCTCGGGCACTACCTGTATGGCTGCGGCGCGCTGCGGAGCTATGTCGGGATCGATCACGACGAGCGCAAGATCGCCACCGGCCGCCGCGCCGCGGCGGCGATCGGCGACGCGCTGGATCTGCGCTGCGCCGACGTTGCCGACCTTCCGGATTTCCGCGGCCACGTCAGCCTGCTCGACGTCCTGCATTACCTGCCGGCGGCGCGCCAGTCCCCGCTGCTCGAACAGCTGGCCACCCACGTGGCTCCCGGAGCGCAGTTGATGATCCGCAACGTGTTGCGGGCGAAGCACTGGCGCTTCCACGCCACCGTGCTGGAGGAGCACGTGCTGCATGCCACCGGCTGGATGCGCGTGGGCGCGGACCATTACCCTTCCGCACAAGAGGTGACCGCGCCGCTCGAACGCGCGGGCCTCGTCACCACGCTCACCCCGCTGTGGGGACGCACCCCCTTCAACAGCTACCTGATCGTGGCCCGGCGGCCGGCTGCCGCGTCTTCGCCGTAGGCGTGCCCCCGGGGACGACCGCCTCCAGTTCAGGCCAGCGGCCCCACAGGCAGGCTCGTGCCGCTTGCGCTATACTGCGCGGACGGCTTAGCAGCCGTTGCGGTCTTCAACCGCCCCTTCCCCATATCGCAACGCGGTTCTGAAAGAACGCTCCGGGTTGCACAGGAGTGTTTTCATGTCTTTCGAATCGCTGGGCCTTGCGCCCGCGTTGTTGCGCGCGCTTGCCGACCAGGGCTATACCCAGCCCACCCCGATCCAGGCCGGCGCCATCCCGTTGGTGCTGGAAGGTCACGACTTGCTCGCTGCCGCGCAGACCGGCACCGGCAAGACCGCCGCCTTCGCGCTGCCCTTGCTGCAGCACCTTTCCACCGCCGGCGCCACGCAGACCCGCCGTCCGCGCGCACTGGTGCTGACCCCGACCCGCGAGCTGGCCGCCCAGGTGCACGACAACCTGCGCGACTACGGCAAGCACCTGCGCGTCTCCAGCACCACCATCTTCGGCGGTGTCGGCATGGGCCCGCAGATGCAGGCGCTGCGCCGCGGCGTGGACGTGGTGATCGCCACGCCCGGCCGCCTGATCGACCACATGCAGCAGCGCTCGGTCGACCTCTCCGGCGTCGAAGTGCTGATCCTGGACGAGGCCGACCGCATGCTCGACATGGGCTTCCTGCCCGCGATCAAGCGCATCCTCCAGTCCGTGCCGAAGCAGCGCCAGACGCTGCTGTTCTCGGCCACCTTCGCCGAGCCGATCAAGGCGCTGGCGATGCAGTTCATGCGCTCGCCGCGCGAGGTGTCGGTCACGCCGCCCAATACCGTGGCGCCGACCGTCACCCATCACGTGCATCCGGTCGATGCCTCCCGCAAGCGCGACCTGCTGCTGCACGTGCTCTCGCAGGACAGCCGCCGCCAGAGCCTGGTGTTCAGCCGCACCAAGCACGGCGCGGACAAGCTGGTGAAGTTCCTGGAAACCTCCGGCCTGCGTGCCGCCGCGATCCACGGCAACAAGAGCCAGAACGCGCGCACCAAGGCGCTGGGCGACTTCAAGAGCGGCCGCATCACGGTGCTTGTCGCCACCGACATCGCCGCCCGCGGCATCGACATCGACCAGCTGCCGATGGTGATCAACCACGATCTGCCGATGGTCGCCGAGGATTACGTGCACCGCATCGGGCGCACCGGCCGTGCCGGCTCCGAGGGCATGGCCGTGTCGCTGGTCAGCCACGATGAATCGGGTCTGCTGCGCGACATCCGCAAGCTGCTCAAGCAGGAAATCGGGATCAGCGACGTGGCGGGCTTCGAACCCTCCACCCCGCTGCGCCTCGACGCCGGTGCGCCGCGTCCGGTGCAGGGCCAGCGCCAGCCGCGCCCCGCGCGCAACGGTCATGCGAGCCATGGCGGCAACCATGGTCAGGGCCGTGCGCCTGCCAACGCCGGCCGCAACAACCGTCGCCGCAGCCGCCCCGCCGGCGGCGCCACACGGCCGGAAACGCGCGGCTGACCGAAAGCGTTCGACGCGCTCGCTTCGAGCCTTCAACCGCAAGGCGGGGGAAGGCTCCGACAGGCGCACCGGGACCGACTGCTACACCAGCGCTTGTGCGTGATGGCGCAGGTGATCCTCGATGAACGTGCTGATGAACCAGTAGCTGTGGTCATAGCCCGGCTGCCGGCGCAGGACCAGTGACTGCCCGGCCGCGGCGCATGCCTTCTCGAACAGCTCCGGACGCAACTGCTCGGCGAGAAAGCGGTCGGCCTCGCCTTGGTCGATCAGGATCGTGCCGGGAAAGGTTCGTCGTTCCACCAGCGCGCAGGCGTCGTAGTCGGACCAGGACTGCCGGTCGTCGCCCAGGTACCGGGCGAACGCCTTCTGTCCCCATGGCACCCGGGATGGCGCCACGATGGGCGCGAAGGCCGACACCGAACGGTAACGCTGCGGGTATGCCAAGGCCAGGGTGAGCGCGCCATGGCCGCCCATCGAATGGCCGCACACGCCCGCGCGGGCGACGTCCAGAGGAAACCGCTTCGCAAGGAGCGCAGGCAGTTCGTCGACAATGTAGTTCCGCATGGCAAAGCGCGACGCCCATGGCGCCTGGGTGGCATCGAGGTAGAACCCCGCACCTTCGCCGAACTCCCAGTCGCCCGTGGCGCCGGCAAAACCGGTATCGCGCGGGCTGGTGTCGGGCATTACCAACGCCAGGCCCAGCTCGGCCGCGAACCGCTGCGCGCCGGCCTTGATGGTGGCGGTCTCTTCGGTGCAGGTCAGCCCGGCGAGGAAATACAGCACCGGACAGGCCTGGCGCTCCGCCTGCGGCGGCAGGAAGACCGCGAACCGCATCGGGCCACACGCCTCGGACACGTGCCGGTAGAAACCCTGCACGCCGCCGTGGCAACGCTGCTCCGACAGCGTTTCGACCATTGTCATCGCTTCGCTCTCCAACCACACAAGCGCCCGATCATAACCACGGCCCGCCCACGCCACGTGTACCCGACGCCGACGCCACTGCGGCGAGGCTGCTAGAATGCCGCGCTGCGCGGCGCCGCCCTTGCTCGCCGCTGCCCATATCCGAGGTTCCCATGTCATCCCCCGTTCCAGGTCCCACGCCGGCCGACCACGACCCGGCGCCGGCCGGTTTTGCCGCGCTCGCGCTGCGTCCCGAAATCCAGCAGGCGCTCGCCGACGTCGGCTACGAGTCGCCCTCCCCGATCCAGGCCGCCACGATCCCGCCGCTGCTCGAAGGCCGCGACGTGCTCGGGCAGGCGCAGACCGGCACCGGCAAGACCGCCGCGTTCGCGCTGCCGATCCTCTCGCGCATCGAGGCCAGGCCCGGCAAGCCGCAGGCGCTGGTGCTGGCGCCCACGCGCGAATTGGCCATCCAGGTGGCCGAAGCGTTCCAGCGCTACGCCGCGCACATTCCCGGCTTCCAGGTGCTGCCGATCTATGGCGGCCAGAGCTACGGCCCGCAGTTGCACGCGCTTCGCCGCGGCGTGCACATCGTGGTCGGCACGCCCGGCCGCGTGATCGACCACCTGGACAAGGGCACGCTGGATCTTTCCGACCTCAAGTACCTGGTGCTCGACGAAGCCGACGAGATGCTCCGCATGGGCTTCATCGACGATGTCGAGAAAGTCCTCGAGGCGACGCCGCCGACGCGCCAGGTCGCGCTGTTCTCCGCGACCATGCCGGCGCCGATCCGCAAGATCGCGCAGCGCCACCTGAAGGAGCCGGTCGAGGTCACCATCAAGTCCTCGACCACCACCGCGGCGAACATCCGCCAGCGCTACTGGTTCGTCTCGGGCATGCACAAGCTCGATGCGTTGACCCGCATCCTGGAAGCCGAGCCGTTCGACGCGATGATCATCTTCGCGCGCACCAAGCAGGCGACCGAGGAACTGGCCGAGAAGCTCACCGCCCGCGGACTGGCCGCCGCCGCGATCAATGGCGACATCGCCCAGCCGCAGCGCGAGCGCGTGATCCAGCAGCTCAAGGAAGGCAAGCTGGACATCCTGGTCGCCACCGACGTGGCCGCGCGCGGTCTGGACGTCGAGCGCATCAGCCACGTGTTCAATTACGACATCCCCTACGACACCGAAAGCTACGTGCACCGCATCGGCCGGACCGGCCGCGCGGGTCGCAGCGGCGAGGCGATCCTGTTCGTCACGCCGCGCGAGAAGGGCATGCTGCGCGCGATCGAGCGAGCCACGCGCCAGCCGATCGAAGAGATGAAGCTGCCCACCGTCGAGGCGGTCAACGATGTGCGCATCGCCCGCTTCAAGCAGCGCATCACCGACACCATGGCGCAGGGCGAACTGGGCCAGTTCCAGCAGTTGATCGAGCAGTACGAGCAGGAGCACAACGTGCCGGCGCTCGAGATCGCCGCCGCGCTGGCGCGGATCGCACAGGGCGACCGCCCGCTGCTGCTGGCGCCGCCACCCAAGCGCGAGTACGAGCGCCGCGAGCCGGCGCCGCATGAAGCGCGCGAGCGCGATGGCGAACGCCGCCCGCCGCACGAGCGCAAGCCGCGCGAGGCCCGCGAAGGCGCCCCGCCGCGGAACTTCGACAGCCGCCCGCCGCGCCCGCACAGCGCACCGGAGCCGGGCAAGCGCACCTATCGCATCGAGGTCGGCCACGAACATGGCGTCAAGCCCGGCAACATCGTCGGTGCCATTGCCAATGAAGCCGGCCTGGAAAGCGGATTCATCGGCCGCGTCAGCATCCGCGGCGACTACAGCCTGATCGACCTGCCCGACGGCATGCCCAAGGAGGTGTTCGATCACCTCAAGAAGGTCTGGGTAAGCCAGCAGCAGCTGCGCATCAGCGAATGGGACGGCACGGAAGAGCCGGCCGGCGCCACGCCACCGCGCCGGCCACGGCCGGGCGGATTCAAGCCCCGCCCGGGTGGGAAGCCGCCGCGGCACAAATGAAGCTTCGGGCGGACCTCTCGTCCGCCTGAGCAGCCAGCTGGCGGGCCCTTCGACTCCGGCCTGCGGCCTGCGCTCAGGGTGAGTGGCTTAGGGAAAGGTGGGTTTGCTTACCGAGCCCGCCACCCCTTACGCATCGAGCGCTTGCGCAGCAAGCGAAGCTAGCCGGGTACCATCGCCCTTCCACCCGGCGAGATTCCCGATGTCTGCTTCCTGGCCCCGTCCCGAGCGTCCGACCGACATGGCCACGCGTGTTGCCGGCCTGTCGCCGGGGCAGCGCCAGCAGCTCGAGGCGGCGGCGCGGGCGATCCGCGATGGCGCGCTGGCGCCCGCGCAACAGATGCTCGGCGCCGTGCTGGCGGGCGCACCGGAACATCCCGAGGCCCTGCGCATGCTCGGCATCCTGCATACCCGTGCCCGGCAATACGACGCCGCGCGCGAGGTGCTTGGCGCGGTGCTGCGGCAGTGGCCGGACGATCCCCTGGCGCTCACCGACCTTGGCAACGCCGAGCAGGCGGCCGGCGACGTCGAGGCGGCGCTCGCGCACTGGCGGCAGGTCTGCGCACTGGCGCCTGACTATCCGATGGGCTGGTTCAACCTGGGCCGTAACCTGCAGGTGCTGGGCTACACCGAGCCGGCGGTGGAGGCGCTGGAGCGCGCCTGCTCGCTGGAGGCGACTCTGCTCCCCGCCCACGTGCTGCTTGGCGATGCGCTCGTGCACCTGGGCCGTTTCGGGGAAGCCGACCAGCGCTACCGGGCGGCGCTCGCGCTGCACCCTTCCTGCGGGGATGCCTGGCGAGGGCTCGCCAACATCAAGACGCAGCCGCTTTCGGACGACGACCGGGCCCGGCTCGCCGCAATGCTCGAACGCACCGACGTGGCCGAACCCGATCGCATCGCCATGGGTTTTGCACTCGGCAAGGCCAACGAAGACCAGGGTCGATACGAGGAGGCGTTCGCCGCCCTGGGCGACGCCAACGCGCGCCAGCGTCGACTGGCCCCGTGGCAGGCCGGCGGTTTCCATGCGTTCGTGGAATCGGTGGTCGCCGCCGGCGCGAAGCTGCCGGCGCCGGTCGACTCGGTGCAGGGCAAAGAGGCGATCTTCATCGTCGGCCTGCCGCGCTCGGGCTCCACGCTTTTCGAACAGATCCTCGCCGCGCACCCGATGGTGGAGGGCGCCAGCGAACTGCCGGACCTGGGCGAGGTGTTGGTGGAAGAGTCCAGCCGCCGCGGCCAGCCGTTTCCGCGGTGGGTACCATCCGCCACGGCACAGGACTGGCAGCGCTTGGGCCAGCGCTACCTCGAGCGCACCGCACGATGGCGCCGGCAGCGTCCTCGCTTCACCGACAAGCTGCCGGAGAACTGGCTTTACGCCGGCGTGCTCGGCGCGATGCTGCCGGGCGCACGCATCGTCGACGTGCGACGCGACGCGCTGGAGGCCGGCTGGTCGTGCTTCAAGCAGCAGTTCTACCGGTTGCCGCACTTCGCGTGCACGTTGACCGACATCGCCGCTTACGTGCGGGACTACGAGGCGGCGCTGGATCGGTGGCAGGCCACGGCGCCGGAGCGCATCCGCACCCAGCGCTACGAGGCGTTGCTGGCCGATCCGGAGGGCGAGATCCGCGCCTTGCTCGACTTCTGCGGCCTGCCGTTCGACGCGGCATGCCTGGACTTCCACCGCGCCATGCGCGCCATCCGCACGCCCAGCGCCGCGCAGGTCCGCCAGCCGCTCAACCGCGACACCGCACGCGCCGGGCACTATGGCCGCCTGCTCGATCCGCTGCGCCTGGGGTTGGGCCGACCGCTGGCGTAACGGCCGCTTGCGGGCGCAGGTTTCGCCCCGATTATCCGAAGGACATCGCCCGCGAATGGGCCCAAAAGGTTCCGGGAACATGACCACCCTGCCCAGCCTCTACATCTCCCACGGCTCGCCGATGACCGCGCTGCAGCCGGGGCCGGTGCGCGAGCGCCTGGCCGAATTGGCCGCCGAGCTGCCGCGCCCGCAGGCGATCGTGATCGCTACCGCCCACTGGCTGAGCGACGGCCCTCAGGTGGGTGGCGCGGCGCAGCCCGAAACGGTGCACGACTTCTTCGGCTTTCCCGCCGAGCTCTATCAGATCCACTACCCCGCTCCGGGCGCCCCGGCACTGGCCGATCGGGTCCTGGAGATGCTCTCGCAGGCCGGCCTTGACGCCCGCCTCGACCCGCAACATGGGCTGGACCACGGCGCCTGGGTGCCATTGCGCCTGCTCTATCCCGCCGCCGACATACCGGTCGTGCCGATCTCGATCCAGCCCGGACGCGATCCGGCCCACCACCTTGCGGTCGGCCGCGCACTGGCATCGTTGCGCGACGAAGGCGTGCTGGTGATCGGCTCGGGCAGCATTACCCACAACCTGGGCGACCTGCGCATGGGCTACGGCGCGGAGCGCGAGGCGCCGTACGTGCGCCCGTTCATCGCCTGGGTGGAAGAGCGCCTGGCCGCCGGCGACGTCGATGCACTGCTCGATTACCGCCGCCAGGCGCCCTTCGCCCAGCGCGCCCATCCGACCGACGAACACCTGCTGCCGCTGTTCGTGGCACTCGGCGCCGCGGGCGCGCAACCGCGCGCGCAGCGCATCGAGGCCGGTATCGACTACGGCATCCTGGCGATGGACATCTACCGCTTCGGCTGAGGCGCTACTGCACCACCACCGTGCCGACCATCATCGGATGGATGGCGCAGTAGTAGGTGTAGGTGCCGGCCCTGGCGAAGGTGACCGCGTAGCTGTCGTCCGTGTCCAGCGCCGCGGAGGATTTGAACGCTCCGCCTGCGCTGGTGACGGTGTGCGGTTCCTCGTCCAGGTTGGTCCACACCACGCGCGTGCCCGCGTGGATGGTGAGCGCTTTCGGGCCGAACGCGAAATTTCGTATCTCCACTTTCACGGTCGTCGACTGCGTTGCACCGGCGGACGCCGGCAGAAAGCCCGACGCCAGGGCGACGGCGAACGCACCGAGCAGAGGCCACCGACCGCTCACGGCAACACCTCCTCGGTAACGGCAAGCGCCTGGCGCCCGCGCACGTGCCGCACCTCGCGCACACCGATGTAGCTGTGCAACCGGCCGGGCGGCACGTCCTTCAATGGGCCGGGCCCCGCTCCCACGCCGGGCGGCGGCTGCGGGTACGCCGTGGAGCGCGCGGTGTGGAACGTGATCGTGCCCTCGACCTTCTGCTGGATCTGGTGGATGTGCCCGTTGAGCACGCTGACCGAGCCGAACCGGCGCAGGTAGCCCATCGCCTGCGCACTGTCGTCGGTGCCCCAGCCCCACTGCGGGTACAGCGGCCACATCGGCATGTGCGCGAACACGACCACCGGTGTCTCCGCTGACAGCGGCGCCAGATCCTTCTTCAGCCAGGCCAGCTGGTCAGGTCCCAGGTACCCGAGCCCGCCCGCCTTCAGGTTGAGCACGTTGACCAGGCCGACGAAGTGCACGCCCCGATGGTCGAAGCTGTACCAGCCACCGGGCTGCTGGTGCTGGCCGAAACGGCGGAAGAACTCCGCGCCGTTGTCGCCGATCACGTCGTGCTCGCCCGGCGCGTAGAACACCTGGCGCGCACGGCGCTCGCCCATCACGCCGGCCAGCGTCTCGAACTCCTCGGGGCGGGACAGGTGGGTGAGATCGCCGGTATGGATCAGGAAATCCGGCCGCCGCGGCTGCGCATCGACCAGCGCCAGCGAGGCGCGCAGCGAGCCCACCACGTCGGGGTTGGGCGCCTTGTGGAAGCCGATGTGGGAGTCGCTGACCTGGACGAAACTGAAGCTGGCATCCGGATCCGGCCGGGCGCCGGCGTCGAGCGTGCGCGCCTGCAGCACGCCGCCCTTCATCAGCCACAGGGTGCCGGTACCGGCCCAGGCCATGCACTTGAGGAAATGGCGCCGGTCGATCGGCGCGTCGTCGCGGGGGTCATTCATGTCGGGGGCTCCGGTGGAGCGCATGCCGGATGGCGCGCGCAGGACGCGAGGGCAATCCGCGCGTTCCTTCCTGCGTTACCGCGTGGACAGGCCGCCTATTCCGGCCCTCGCGCGACGGGAATAAAGTCGCCGCGAGCGAGGTAACTACCTTATGTCCGCCGATTCGTTCGCCGCCGCGCCCACCGATGCCGTCACCATGGCGCGCTTCGAAGCCGTGGTATTGC
Organism: Frateuria edaphi; assembly: GCF_021117405.1. Taxonomy (NCBI): domain Bacteria; kingdom Pseudomonadati; phylum Pseudomonadota; class Gammaproteobacteria; order Lysobacterales; family Rhodanobacteraceae; genus Frateuria; species Frateuria edaphi. The sequence continues at coordinate 2,367,722 of NZ_CP088251.1, forward strand.
CGTGGTTCGACGCGGCGTACAACCTGGCCCGCTGGCTGGTGCGCAACGACGCCGACGCCCAGGACGTCGTGCAGGAATCGCTGCTGCGCGCGTTGCGTTATTTCGGCAGCTTTCGCGGCGGCGACGCGCGCGTCTGGCTGCTCGCGATCGTGCGCAACACCTGCTACACGCTGCATGCCAGGCACGCACCCGAAAGCCAGCGCGAGAGTCTGGACGACGAGGTCCTGGCGCTGCCCGACGAGGGACCTTCGCCGGAGGCACGCACTCTGCTGGCGGTGGACATCGGGTCGCTGCAGCAGGCGCTCGAACGCCTGCCGCCACCGCTGCGCGAGGTGATCGTGCTGCGCGAACTGGAGGAGTGTTCCTACAAGGAGATCGCGGCGGTCACCGGACAGAAGATCGGCACCGTGATGTCCCGGCTGGCGCGGGCGCGCGAACGGCTCCGCGCCGACCTCTCCCCACCCTCGACGGAGGCAGGCCGCCATGACGTGCGATGAAACCCGGCTGCTGCTGCATGCCTACCTGGACGACGAACTGGACGCGGCGCAAAGCGCGTCGTTGCTGGCACACCTGGGTGCCTGCAACGCCTGCGCCGCCCGTTATGCGGACCACGCCCAGCTGCGCACGGCACTGGCGCAGCCGGCCCTGTACCGTCGCGCGCCGGATGCGCTGCGCGCACGGTGGCGAGCGACTGCTCCTGTCGCCGCACCGGCCTCGACCACGGCCAGGCCGCGACGGGGCCCGCTCGCGTTTGCACTGGCCGCGGGCTTTGCCGGCGCGCTGCTGCTCACCAGCCCTGCCTGGATCGGCAGCCTGCGCGCTCCCGGCACGGCGGACGACGCCCTGGTCGCGCAGGCCGTTTCCGGCCACCTGCGTTCCCTGCAGCCACAGCATCTGATGGACGTGGCATCCACCGACCGGCATACGGTCAAGCCATGGTTCGAGGGCCGCCTGGATTTCTCGCCCGAAGTGAAGGACCTGGCCGGCCAGGGCTTCCCGCTGGCGGGCGGCCGCCTGGACGTGGTCGGCGGACGCACGGTCGCGGCCCTGGTCTACCGGCGGCACCTGCACGTCATCAACGTTTTCCAGTGGCCGGGCGAGGCCGCTGCCGACCCGCAGCCGTATCGCCAGCACGGCTACACGGCCATCGAGTGGAGCGGCGGCGGTATGCGGTACGTGGCCGTGTCGGACCTCAACGAGGCGGAACTGCGGCAGTTCGTGCGCGAGTACCGCGAGGGTGCGCCGCTGCGCTGAGGCCTTCAGGCGCTCTGCGGCAACGGCGGCGCGCTGTCGCCACCGGAATCCAGCCAGTCTTCCGGCGTCAGCGGGCGCAGGCCGTGGGCGATGCGGCCCTTGTCGCACTGCAGGCTGTGCCGGCCGAACTCCCACGATGGCTCGACCTCCCGGCACACCGACGGCTTGATCGGATGGATGCCGCAATAGGCCGCCTCGCCGATGGTTCCCTTCAGCGCCACGCAGCGCGGCTGTTTGGACTGCGTACCCCGCATCACGACGCGGTGCGGATCCAGCTTTTCGGTGAGTTCGACCGGCACCGTGCCGCCCAGGAAGGGATCGGTTTCGGACCAGTGGAAAGCGATGCGGAAGAAGGCGCAGCAGGCGCCGCAACTCAGGCAGGGATGGGCCATGGACCGAACGGGAAGGCGCACCCCCTGGCGCGCAGCGCGCGGATTCTAGGGCGTGGCGAGGTCCGGCGAAAGATGCGGATGCCGGCAAAAAACGCTTTGCCGGCAGCCGTTTAGCGCGGGTTGGGTTTCGGCGGGGAGGCCCTTCGACTTCTACGATCAGGGTGAACCGCAATTCCGAACCGTTCCCCAGATGCCGAAAGAGCCGAAGTCAGAGGGCCGACATGCCGCGGCAACCCGAATCAGATATCTCCGGAGAACGTGTCGCAACGGGAGACCTGCCCGCTCTCCAGTCCCGCCTTGAACCACTTCACCCGCTGCGCCGAAGTGCCGTGGGTGAACGAGTCGGGCACCACCGTCCCCTGGGTCTCGCGCTGCAAGGTGTCGTCGCCGATCTTGCTGGCGGCGTTCAACGCCTCCTCGACATCCCCTGCCTGCAGCCAGTGCAACCGCTGTTCGCTGCGGTTGGCCCACACCCCCGCAAAGCAGTCGGCCTGCAGCTCCTGGCGCACCGAAAGACCGTTGGCGCCCTCCATCGGCGCGCCCCGTTCGCGCGCCTGTTGCACTTGATCGAACACGCCCAGCAGCTTCTGGACATGGTGGCCGACCTCGTGCGCGATCACGTATGCGCGTGCGAAGTCGCCGGCCGCGCCAAAGCGATCCTGCAGTTCCCGGAAAAACGACAGATCGAGGTAGACCTTCTGATCACCCGGGCAGTAGAACGGACCCACCGCGGTGGAAGCCAGGCCACAGGCGGTGCGCACGCCGCCGCTGAACAGGTCCAGTGTCGGATCCACGTACTGGCGCCCGTTGGCGGCAAAGATGTCGCCCCAGGTCTTCTCGGTCGACCCCAGGATCGCGCTGACGAAGTCGCGTTGCTGCGGGTCGACCTGGGCCGGCTCGCTGACCTGGCTCGTGGCCGGGCCGGCCTGACCGCCTTGATCGAGCAGCGCCGTCGGGTCCTTGAAGAACACCCAGCCCAGGATGGCCAGCACGATCAGGCCGCCGATGCCCATCCCGCGGCCGCCACCGAAGCCGAAACCACCGCCGCCACCCCGCCCGCTGTCGACTTCCACGTTCCGGCTACGCTCGCCCTTCTGCCAGTCCATGCCGTCCGCCTCGCCATGCGCCGCAGCGCGGTCAGGGTACACTACCCGCCGGCACGTCTCCCGCGCGTGGACGTTGCCGCTACAGTAGGCCACCGTTCAACTGCGCAGCCCTCCATGAAAGAAAACCTGCCCGCCCTGGTCACCCTGCTCGCCGTCCTGCTGATGTTCGGCACCGCCTTCGCGGTGGGCCGTGCACGCGGCCGTTACCAGGTCCACGCGCCGGCGACTAGCGGCCACCCAGCCTTCGAGCGGGCGTTCCGCGTGCAGATGAACACGCTCGAGGCCGCGCTGCTGTTCCTGCCCACGCTGTGGCTGGCTGCGCACTACGGCTTCGCATTCTGGGCGGGAGTCGCTGGCCTAGTCTGGCTGGCCGCGCGGACCTGGTACGCGCTGGCCTACCTGCAGGAGGCAGCCAGGCGTGGCGGCGGCTTCGTACTCGGCATGGCCGCATGGGCGGCGACGCTGCTCATGGCGTTGAGCGGCCTGGGTCGCGCGTTGCTGGCCGGTTGAACGGTCCGCAGGATTGCGCCGTGCCCCGCCCCACGGCTAGCGTGGGCGACCGGGCCGCGTCCGTCCGTCCATTTCCCGCAGGTTGTTTCCGGCCGATGCCCTCCCGCCCGCTCCACCCCTCGCTGCACGATGCGCGATTGCCTCACCTGGGCAGCGCGATCGGCATGATCGTTCTCTATTTCGCGCTGCAGTTCCTCGCCAGCGGCCTGGTCGGGGTCGGACTGGGTTTCGCGCTGGGCGTCTCCGGCGCGCCGGCGGCCGGCATGGCCGCGCGCATCAAGGCGGTGCTGGCTCAGCCGGATACCAATGCGTTGATGGTGATCCTGACGCTGCTGCTGGCTGCCAGCGTGACCATCGTGCTGGTGCGAAGGCTTTGGCCCGCGGCCTGGTCGCATGGCGCGCCGCCCGGCCTTGGCCTGACGCGCCCGGGTCGTCCGCTGTTCTACCTGGCGGCGGTGCTGCTAGGCCTCGCCCTGCCGATCGCCGGTGGCTGGCTGACCCGCTGGGTGGCGCACGGCCACCAGGTCACCCAGGACGTCAAGCAGATCGGCGGCGCCGCCTCGCTGTTGCTGCGCCTGCCGCTGGCGCTGGTGGTGGTCAGCCTCGGCCCGCTGGTCGAGGAACTGCTCTTCCGCGGCGCCCTGCTCTCGGCGCTGTTGCGGCGGATGCATGCCGGCTGGGCGATCGCGATCAGCTCCCTGCTGTTCGCCTGCGTGCACCTGCCGGACCTGGGCTTCCTCTGGTACGCCGTTCCCAACTTGGCCCTGCTGGCCGCGGCGCTGGCCTGGCTGCGGCTGCGATCGGGCTCGTTATGGCCCGCGGTGGTCGCGCATGGCGTGAACAACCTGCTGGCGGTGGTCGCCTGGTTCGTGGCGTCCTCGGGCATCCACTAGGGAATCGGCGATCCCCGTCCCGCTTGTAGGGGATCGTCCATTGCGGTCTCGCGCCGGCATCGCCTAGATTCGACCTTCCCTTTCCCGCATCGAGCAGGACGCCCGATCATGCGACACGCCCGCCTTGCCTTCCGCGCCTTGCTGATTCTTATCGCACTGACAGGATGTCTATCTGCCATGGCACTTCCTTCCGATACCTCGATCAAGCACTTGGGATCCAATCGTTTCCCGTTGACGTTCAAACGGCACGATTTCGCCGCCTATTGCTACAACACCGTCGGATGCGAAGTGATTTACGCCAACAACAATTTCACTCGACTTTATTCAGGGGAAGTGGTCGCGTCACCACCGCCCTCCCCCGACTATCGAAAGAAATGGAGCCCGGCCGGTTACTTGGCAATACAAAACTTTCCGCCACCGGCCCAAGTCCGCTGGAAATCGCTGGATGGAACCCTTCATGAAACCGTGGTCGATATCGGCTTTATCTTCAAAGACGAACTAGTCCGCTATTCGGTCCCAAACGACGAGATTGCGGACGGCGCCTTCCCGCAGCCTGGGCCAGCTCTCGAGCCAAGCATCTATCTTGAGGTCAATGACCGGACTGTGAGCGTCTTCATGAGAGCCTTCATTCCAACTAAGGCACAGCAGATCCCGGGAAACAAGTACAGCGACGCGAGAACGGATCTGATCTTGGTTTGGTCACGCACGTTCTAAACAACCGATCAGAGGCCAAGGATGGGCGACGAGCAAATTTTGGACGCCGATGGCGGGCCAAAAGAAAATGTGACCTTCTACGTTCCTTGTGACAGCGACATGCAGCTGTATCGGGATGCAAGCCAAAAACTATCCCGTTTCAAGGCGCCGGTACTGCTTCATGAAGTCAACGTCCATGAGCATCTATATGTAGCAGCATTTGACGGCACTGGAAACGACAAGTTTAAAGATCCCGAACACGCAACTAACGTGGCGGAGATAGATAGGCAGATCAGAGCTTTGGAGCGCGGCAGCCAAGGCCGAGTTTCGAGCGGCTATTTGCCCGGCCCAGGCACGCAGGACCGTTGGACATCGCGCATTCTCGACGGCGCTATCGGCTACACCCATGAGGCGCGCGTCGAGGCCATGTACCAACAGTTCATCTGGCGCGCATGGCAGTGGCTTCAGGAAGATCCTAAGGCCGAAATTCGCGTAGCTGACGTTGGCTTCAGCCGTGGCGCAGAAGAAACCGCGAGCTTCGCCCGCCTCGTACAGGAACGAGGCATCCAGAACCCGAGCGGGGCCGTCTACACCTACGACTCCCACGGCAACATCACCCACGTCGAATACACCAAACCGCCCTTGGTCGAGCCAGGCAAGGTGGCCCAGGTCGTCGGGTTGTTCGACGCGGTGGGCACGGGGGCTCCGGTGAACGACTACGACCGGCGGTTGCCGCCGTCGGTGATCTCGGGCGTGCAGATCTTTTCCAAGGACGAACACCGCGGCCTGTTCAAGTCCGACCACATCATCGATCCGGGCCTGACGCCCGACGGGCGCTTTCTCGGCGTCCTGGTGCCGGGCGCGCACTCGGACGTCGGTGGAGGCTACCTGCGCAATGGCCTGTCCATCCGCAGCGGCAACCTGATGGTCGATTACCTCAATGCGCTGAGCGACCGTCCGTTCCTCGAAAAGTCGCCCGAGCCGATCGACCCCCGCCTCAACGTCGTGCACCGCTCGACCGAGGGCCTGTGGCTTTACCGGGTGTGGGACAAGATCGACCGGCTCAAGCCGGAGGGGTACAACACTCTGGAAGCACCTCGTCACCATCACCACGGTCATCGCGTGATGGGCGATCCCTACAACGCCGAACCCCGCAACGAGGCCCTGAGCGGCGAGTTCGATTTTCGCGCCGTGGCGATCAGTCCCGTGCCGGGCGCTGCCCCGGAAACCGCGGGGGAGCCTGCCAAGGCCGTCGCTGCGGATCCGGTCGACGCGATGGTCGAGCGGCTCTACCAGGCCGCCCTCAAACGGGACGCTGGCGCGATGGACGCCGTGGCGAGCGATTATCTGCAATCACCGCAAGGGACCGCCTGGTGGCGCGAGATCCAGCAATACAGCCAGGCGATGCAGGTCCCGGATCCAGCGCTCGCCTATCAGGGACAGGCGGCGGAGCCGGCGATGACGGCCGGCATGCAGCGCTGACCCAACCCGAGGAGATGCCATGGACGGCGGCACTATCGACGACGTGAAACAACTGCTGGTCAAGCTCGCGGTCATCGCAGAGCAGCTCGACACGCGCAGCCGCGGTGCCCTGCAGCGCATCGATACCAGCGCTACGGCGCTCGATCGCAGCGCGCAACGCTGGACGGAAGGCGGCGAGGATTTTTCCCGCAAGGCGTTGGAAACCATCGGCGCGCAGGCGCGCGACAGCATTGCCGGCGCCACCCGCCAGGCGCTGGCCCCGCTGGACGCGCAGTTGCGCCACGCCGCCGAAGCGGCGAAATGGGCGGCAGACGCGCTGGCCGAACAACGCAAGCTGCTCACCCAGGCGCAGCAGTCACTGGTCCGCAGGGGTCTGCTCGCCCTGCTGGTGGGATCGGTGCTTGCGGCAGGCGGCAGCGGCTACCTGGCCTGGCGCAACATGCACAGCGCCGCTCTCGGTGATGATGTGCTGGAGGCCGTGCGCTCGGGTGCACTCGTACGTTGCCCGGACAGCCAGTCGCTGTGCGTAAGGATAGGTACCCGGCCGCACCGCAGCGGGGGCCGGGGCGAATACCTGGTGGTCCAGCCGTAGCCTGGCGAAGGCGGGCATAACGGGAATGCCACGCGCCCCAGGCGCCCTCTGTCATCGAACGCGCGCCCGAAGGATCGAAGGCAGCCAGAACCGTCCGCCGCTTTTGGATGGAGGCTCGGATGGGTCGGGCGAGGGAAATCCCCACCTCCGCGCCAATCTTTCCACTCAAGGAGATCAGCGACCGCGCCGCGCGGTCCCAACAGCGACAAACCGTGGCCGGAGAGGAGCGGGATCAGCCCGGCAAGACGCCGAAGCCACGCAACAGGCGCGCCGTCTCGAACAGCGGCAACCCCATCACTCCGGAGTAGCTCCCCTCCAGATGTTCCACCAGCGCGGCACCGCGCCCCTGGATCGCGTAGCCGCCCGCCTTGCCGAACGGCTCCCCCGTGGCGACATACGTGGCGATGGCCGCCTCGTCCAGCGGTGCGAAACGCACCTTCGAGATGCAGAGCTCGCGGCGCGCCTGCTGCGCATCCACGCCCCATACCGCCGAGATCACCGCGTGGGTCCGGCCCGATAAGCGACGCAACATCGCGGCAGCCTGCGCCGCGTCCGACGGCTTGCCGAACACCTCGCCCTCCAGCACGACCTCGGTATCCGAACCGACCACCAGCGCGCCCGCGACATTCGCCACCAGGGCAAGCCCGGCCTTCGCCTTGTCGCGGGCGACCCGGCCGACGTACTGCTCCGGCGACTCGTCCCTCGCGCGTATCTCGGGTACGTCCACGTCCAGCGTGGTGTAGGCAACGCTGAGTTGCTGCAGCAGCTCGCGGCGGCGGGGGGATTGCGAGGCGAGATAAAGCATGGCGTGTCGGGACGAGGCGAAGAAACCAGCATAACGGCATCCGCTCCTGCGCTTACCGCGACACAGTCGGCACTGCGACCGTGGCAGCGTTGTGCGGCGACCCCGCCCGCTTCCACAATCGGGCCTCCCTGCTCCCCGGCAGCGCGGCTACCACCGAGGGCTTCGTGAAACTTCAGAGCTGGACGCCCAGGATCTACGCGCCGCTCCTGCTCGGCCATCTCGGCGTGCTGTTGTTCGTCGGCGAGCGCTGGATCCTGGCGTCCAGCTACGCGTTCGTGCTGGCGATTCTGGCGTTCACCGTGATCCTGTGCTGGCGCCGGCTGCACCTGAGCGTCAACCACAACACGCCACTGTGGGGTCTGCTGCTCGGCGCGCTGCTGGCGCAATTGGCCGCCTTCGCACTGTTGCTGGTCGATGCCCTGCATCACCCCCAGGGCACGCTGGTGGCGTTCGATCCCACGTTCTACTTCTGCCTTGGAAGCTTCTGGCTGATCGCCGCGGCGGCCTACAACCCGCTGACCCCGGTGCGTCGGTGGACGACCGCCATCGACGGCGTGCTGGCGTGCGCCATCGTGGCGCTGTTCTACCTGATGTTGGTCCGATTGCTCGCCGCCGGCCAGCCGGCGCAGGCCACGGGCCGTTACGTCATGTGGATGTTCGACGGCATGGGGTTGTTCGTGGCGCTGTTCGCCACGCTTCGCTTCGTCGCCACGCGGCGCGCGGACGAACGGCGCTTCCATTTCGTGCTGGCCGCCTTCGCCTGGGTAGATGCGATCCTGCCGGCGATCCACAGCCGCTTCATTCTGGCAAGCGAATCGTGGCTGCCGGAGTGGCTGCTGGGATGGCCCTTCGTGATGCTGGGGCTACTGCTCAGCCGCCGCCGAACGGTGTGGCTGCGCGGCTACCGGCCGACGCCGCGCACCCGCCAGGTGGCGGCCAGCATCGCCCCGTTGATGCTGAGTCTGGCGCTGTGCCTGCTCGGCTTCGCCCAGCTCGGCGCGGACCGGCCGCTGGCGATGGGCGCGCTGATCCTGGCCGTCGCCGCCTACGGCGTGCGGACCACCGTGCTGCTGGGTTACCACCAGGCGGTGGAGGACGAACTGCGCAGCCTGCGCCGCAACCTGCACCACAAGAGCGTCCGCGACGAGCTGACCGGCCTGCTCAACCGCGCCGGTTTCCGGCAGGTACTTCGACGCTCGTGGCAGGAAGCGGTGCGTGCGCGGCGGGCGTTCGGGATCGCCGTGGTGGACGTGGACAACTTCAAGTCCTTCAACGACACCTACGGTCACCTCGCCGGGGACGACTGCCTGTCGCTGGTCGCCCACACGCTGCGCCAGGAGGCCGGCATGCAGCCGGGCGTGGTGGCGGCGCGCTACGGCGGCGAGGAGTTCGTGATCCTTCTGAGCGACCTGGACATCGACCGCGCCGAAGCGGTCGTGCAACGGTTGCGGCTGCGCGTGGAAGCGCTGCAGGTTCGCCACATCAACTCGGCCCACGGCGCGGTCACGATCAGCGCCGGCGTGGCCGTGATGGCCGCGGGCACCATGCTGGCCAGCGAAAAACTGCTGCGCGCCGCCGACGAGGCACTGTTCGCGGCCAAGCGCGGGGGACGCAACCAGGTCCGCCGCGCGGCCGTCGTGGCGGCGCCGCCGGCTAAAGCGTGAGCGTGTACTCGCAGAACTGGCGATCGCGCTCCCAGCCCAGCGATTCGTACAGCGCCTGCGCGGGCGCATTGTCGAGCGCGGTCGACAAGGACAGGCTGGCCGCGCCCAGTGCACGCGCATGCGCCGCCGCTTCCCGCAGCAATGCTGCCGCCACGCCCTGCCGGCGCGCCCGGGCCGCCACGAACATGTCGTTGAGCAGATAGGTCCGCACCATCCGCACCGAGGAAAACAGCGGATAGAGCTGGGTAAAGCCCAGCCCGGCGCCCTCGGCGTCCAGCGCCAGCAGGATCACCGATTGATGGTGCGCGAAGCGCGCGCCGAGGAAGGCGCGTGCGCCTTCGAGGTCGGACGGCTTGCCGTAGAACTGCCGGTAGCCGTCGAACAACGGCGCCAGCGTGTCGAGGTCATGGACGGTAGCCTGGCGAACCTGGACGGTCATGGCAGTTCCGGAGAAGGTGGAAGTGCGACCGTATCGACCTGATGGCGGCCGCACAAGCCTGCCTCGTGGCTTGGCGCTACCCACGCGTTTCCGGGGCCTGAAGCGGACGTGCCGGTACCGCGGCTGGCGTCGGCATTCCGCATCGGCCGGACCGGCCCATGAGCTGCCCTCCCTGCCAACCTTCCTAGCTCGCGGCCTGGCCCGCGGAGGGCACATGCCATCAGGGGAATGAGGAACCGCGCCCACTGTAGGACCGCCCTTGGGCGCGCGACCGCGGGGCACGTGCGCAAGCCGATGCGGTAACTCGGGTGATGGCCGTCTCGGCGTCCAAATGGCGGTCGCGCCGAGGGCGCTCCTACAGGAGATCGCGCCGGGGCGCCCGGTCTGCTATGGGTTATCGGCCAGCACGAACCGCGCGGCCATCTCGCCGATCATCGCCGAGGGGGCTTCGGTGTTGCCACTGATCAACGTGGGCATGATCGAGGCGTCGGCGACGCGCAGCCCTTGGATGCCGCGCACGCGCAGCTGCGGATCGACCACCGCCCCCTCATCGGCGCCCATGCGGCAGGTGCCCACCGGGTGATAGATGGTATCGGCGTGTGCGCGGATCAGCGCGCGCAGGCCCTCGTCATCCTCGCTGCCGGTGCCGTACAACAGCCGCCCGCCGAACGCCGCCAGCGCCGGCGCCGCCAGGATGCGCCGGACGATGCGCGCCCCCTCGACCAGCAGCTCCGTGTCTTGCGGCGCCGAGAGAAAATCCGGATCGATCAGCGGTGCGGCCGCCACATCCGCACGCGCCAGGCGCACGCGTCCCCGGCTCGACGGTCGCAACACGCAGACATGCAGCGCCATGCCAGTGGACAGGTGCATGCGGCGGTTGTGGTCGTCGACCATGCCGATGCAGAAATGCAGCTGCAGGTCCGGTCGCGTGACCTCGGGCCGGCTGCGGATGAACCCCCCGGCCTCGGCCGCGTTGCTGGTCAGCATGCCCTCGCCCCGCCGGCGGTAGGCGCCGCCACTGGCGACCATCCGTGCAAGAGTCGTTGGGTTCATCCCGAACAGGCCTTCGGCGCGAACACGCAGGTTGGCGGTGTAGTCGATGTGGTCCTGCAGACGGCCGCCCACGTCGGGCGCGTCCTGCAGCACCGGGATGCCGAGCTCGCGAAGGTGCGCTCCCGGCCCGATGCCGGAAAGCATCAGCAACTGCGGCGAGCCGATCGCGCCGCCGCAGAGGATCACCTCGCGCCGCGCAAGCAGTCGCCTCCCTCCGACGAGCACCCCGCGCGCGCGATGCCCCTCGAACAGGATGCGCTGCACCGGCCGCCCGGCCAGCACGCGCAGGTTCGGCCGCGCCTTGCCGTCGCCGAGGTATGCACGTCCGGCGTCGATCCGGCGGCCGTCGCGCTGGTACACCTGGTATAGGCCAACGCCCTCCTGGCGCGGGCCGTTGAAGTCGTCGTTGCGCGGGTAACCGCACTGCACCGCCGCCTCCACGAACGCACGGCTCATCGGGCTGGGCGAGCGAAGGTCGCTCACCGGCAGCGGCCCGCCGACGCCGTGCCACGCATCGGCGCCGCGCTGGTTGTCCTCGATGTCGCGGAACACCGGCAGCACGTCGTCCCAGGCCCATCCGGCACAGCCGAGCGCGGCCCAGCCGTCGTAATCCTCGGGCTGGCCGCGGGTGCAGATCATCGCGTTGATCAGGCTGCTGCCGCCGACTCCGCGCCCGCGCGGCACGTAACCGCGACGTCCGTCCAGGTGCGCCTGCGGCACCGTCTCGTAGGCGTAGTTGTGCCGGCTACGAAAAGGCACGAGCGCGGCGATGCCCATCGGCACGCGGCTCAGCCATGAAGGCGTGGCCGGTCCGGTCTCGACCAGGAATACCGTGGGCCGACCGGGTGCATCGGCCAGCCGCGCGGCGACCGCGCAGCCGGCCGGGCCGGCGCCGACCACGATGAAATCGGCGCTCTCCCGGTCGCTCATGCTCAATGCCCCGAGGTCGGCTGCTTGGGCTTGAGCGCGTTCTGCAGCAGGTTGTTGAGCGCGTCCTCGGTGCTGGCGGGCTGCGTCGCCGCCGGCTGCGTGCCCTTGCCGCGCGCGCCGGCCTCCAGCAGGCCGACCGCCGCCTTGGGATCGAGCTTGAAGCTGGGTGCGCTGGCCGTGCCACCCACACGCACGCCTACGCCGTTGGTGCTCATGCCCTTGATCAGGCCGCCGAGCGCGCCGCCGGCTTTCGATCCGCCCAGCAGGCCGGCAAGGCCCTGGCCCGCCTGTCCCGCGCCGGTTACGCCCTGGTCGAGCTTGACCAGCATGCGGAAATCGAGCGCGCCGTCGGCGGCCATGCGGCCCTTGCCGGTGAAGCTACCGAGCTGGGCGATCTGCGCCTTGGCCGGGTCGGCGTCGATGCCCTTGGGCGAGATGGTCAGCATGGCCTCGGCATGGCGGATCACGGTGTCCTTCGGCGCGCTGATGCCGGCCAGCGCCAGTGCGCCACCGAGCTTGTCGCCGAGGCTGTAGCCGGCCAGCCGCGTGCCGTCGAGCGAGACCGGTCCGTGGATGACCAGCGCATCGAGCGGCCCGCGCACGCCGAGGTCCATGCTGGCGGTGCCGCCGGCCAGTCGCGAATCCTTCGGCAGGATCACGCCGAACACCGGCAACAGCGGCTGCAGGTCATCGATCGGCTGGCGCTGGCCCTTCACCTTCAGGTCCATGCGCATCACCGCGGGGCGATTGTCGAAGCTGCCGCCGATGGACAGGCGCGCCGCGCCCGCGTGCAGCGTGGTGTTGGCGATCTGGCCGGTACCGGCAGCCAGCCGGTAGTTGGCCTGGTAGTCGATGCGCAGCGGTTGCGGCGAAGGCGAGCCGGACGCGACCAGTTGCAGCTTGCGTGCATCGATGCGTCCCTTCGAGCGCAGCACGCCCTTGGCGGAAGCGATGTGCGTGTCCAGGTCGAGCACGCCGCCCACGCCGCTGCCGCGCGCCATCAGGCCGGCACCGATGAGGTCCAGATCACGCATGACCAGATGCGCGTCGACCGGGGTCGACACGGCGTTGCCGGACTGCCAAGGACCGAGCCTGCCGTCCAGCGCCAGGGTGCCGCCGCCGGCAACGTCGGCTTTCAGTTCGAACGGGAAGGCCGCCTGCGTGCCGACGTGATCCGCACCCAGGTGCACGTGGTCGTACACCTTGCGGTCGCCGGCCATGCGCGTGAGTTCGATGCGGCCATCGTCGATGCGCAGCCGGTCGACCGTGAGTCCGGCCGGAGCGCTGGCTCCGGCGCCTTCGGACGGCGCCGGACCGCCGCCGAGTCCCGCGAAGTTCCAGTCGCCCTTGCGGTTTTGCAGCAGGCGCACCACCGGCTGCTCGAGCGTCAGCGAGGTGACGTGCAGCTCGCGGTGGATCAACAGCGGCCACAGCTCCACGCCCAGGTCCAGCGAACGCGCGCTGACAAATGGCTGCTTGCCGAACGCCGGGTCATCACCGATGCGGATCTCGTTCGCCTCGAGCGAGCCAGTCCACAACGCCAAGTGCAGCTTGCCGATGCTCACCTCGCGACCCAGCGCCTTGCCCAACGAGGCCTGGATCTGCGGGCGGAAGTGGTTGGCGTCCACCAGCAGCAGCGCGGCGGCGCCGAGCACGACAAGCGCAATCACGACGGCAAATACACCGATGAGCAGGCGCTTCATGGGGTTTTCTCCGCGGAATCGACGGCAACGCGGCCGGCCTCGGGATACTAGCGCGGCTAACACGGTTGAGCCCGCCGCAATGCCCGGACCGTGCGCCGCGCCACGCTAGGCCGGTCTCGCGCGGCCGTAACGCACCGGCGCTTGCATCGGGCACCGCCTGATGCTAGACCACGCCGGCTGCTGCGCCCCGGGCCCAATGCGATGGTATTCAACTCGCTCGCCTTCATCGCGTTCTTCGCCGTGGTCCTGGCGCTGCACGCCATACCCTTCCGCTGGACGACCAAGAAGATCAATCTGCTGGTCGCCAGTTATCTGTTCTACGCCGCGTGGAACCCGCCGTTCGTCATCCTGCTCTGGATCTCCACGGTGGTCGACTGGTTTGCAGCCCAGCAACTGGTGCGCGCACAGCGGCCGCTGGTGCGCCGGGCCTGGATGCTGCTGTCGGTAGTGGCCAACCTGGGGATGCTCGGCTACTTCAAGTACGGCCATTTCCTGCTGGAGAACTTCAGCGCGGCGATGGCGGCGATTGGCGTTCACTACGTGCCGCCGACCTGGGACATCGTGCTGCCGGTGGGCATTTCCTTTTACACCTTCGCCACGCTGTCCTACACGCTGGACGTGTACCTGCACCGCGCCGTGCCGGCCAACCGGTTCCTGGACTACGCCCTGTTCGTGACATTCTTCCCGCACCTGGTCGCCGGGCCGATCATGCGCCCGACCGAGCTGGTGCCGCAGTTCGAGCAACCGCACAAGGCCAGCGCCGACCAGCTGCGCTTCGGGCTGGTGTTGATGACGCTGGGGTTGTTCCAGAAGATCGTGCTCGCCGACAGCTTCCTGGCGGGCGTAGCCGAGGCGATCTACGACACCGACCAGGCGCCCGGCACGCTGGATGCCTGGATCGGCACGCTGGCCTTCAGCGGCCAGATCTTCTGCGACTTCGCCGGCTACTCCACTACCGCGATCGGCGCGGCGATGTGCCTGGGCTTCGCCATGCCGGACAACTTCCGCTTCCCGTACGCGGCGATCGGCTTCTCGGACTTCTGGCGGCGCTGGCACATCACCCTGTCGTCCTGGCTGCGCGACTACCTCTATATCCCGCTGGGAGGCAACCGCCACGGCGCGGCGCGCACCTACCTGGCTCTGATGGCGACCATGCTGTTGGGGGGTCTCTGGCACGGCGCGAGCTGGACCTTCGTCGTGTGGGGCGGCCTGCACGGCCTGTACCTGTCGGGCGAGCGTGCGCTGCGCACGCACTTCGCCGGCTACCGGCCCGGGCCGGGCATGCTGCTGGCCCTTGGCCTGCTCACCTACGTGTTGATCAACGTGACCTGGGTGTTCTTCCGCGCGCACAGCTTCGGCAAGGCGTGGGACGTGCTGCGGGGCATGGCCGGCGGCAACGGGGCCGCCACGCCGATCCTGCCGATGGTGTCGCTGGTGACTACGGCACTGATCGTCGGCGGGCTCGTATTCGCGCACTGGCTGATGCGCAGGCACACGCTCGAATCCATGCTGCAGCGCGCACCCGCCGTGGCGTTGTCGACCGGGCTGGGCGTGATGGTGTTCGCCATCGTGATCGCACAGGGCACAGGCAATGCCTTCATCTATTTCCAGTTCTGACGAAACGTCCAGCGCGCAACCGCTGCGCGCCGGCTTCGTGCGGCTGACGGCAGCCGATCGTCCCGGCGTCGCGCAACCGGTGCCCGTGCGAGACATTCCCGTGCAGCCGTGGCGCTGGATCTGGATCGGTGCGGCGGTGCTCGCATTGCTGCTCACCGGCGCATGGGAGTGGCAATGGCGCGCCTTCGGCGTCACCCCGGGCTATCGCAACAGCAACGGCGAATGGGCCATGCAGCGGCGGCGCATCGACCAGGGCGAAGGCGGCAAGACCGTGCTGATCGGCTCCTCGCGCGTGCTGTTCGACGTGCAGTTGACGCAGTGGCAGCGATTGACCGGCGAACGGCCGATCCAGCTGGCGATGGAAGGCACCTCGCCGCTGCCGATGCTCGAAGACCTGGCCGCCGATCCGAACTTCAAGGGCCGGCTGGTGGTCGGCGTCGCGCCATTGCTCTTCTTCACCGGCTACGCCTACCGCGGCGACGTGGTGCCCTATACGCACAAGCAGACGCCGTCGCAAAAAATCGGCAACTGGCTGTCGATGCACCTGATCGAGCCCTGGCTTGCCTTCGACGACCCCGATTTCGCCCTGGCCACGGTGGTCAAGCGCCAGGCCTGGCCGGCGCGCGACGGTACCCACCCGTACATCGCCGTGCGCAAGCTCGCGGACACGGGCGCCGACCGCGACACCCACATGTGGACCAAGCTGCAGACCGACGCCGGCTACCGCGCACTGGCCCGACGCATCTGGGCGCAGCAGTTCCACCGTCCGCCACCGCCGAACATGGACACGCCGGCCAAGCAGCGCAGCATGGTCGATGAACAGATCCGCCGCGCAGTGGTGGCGGTCGCCACGCTGCGCGCCCGTGGCGTGCAGGTGGTATTCGTGCGCCCGCCGAGCATCGGTCCGTTCCATGCATTCGAGGAAAAGGTGCTGCCGCGCGCACAGACCTGGGACGTGCTGCTCAGGCGCACGGGCGCGCCGGGCATCCATTTCGAGGATCATCCGCAGTTGCGCGGCTACGAGCAGCCGGAGTGGTCGCACATCGCGGCCACCGATGCCCGCCGGTTCACCACGGCACTGGTGCCGCTGGTCGAGGGCCAGCTCGCCCCCGCCCCACCGGCCCGGCTGGCGTCGACGAAGCCGTAGTTCCGCGCAGGCACGCGACGGACCTCTTCATCACGGATCATTGAGCCTGCAAAGGCACCCAGGCGGTTAGCGTTGGCGACTCCTGCCCTGCCGGAGTCCGCCATGCGCCCGCTTCTGCGCGTCGATGACCGCGCGTTCCGGTTGCGCGAGCACCTTCGTGGCGCGGCGCCTGCTGGGCCGCGACTGAGCAACGGCGGCGTGCGCCGGTGGGTTGCCTTCCCGTTCCGCGTGCTTCGTGCACCGCCTCGGCATCGCTACGCCGTCGACGGCTCGCAGGACGAGCTGGGGCGCCGGCGCCGGGCTGGTCGTGCAGATCGCAGGCATGGCATCGATGATCACCCTCATGCGTGGCCGTCGCTGAACCGGCCGCGGCCCGCGCACTGGCCTTTCCATCCGGCGCGTAGTCGAATGCCCGGCAGTCTCCACCGGAGTTACAGGTGATCAAGGACATCGACCGACTGAACCGCCATCTCGATCGCTTCGAGCGTCGGTTGCCGCGCTGGATCGCGTCGCCCCTGCGCTGGCTGCGCGCGCCCTCGTCGCGCTGGGTGCGCATCCCGGTGGGCCTGCTGCTTATCGTCGCCGGCTTTTTCAGTTTCCTGCCGCTGCTCGGGCTGTGGATGCTGCCGTTGGGTGTGCTGCTGCTCGCCCAGGACCTGCCGTTCCTGCGCCGGCCCACGCGCTGGTCGTTGATCCTGCTGGAACGCCAATGGCTGCGCTGGAAGCGGCGCCGGCGCCAGGCCCGGCGGTCGTCGTAACCTTCGTAGGCTCAGCCCACCGTAATCCGCGGCAGGCCCCCCGGGCGGGCTGAAACCCATCCTGCGAAGCCCTGACTCGGGCTTCAGTCGCCATTGGCGAGCGCTACGGCACCCTATTACGGATGCGTATCCGAACGGCCACCCGTCCCGTCGTCCTGCTCGCGCTGCTGGCCCTGGCCGCCGGCTGCGCGCGTCCGCGCGTGGAAGCGCCGCAGCGCCGACCCGACGAGGTGCGCGCGCAGATCGTGCGCCTGTTGCCCGGAGACACCGCGGACCGCGCGGGTTGGGCCAACGACATGTACGCGGCGTTCTCCGCGCTGGACATCCCGCCGACCGACAGCAACCTCTGCGCCGCGCTCGCCGTCGCCGCGCAGGAATCGAACTATCACGCCGAACCGGTGGTGCCGGGCCTGGGCTCCATCGCGCGCAAGGAGATCGACCGCCGCGCCGCGCAGCACCACGTCCCGCAGTTTCTGGTGCGCGCCGCGCTGGCGCTGAAGTCGCCGGACGGCAAGCGCTACGGCGACCGCCTGGCCAGCGTGCGCACCGAACGCGAACTGAGCCGCCTGTACGAGGACTTCATCGGCATGGTGCCGCTGGGTCGCCGCCTGCTGGGCGACGACAACCCGGTGCACACCGGCGGCCCGATGCAGGTGAGCGTCGCCTTCGCCGAGGAATACGCCGACGACCACACCTATCCCTATCCGGTCGATGGCTCGATCCGCCACGAGGTATTCAGCCGCCGCGGTGGCCTGTACTTCGGCATCGCCCATCTGCTCGCCTACCCGGTCGACTACCGGCAGATGCTCTACCGCTTCGCCGATTACAACGCGGGCTGGTACGCCAGCCGCAACGCGGCGTTCCAGAACGCGCTGAGCGAGGTCACCGGCATTGCGCTGGACTTCGACGGCGACCTGATCCGCTACGACGGTGGCCTGGGCGCCACCGAACGCGCCGCCCGCACACTTGCCAGGCGCCTGGACCTCGAACCGGGCGAGATCCACGACGCACTGGCCGAAGGCGAAGGCCCCGATTTCGTGCGCACCGCCCTGTACACGCGCGTGTTCGAACTTGCCGACGCCGGTGCGCGCAAGCCGTTGCCACGCGAGATGTTGCCGCGCATCCGACTGGAAAGCCCCAAGATCACCCGCAAGCTCACCACCGCCTGGTTCGCCAAACGCGTCGACGGGCGCTATCAGCGCTGCCTGGCGCAGGCCCCGCGTGGCTGAGCCGCCCAAACCGATCGCCTGAAGCGCGTCGGCCGCGACCCGCAAGTCGCTTCAGCCCACCGGCCCGATCGCCAAAAGGTACCGGAGGCGCCGGGGGAGGCCTGCCCTCCGCCTCGCTATGAGGCCTTCTTCTGCCCGATCGGACCGGTTGCCGGCGGCTCCCAACCGAACACGCTGCGACCGCCGTACTCGTGCGAGCGAAGGCGCTCCCCGGCGATGTACTGCTCCACCGACGGTCCCCTGGCGTGCCGCTCCAGCCGACGCGCCTGCTCGTCGAGCCGCCTGAGCGCGGCCAGTTGTTCGTCCCGGCCGAGCCTGGCGTTCTCCACCGCCGACTTCAGCACGCCGATGGTGTGGTCGTAGACACGCGTGGGCACCGGGAACGGGTGGCGGTCCTTGCCGCCGTGCGCCAGCGAGAAGCGCGCCGGGTCGCTGAAGCGGCACGGGGCGCCGTGGACCACTTCGGCCACCATCGCCAGCGCGCGTACCGTGCGCGCACCCACGCCGGGCACCTGCAGCAGATCGGTGAAATCGCGCGGGCCGTTTTCCGCCGCGGCGGCGAGCGCGCCGTGCAGGCGGCGCGTCACGACGTCGCTGCCGCGCACGTCGTGGTGGTCGGGCATCATCAGGTGCGGCAGCAGGCCGAGTTGCAGCGGCCCGTCGGACGGCGACTGCACGGGTGCGGCCTTGCCCTCGATCTGCGCCATCTCGCGCGCGATGCCGTCCGGACCGAGCGTCCGCAGCAGTTCGATCTGCGCCAGGCGCGAGGCATGCGCGCGGTGGTCGGCCAGGTTCACGATGCGTCCCTGCCCCGGCCCGTCGACCGCCGCGTGCGGATCATCCACGAAGCTCTTGAGGTTCTCCGACAGCCAGTGGTAACGGCGTGCCTGCCGGCGCTCGCCGTTCATGCCCTGCTGCACGACGACCCACTGGCCGTCGTCGGTGACCACGAAGCCGTGCAGGTAGAGGTCGAAGCCGTCCTGCACCGCGGCGCTGTCCACCTTGGCCACCAGCCGGCTCGCGCCCGCCAGCGCAGCGCCGTCGAAGCCGACCTTCTCGCCGATGGCCACCAGCTCGCCCGGCGTGGCGCGCGAGTGTTTGCCGCGCCCGCCGCAGACGTGGATGCCCAGCTCGCCCGACAGCGGCGCGAGACCACGCTTGAGCGCGCCGATCACGCTGGTGGTGATGCCGGAGGAATGCCAGTCCATGCCCATCACCGCGCCGAAGGACTGGAACCAGAACGGGTGCGCCAACCGCCGCAGGAACTCGTCGCGTCCGTACTCGCGCACGATCGCCTCGGCCGTCAGCGCGCCCAGCCGCGTCATGCGGTCCGCCAGCCAGCGCGGCACGCGCCCGCCATGCAGCGGCAGGTCGGCGCTTCCGGATCGTCGGGTCATCGCGGCTCCAGCGAAAATACGGTCAGGCAGGGTGCAAAACCCAAGGTATCGAGTATCGCAAACGGCTGTCTCACCGGATGAACCTCCGCCAGCCGGCGTCGGCGCAAGCGGATGGACCGCGTGCGCGCCGGCTCGCTAAGCTGATGCGATGCCCGCGACCGACCCGCCCATGACCCCCTCCGACCGCGCCGCCGCCCGACTTGCCTGGGCCCGCGCCACGCTGCACGACGACACGCTGACCCTGGCGCCGGCTTCGTCCGACGCCAGCTTCCGCAGCTACTGGCGTACGCAGGGCGAGGGCAGCTGGATCGTCATGGACTCGCCGCCGGCGCTGGAAGATCCCGCGCCCTGGCTGGCCATCGGCCAGCGCCTGCGCGACGCCGGCCTGCACGCGCCAGTGGTGCTCGCGCACGACCTGGCGCAGGGCTTCCTGGTGATCGAGGACTTTGGCCGGCAGGACTACCTATCGTGCCTGAACCCGGACACGGCCGACGCGCTCTACGCCCAGGCGATGGACGCGCTGCTGCGCATCCAGGCCAACGTCGACGGCTCCGACCTGCCGCCCTACAACCATGCCTTCCTGCAGCGCGAACTCGAACTGATGCCCGAGTGGTTCCTGCAACGCCACCTGGGGTACACGCCCGCGTGCGAGGAATGGGACGTGATCGAGCAGGCCTTCACCGTGCTTCTGCACAACGCCGCCGAGCAGCCGCGCGTGTTCGTGCACCGCGATTTCCACAGCCGCAACCTGATGCGGTTGGAGAGCAGCCGTTCCGGCCCCTTCCGCATGCCCTGCCTGACGCCCTTCGTCGCGCCCTACCAGCCCGCAGGCGCGGAAGCCCTGCCGCGACTGCGCAACCCCGGCATCATCGACTTCCAGGGCGCGCTGCACGGCCCGCTCGCCTACGACCTGGCCTCGCTGCTGCGCGATTGCTACATCGCCTGGGACGAAACCCGCGTGGCGCAGTGGGTCGAGCAATACCGCCAGCGCGCGCAGCAGGCGGGCCTGCTCGACGCCACGGTCGACCGCGAGCGTTTCCAGCGCTGGTTCGACCTGATCGGCCTGCAGCGCCACATCAAGGTGCTCGGCATCTTCTGCCGGCTCTGGTACCGCGACGGCAAGCGCGGTTACCTCGCCGACCTGCCGCGCGTGCTCGGCTACGTGCTCACCGTCGCGCGTCGCTATCCCGAGCTGGCCGACCTGGCGGCGCTGATCGAACGCTGCGTGGGCGAGCGCGACATCACCGCACCGGCCTCCGCATGAGGCACGCGCTGATCTTCGCCGCGGGCCTGGGCGAGCGCATGCGGCCGCTCACCGACCGCACCGCCAAGCCCCTGCTCGAAGCTGGTGGCAAGCCGCTGGTCGCCTGGCATCTGGAAAAGCTCGCCGCCGCCGGCGTGCACTATGTCGTCATCAACACCTCGTACCTGGCCGAACAATTTTCCGACGTGCTCGGCGACGGCAGCCGCTGGGGCCTGCGCATCCGCTATGCCTACGAAGGCCCGACGCCGCTGGAAACCGGTGGCGGCATGCTCAACGCGCTGTCGCTGCTGGGCGAGGCGCCCTTCATCGCGGTCAACGGCGACATCCACAGCGACCTCGACTACGCATGCCTGCCGGCCGAACCCCAGGGCGACGCGCACCTGGTGATGGTGGACAACCCGGCACACCACCCGGAGGGCGATTTCCTGCTCGACGCGCACGGCCTGCTGCACGCCCAGGGCGCGCCACGGCTGACCTTCAGCGGCATC
Organism: Frateuria edaphi; assembly: GCF_021117405.1. NCBI lineage: Bacteria > Pseudomonadati > Pseudomonadota > Gammaproteobacteria > Lysobacterales > Rhodanobacteraceae > Frateuria > Frateuria edaphi. The sequence continues at coordinate 2,389,138 of NZ_CP088251.1, forward strand.
GGCGTCTATCGGCGCGAACTGCTGCAGCACTGGCGCCGGGTGATCGGCGACACGCCCGGCGTCGACGCCAACCCGCCGCGATTCAAGCTCGCGCCGTTGCTGCGCGCGGCCATGGCCGACGGACGCGTGCACGGCGTACATCATCACGGCGCATGGACCGACGTGGGCACGCCCGAGCGCCTGGCCGAGCTCGACAGGCACCTGCGCCAACGGCCAGCTACCGCCACCTGACTGGCGCGACCGGTGTCGGCGCACGCCTACACGCTGCCGCATTAAGCTCCGGCATCGCCCTGCCCCGCGCGGCGCCGGACAAGACTGCGCCCCGCTGGCACGGCGACGACATCGCCCACATCGATGTGCCCGCAGTCGAGAAAAACAAGACCAACAAGCATGGCGGCCCATGGACGACGAACGGATGCAAGCCGAACCGAAGATGGCCCAGCGTGTGCGCGCCTACGACTGGGGCGCCACCGCCATGGGTTCGATGGACACCTGGCCACAGCCGCTGCGCACCGTGGTCGACATCGTCCTGTCGTCCAACCTGCCGATGGTGATGGCATGGGGGCCGGACGCGCAGCTGATCTACAACGACGCCTACGCGGTGTTCGCCGGCGGGCGCCACCCGTACCTGCTCGGCCTGAACCTGTTGGCCGCCTGGCCTGAGGTCGCCGAGTTCAACCAGCACGTGCTCGAGGTGACGCTCGCGGGCCAGCCGCTTTCCTACACCGATCAACCGCTGGTGCTGTTCCGCCATGGCCACGCCGAAGACGTCTGGATGGACCTGGACTACACCCCGGTGCGCGATGCCGATGGTGTACCGCGTGGCTTCCTCGCCACCGTGGTCGAGACCACCGCGCGCGTGAAAGCCGAGCGTGCCTACCATCGCGCCCGCGAACAGGTCGAGCTGGCGCTCAATGCGGGTGCGGCGATTGGCACCTGGCTGTGGGACATCCCCGGCAATCGCGTCGTGGTCGATTGCCGCCTGGCCCGCGCCTTCTCGCTGGACCCGGTGGAGGGCGCAGCAGGCCTGCCCCTCGAAACCTTTCTCGAACGCATCCATCCGCAGGACCTGCCGGAGGTGGAGGTGCGCATCCAGGAAAGCATCGATCACGGCGTGCCATACCGTTGCCAATACCGCATCCGCCAGCCCGACGAAAGCTACCTCTGGGTGGAGGCATCCGGGCGCTGCGAGTTCGACGAAGACGGCAAGCCCACCTGTTTCCCCGGACTGATGGTCGATGTGCAGGAGCGCAAGCTGGCCGAACAGCAGCAGCGCACGATGATCAACGAGCTCAACCATCGCGTGAAGAACACCCTGGCGATCGTGCAGTCGCTGGCCGCGCAATCGTTCAACGGCGCCCCGTCGGTGGAGAGCGCGGCGGAGGTGTTCAACGCCCGCCTGATCTCGCTCTCGCATGCGCACGACGTGCTCACCCGCGAGCACTGGCGCAGCGCGCTGCTGAGCGACCTGGTCGAGCAGATGGCGCATTCCCACAATTTCCGGGGCAGCGAGCGCTTCGACATCGAGGGGCCGCGCGTGCGGTTGTCGCCGCAGAATGCGTTGTCCTTCGCCATGGCGTTGCACGAGCTGGCCACCAACGCGATCAAGTACGGCGCGCTGGGCGATCGGGGCGGCGGCGTGCGCATCCATTGGCGCGTCGGCGAAGCCAACGGCCGGCGCATCCTGCATCTGGACTGGATCGAGCACGGCGGGCCGCCGGTGCATCCGCCGGCCCGCAAGGGGTTTGGCACGCGCCTGGTCGAACGCAGTCTCAATCCCGCGCGCAACGGCGCGGTCAGCATCGACTATCGCGAAAGCGGCCTGGCCTGCCACATGGCGGTGCCGCTGCCGGAAGTGGACGACGAGTAGGTCCGGGCGCGGCGGCGACCGGCCAAAAAAAAACGCGGCCCCGCTCGGGGCCGCGCTTCCAGCCACAGGGCTACAGGGCGGGCGCGAACCCGCCACGCCGGGGCGCCAGCGAACGCCCCACCGCGGCCAGCGCGAACAATCGCGCGATGCGCATCCAGCCCACCGCGAGCACCGCCAGTTCGGCGAACAGCAGCGCCAGCAGGAAGCCGCCCAGGCCCACCGCCGGGGTATGCACGCGGCCCACGCCACAAGCCAGCGCAATCGCCGAGCCGATGGCGCCGATCAGCAGATAGCTCAGCAGCGTGCCCAGCGGCCGGCGCAAGAGCTGCATGAAGCCACGCCCCAGCGCGCGGGTCGCCGAACGCAGGCCCGGGTCGACGATGAACGCCGCGCGGGCCGACTCGACCACGGCATGGGCCAGCACGAACAGCACCCCAAGGACCCACAGTGCGGTGTGCGCATAGCGGTCGGCGGTACTCTGCAGCACCGCGTGCTCGCCTGACTTGTGCGCGGCGCCGATCGCCATCGCGCCCAGGCCGATGGCGACCGCGTAGGGCAGCAGCGACCACAGCATCAGGCGGAACATGCGCCCGTACTCGATCACGCCGGACTGCAACAGCTGGCCGAAGCCCAGCGCGCGACCGGCGCGGCCGGTGGCCACCGTCATGCCGGTCAGGAACGGGCCCAGCAGCAGCGCGAACACGGTCGCCAACAGCAGCGAGCCGTGCAGTGCGGCGCCGCTGTCGCCCAGCTTGCCGATCACGTCGCCGAAGGCCAGCCCGTCGAAGCGCTGCGCCCAGTCGGCGGCGTGCACGGAGCGGTCGAGCAGGTCGGCCAGCGTCCGCCATGCCGGCAGCGCGGCTACCGCGGTGGGCAGCAGCAGGAACAGCAGCCACAGCAACAACAGGCGCCACTGCAGCGCCGCCACGGGCGCGAGCATCACGGCGCCCACATCGGTACGTCGGGTCGAGGTCATCATCACAGCGACACCAGCAAGGAGTAGAAGGCCTGCACCAGGGCAGCGAAATCGGCGCTCCAGCGACGCGAGGCGGCGCCATCGGACTCGACCGTGCGACTGTCGTTCAACTTGTTCGCGTCGAGGTAGATCTTCCGCTCGGGATCGAGTTCGGCCGAAACGACCTTGCCAGGACCGGTGAACTCGAAGCGTCCCCAGCGCCGGTCGTCATTCCAGCGCAGGTCCTGGTGGCTTCCGTCGGCGAACGTCACGCGCAGGGTCTGCGGGACCGGTGCACCCTCGCGCACCACGCTCACCGTGCTGTGCCAGGGGAACGGCCCGGTGCCGGCCTTGGCGTTCGGATGGGCCTTCTTCCAGTCCTCGCGCTGCTTGTCGATCCGCTTGTCCAGCGCAGCGCTGTCCCCATCGGTACGCTTGCCATTGGCGATCGTGCTGCCGGCCGGCGGCAGCACTTCCTCGCTGTCGATGTTGGCCACGCGGTCGTCGATGTGCGCGGTGCCGTAGACGTACTGGTCGAACACCTCGTTGACGTTCTTCGCGTCACCCGACACGTCGATCAGCGTTGCGCGCAGGTCGGCGGCAGACGGGTGACGGAAGTGCCAGCGCCGGTAGTACTCGCGGAAGGCGCGCTCGGTGACGTCCTTGCCCAGGCGCTCTTCCAGGTCGTGCATCGCCGTGGCGGTGCGCGAGTAGACGGTGCCGTAGCTGCCGCTGGAGAGCCGGTCCCAGGCGTTTTCCCCGAGGGGGTCATAGGGCTGCTTGAGACCCGCCGCCGCCCGTTCCATCGCGAAACCGCTGATCGAGGGCGCGAAGCCCAGCCGCCTGAGGCCTTCGGTGGTGATGTCGATGGCCTGGCCCCGCGCGCGCAGCATGCGCTGGTCCCAGTACTCATTGAGACCCTCGTCGAGCATCGGCTCCTCGAATTCGTTCGAGGCGAGCAGGCCGTAGAAATAGCCGTGGCCGAACTCGTGGATGGTCACGAAGTCGATCGCATACTGGGTGGCGGTGCCGGGCGTGACCTCGTCATAGCCTTCGGCGGTGAAGAAGGTCGGGTACTCCATGCCGCCGGCTTCGCCCGCGTTGTACGGCGGCACCACCGCGGTGAGCGTGCGGTAGGGATAAGCACCGAGCGTGTCGGAGAAATACGTCAGCGAATCGGTGCTCGCCTTGAGCACCGGCTGCGCGCTGGCGGCGTACTCGGGCGGATAGAGCACGCGCACGGCGACCTTCGGGCTGCCCGGTCCCTGCCAGCTGCCGTCGAGCACCTTGTAGCCCTTGGCCGCGACCCAGGCGAAGTCGTGCACGTCGCCCTGCACGTAGTGGTAGGTGGTCTTGCCGTTGGCGACGACCGGCGCGCCCTGCTGCTCGCCCACCGCGCCGACGGTGTAGTCGCTGGGCACGGTCATGGTGACGTCGAAGCGGCCGAAATCGGCGTAGAACTCGCTGTTGAAGTGGAACTCGTGGACGTTCCAGCGCACCTGCGTCGCGCCGCGCTCGCCCGGCAGCTCCAGCACGCCGATCTTGGGGAACCACTGCGCGACCAGGTTGAAGTCGCCCCACCAGCCGGTGCGCTCGACCACGCGCGGCAGCTGGCTCAGGAAGTCGATGTCCAGCGTCAGGGTGCCGCCGGCTGGCACGGGCTGCGCCAGGTCGATGCGCGCGACCGTCTGGTCGGTCTTGGGGCCGCCGTCCGGGTGCACGAACGTCCACTTGAGCGCGCTGCCGTTCTGGGCGACCTGCTTGAGGTCGATCCAGCCCCATTGGCCCTTCTCCAGCTTGGCCGCGCCACGCGAACCGCTGTGCGCAGTGAGCACCTCGCGCTCGGTGAAGAAGGTGCTGCCCTCGCTCTGGAAGGCGTTGAGGTACAGGTGTACGTAGATGCTACGTATTTCGCGGTCGCTGCGGTTGCGCCAGGTCAGCTGTTCCTTGCCGCTCACCGCGTGCCTGGCGGCGTCGAGGGACGCATCGATGCGGTAGTCCACCACCCGATCGGACAGCGTCGGTTCGTTGCCGGTGCGCGGACCGCCCCAGGCGTCCGGCGCGCTGGGCACGTGCGGCGCGGAGGCGTTGGCCGGCGCGAAGGTGATCGGCGTGGGCGGCGCCGCCACGCTCGTCGCGGGCGTGGGCGCCGCGGGCTGGGCCTGTGCATGCAACAGCGCCGGCATGGCGGTGGCGCTGCACAGTGCAAGCGCGCCCAGCCACCCGGTAAAGGTCGGTTTCATCTGACGATCCCCCTGTCCTGGCAGGCCCCCGGCCCGCCGCAATCCAAGACGCTGGCGGCCATCCCCAAAGCGCCGCCGCAGGCGCGCAGCGTGCGGCATCCGCTCGTGAGGGCACATAGGCCAAAGGTCATGGACGCGGGTGTCCTTGTCCCTCGGAGAAGGGTTCCCGTGGTGCGTCCAGACGGCGGGCCTCTTCTCCCCTCCGGAGGGGTTGAGGGTCGTGGTTGCGGGCAGCTGGCTCCGCGCGAGGGTTTCGCTTCAACGCTTCCTGTCCGGCTCTCCGCCCTGGCGAGCCCAACCCTTACGCTGCGCTCCTCCCGGCTCTGGAGAGGGTCAGACCGTGTGACACTTCAGCGGTCGTCGCGGGTCCAGACGGCGCCTTCATCCTCGCGTACCGGAAAGCTGGCGATCGGCTCGTAGGCCGGCGGACGCGTGACGGCGCCGGTACGCACATCGAAGCGCGCGCCGTGGCGAGGGCACTCGACCTCGAAGCCGAATACTTCGCCGCCGGCGAGATCGCCGCCGTCGTGGGTGCACACGTCCTCGATCGCGTAAAGCTGGCCATCGATGTTGTAGACCGCGATCGGCGTGTCGCCGTCGAACACCACGGTGAATTCGCCGGGCAGCAAACCGCCCTGCCCGCACACGCGCACCCAGCCCTGCGCTGCCAGGCTCATACGGCGACCCCCGCCAGTTCCTTCACCAGCAGCTCGAAACGCAGGTCGTCGCGGCGCGGGATGCCGAAGCGCTCCTGGCCGTAAGGGAACGGCTTGTAGCTGCCGGTGCGCCGATAGCCCCGGCGTTCGTACCAGGCGATCAACTCCTCGCGCTGCACGATCACCGTCATCTCCATCAGGCGACAACCCCAGTCCTCCCGTGCGAGGCGCTCGGCCTCGCCCAGCAACTGCTTGCCCAGGCCGCCGGCCTGCCGCGCGGGATCGACCGCGAACATGCCGAAGTACGCGGCCTCGCCCTTGCGCTCCAGATGGCAGCTGGCGAGCAGACGATCGTCGCGCTCCAGCAGCAGGATGCAACTGTCGGGGCGGGACATCGCGTCGGCGACATCGGCCGCGTCGGTGCGCTGGCCGTCGAGCAGGTCCGATTCGGTAGTCCAGCCGCGCCGGCCCGAATCGCCCCGATAAGCCGATTCGACCAGCGCGACGATGGCGGGGATATCGGCTTCGGTGGCCGCGCGAAAGGTGAATGTGGATAGCGTGGTCATGCGCCCATGATAACGACGGGCGTACCGCGGTCGATGACCTGGGACAGGCCGGCGGTTCACGCAGGCTTGCTGCCGCAACCGTTCCACTGGCCACTTCCGTGGAGGCGTTCCCGTGTCGCTCATCCGCCGCACGCTGTGGCTTCTTCCCTGCCTGCTGGCGCTGACCGCCTGCGGTGTACGTGCGCGCCTGCCGGTGACGGCTGGCATCGGTTCCGATCCTGCGCTGCCGCCGCCCAACCCTTCGCTGATACCGACGGTGAACATCGCCCCGGCCAGGGGCTGGCCGCCCAACGCCAGCCCCGTCGCCGCACCCGGATTGGCAGTGCAGGCATTCGCGAGCAACCTCGATCACCCGCGCTGGCTCTACGTGCTCCCCGACGGCGATGTGCTGGTGGCCGAGACCAATGCGCCCCAACGACCGGAGGACGCCCGCGGATTGAAGGGCTGGTTCATGCGGCGGGTGCAGAAACGCGCGGGCGCCGGCGTGCCCAGCGCCGACCGCATCACGTTGCTGCGCGACGCCGACGGCGATGGCGCGGCCGAAACCCGCAGCGTGCTGCTCGATCATTTGCACTCGCCCTTCGGCATGGTGCTGGTCGGCGACGCGCTGTACGTGGCCGACACCGACGCGCTGCTGCGCTTTCCCTACCGCGACGGCGAAACGCACATCCAGGCGAGCGGCACCAAGATCGCCGACCTGCCCGCCGGACCGATCAACCACCACTGGACCAAGAACGTGGTCGCCAGCCCCGGCGGCAAGCGGCTGTACGTCAGCGTCGGCTCGAACAGCAACGTCGGCGAGAACGGCCTGGCGGTGGAACGGGACCGCGCGCGCATCCTGGAAATCGATCCGGCCACCGGCGCCACGCATGCGTACGCCACCGGCTTGCGCAACCCGGTCGGCATGGCCTGGCAGCCGCAGAGCGGCGCGCTGTGGGTCGCCGTCAACGAACGCGACGAACTGGGCAGCGACCTGGTGCCCGACTACATGACCGCCGTGCGCGAGGGCGCCTTCTACGGCTGGCCGTACAGCTACTACGGCGCGCACGTGGACGAGCGCGTCAAGCCGCAGGATCCGGCGCTGGTCGCCCGCGCCGTCGTGCCCGACTACGCACTGGGCCCGCACACCGCGTCGCTGGGCCTGGCGTTCTACGACGCCGGGTTGATGCCGCAGTATCGCAACGGCGCCTTCGTCGGCCAGCACGGCTCGTGGAACCGCAAGCCGCTGAGCGGGTACCGGGTGATCTTCGTGCCGTTTGCGGACGGCAAACCCATCGGTCCGCCGCAGGACGTGCTGACCGGCTTCGTCGACGGGCATGGCCACGCGCGTGGACGCCCGGTCGGGGTGGCGGTGGCGCGCGACGGCGCGCTGCTGGTCGCCGACGATGTGGGCAATACGATATGGCGGGTGGCGCCGACCAACCCGTAGGGTGGGCTTCAGCCCATGGGCTCCGACGACCGCGGCGGGCTGGAGCCCACCCTGCGACGGCCGAGGATCACATCAGCAGCTTGCGGACCTTCTCCAGCGCGGCCACGAACACGTCGACCTCTTCCATCGTGTTGTAGAACGCCAGCGACGCACGCAACGTCGCGGGCACGCCGAAGTGCTGCATCAGGGGATGCGCGCAGTGGTGGCCCGAGCGCACGGCCACGCCTTCCAGATCCAGCAGCGTCGCCAGGTCGGTCGACTGCGTGCCTTCGATGAGGAAGGAGATCACCGGCTCCTTTTCCGCTGCCTCGCCGAACAGCCGCGCCCCTGGCACCTCGCGCAGGCGCTCGGTGGCGTAGGCCAGCAGTTGCTGCTCCCACGCATGGATCGCCGCCAGGTCCAGCGTGCCGTAGTAGTCCACTGCCACGCCCAGGCCGACGAACCCGGCGATGTTGGGCGTGCCCGCCTCGAACTTGTGCGGCGGATCGGCGAAGGTGGTGCCGTCCACGCGTACCTGCCGGATCATGTCGCCGCCGCCGAAGAACGGCGGCATGGCGTCCAGGTGCGCCCGCTTCGCCCACAGCGCGCCGGTGCCGGTGGGGCCGAGCATCTTGTGTCCGGTGAAGGCGTAGAAATCGCAGCCGAGCGCCTGCACGTCGACCGGCCGATGCGGTACCGCCTGCGAGCCGTCCACCAGCAGCGGGATGCCGCGGCGCGCGCACTCGCGGGCGATCTCGCGCACCGGGTTCACGGTGCCGAGCACGTTGGACACGTGCGCCACGCAGGCGAGTTTCACCTCGGGGGTGAGCATCTCCAGATACCGCTCGACGTCCAGTTCGCCGCGCTCGTCGATGGGCGCGAACTTCACCGAAGCGCCGCTGCGCCCGGCGACCAGTTGCCACGGCACGATGTTGGCGTGGTGCTCCATCAAGGTGGTCAGGATCGTGTCGCCGGGCTTGAGCTGCGGCAATGCGTAGCTGTAGGCCACCAGGTTGATCGCCTGGGTGGTACCGGAGGTCAGCACCAGCTCATTGCGCGAGGGGGCGTTGATGAAGCGGGCCAGCTTGTCGCGCGCGCCTTCGTAGGCCAGCGTCGCTTCTTCGCCGAGCTGGTGCACGGCCCGCGAGACGTTGGCGTTGTGCATCCGGTAGTGCGCGTCCACCGCCTCGATCACCGCCGCGGGCTTCTGGCTGGTGTTGGCGTTGTCCAGGTAGACCAGCGGCTTGCCATGCACGCTGCGGGCGAGCAACGGGAAATCGGAGCGGATGCGCTCGATGTCGAGGGCAGGCGCCGGGTGTGCGTGGGCGGCGGTGGCGGACATCGGTGACTCGCTTTGTGAAGAAGGGATCACGAGGTTTTAGCCTGCCGGATGTGAAGAAAAGTTGGGTTGCCGAGCCCTGGTTTCCCGGCAGCCGCCCTCAGCCCAACCTCTCCCTCGAGGGGAGAGGCGGCAGATCGCGTCAGGCGGGCAGTCGGGACAGCAGCAACTGGTCGATATGCTGGCGCAGGGGCTCGTGCGGCAGCGACTCGAACGGCGCCCGGGCGAAGGCGGTCGTCAACAACGTGCGCGCCTGAGCGCCGGGAATACCGCGCGAGCGCAGGTAGAACAGCGCGCGCTCGTCCAGCTGGCCGACGGTTGCGCCGTGCGCGGCCTTCACCTCGTCGGCGTAGATCTCCAGTTCCGGCTTGGTGTCGATCTCGGCCTGCGCCGACAGCAACAGGTTCTTGTTGCCCAGCGAGGCGTCCGCGCCGTCGGCCCCGGCCGCCACCAGGATCGCACCACGGAACACGCCGCGCCCACGGCCACTGGCCACGCCGCGCCAGGTCGAGGAGGAGACGGTATCGCGCGCGCGGTGGTGGATCGCCAGCTGGGTGTCCATGTGCTGGCGGCCATCGGGCAGGAAGGCGCCATGGGTATGGAAAGCGGCCGCGTCGCCCACCAATTCGGCCCACAGGTCGTGCCGCGCCAGCGCGCCACCGAGTTCCAGCACGTGCAGGTGCGCTTGCGCGCGCGCATCCAGCCGGTAATGGCTGCGGCGCACGAGGCTGCTGCCGGTGCCCGCCTGCTGAAGCACCGCATGGTGCAAAGTCGCGTCGGCGCGCAGGGTGAAGCCGGCGAGCTGCGTGCCCAGGTGTGCCTGTTCGCCGGCATCGAGGTACTGCTCGATCAGCGTGAGTTCGGCGCCCTCACCCAGCTCGACGAGGTTGCGTACGTGCCAGGAAACGTCCCGGTCCGCCGCGGCGCCGACGAACAGCAGGCGCAGCGGCGCGGCGACCCGGGTTCCGGCGGCCACGCGCAACACCGCGCCATCGTGGGCGAAGGCACTGTTGAGGCGCGCGAACGCGTCGCCCGGCTCGCGGAAGTGCCGCGAGAGGGCGAAGCGCAGCGGCTCCGCATCCTCGGCCAGCGCGCGCGACAGCGGCTGCATGCTCACCCCGGCCGGCAACGCGTCGAGCGCGGAAAGGTCCGCGCGGAAAGCGCCGTTGACGAACACCAGCACGGGTCCGTCGATGCCAGGCAGCGCCATCGCGGCCGGGTCGACCGGACGACTGGCCGCCTGCGCGTCGCCGGCGGCGAAGCTGCGCTGCGCCAGCGCGCGCAGCGCGGTGTATTTCCACGCTTCCACGCGCGTGTCCGGCAGGCCGGCATCCGCAAAGGACTCGAGGTTCTCGCGACGCGCCTGGTCCAGCCAGGCAATGCCGCTGGCCGGCAGCGGCGCGTCGGCCAGCGCGGCGACGAACGGCGTACGGGCCGGCTGGTTCATGCCGACGCCCCGGCCGGTTCGCCGTGCTCGGCGACCCAGGCGTAGCCGTGTTCTTCGAGCTTGAGCGCCAGGCTGCGGTCGCCGCTCTCGACGATGCGCCCGCCGGCCAGCACGTGCACGAAGTCCGGCACGATGTAGTCGAGCAATCGCTGGTAATGCGTCACCACGATGAAGGAGCGCTCCGGCGAGCGCAGCGCGTTGACGCCCTCGGCCACCTGCTTGAGTGCGTCGATGTCCAGGCCCGAGTCGGTCTCGTCCAGGATCGCGAGCTTCGGCTCCAGCAGCGCCATCTGGAAGATCTCGTTGCGCTTCTTCTCGCCACCGGAGAAACCTTCGTTCACGGCGCGGTTCAGCAGGTCCGGCGAGAGCTGCATGATCTTGAGCTTCTCGCGCACCAGCTTGAGGAACTGCATCGAGTCCAGCTCGGCTTCGCCGCGCGCCTTGCGCTGCGCGTTGAAGGCCGCGCGCAGGAAATAGGTGTTGTTCACGCCCGGGATCTCGACCGGATACTGGAACGCCAGGAACACGCCGGCGGCGGCGCGCTCCTCCGGCTCCAGCTCCAGCAGGTTGCGGCCCTCGAACAGCACCGTGCCTTCGGTGACCTCGTAGCCCTCGCGGCCGGACAGCACGTTGCCCAGCGTAGACTTGCCGGCGCCGTTGGGCCCCATGATGGCGTGCACCTCGCCCGGCTTCACTTCGAGCGAGAGGCCCTTGAGGATGTCCTTGCCCTCGACGCGGGCGTGCAGGTTGACGATCTTGAGCATGGTCGTGTCCATCAGGCAGAGAGGTGCGCGAGCGCGTCGAGCGCGTCCTCGCGACGGTTCCAGGGCACGAACACGTGGTCGTGCAGGAACGCAGAAACCGGGTTGCAGGAAATGTCGCGCGCGGCCAGCGCGGCGGACACGGCAGCCATCATGCCGACCGCGTCGAGGCTCGATTCCACGCCCAGCGTGATCTGCGCCCACAGCAACCGGTCGGCGACCAGCTCGGGGCCTTCCAGGTCGTGGTCGACGATCAGCGTGACGCCCTCATCCTCGCGGAACATCATCAGCGCCTCGTGCATGCGCCCGAACGCCTTGTCGTGCGACACGAACAGGAAGCGGCGCGGCATCGGATGCAGGCGTGGATTCAGTCCGGCGAGCAGGGCTCGCAGGTCGGTTCCGCCCGGGTGCGAGCTCGTGGCAGCGGTGTTCATCCGACCGCGCCTTCCAGCGAGACTTCCAGCAGCTTCTTGGCCTCGACCGCGAACTCCATCGGCAGCTCCCGGAAGACCTGCTTGCAGAACCCGTCGACGATCATCGATACGGCGTCTTCCTCGCCGATGCCGCGCGAACGGCAGTAGAAGAGCTGGTCGTCGGAAATCTTCGAGGTGGTCGCCTCGTGTTCGACGATCGCGGTGGGGTTCTTCACTTCCATGTAGGGGAAGGTGTGCGCGCCGCACTTCTTGCCGATCAACAGGGAGTCGCACTGGGTGTAGTTGCGCGCGCGCTCGGCGCCCTTCTCCACCTTGACCAGCCCGCGGTAGCTGTTGGAACTGCGTCCGGCGGAGATGCCCTTGGAGACGATCTTTGACTTCGTGTCGCGGCCGATGTGGATCATCTTGGTGCCGGTGTCGGCCTGCTGGAAATGGTGCGTCAGCGCCACCGAGTAGAACTCGCCGACGGAGCGGTCGCCGCGCAGCACCACGGACGGGTACTTCCACGTCACCGCCGAACCGGTCTCGACCTGCGTCCAGCTGATCTTGCTGTCCGCGCCGCGGCAGTCACCGCGCTTGGTCACGAAGTTGTAGATGCCGCCGACGCCGTTCTCGTCGCCGGGGTACCAGTTCTGCACGGTCGAGTACTTGATGGTGGCGCCTTCCAGCGCGACCAGCTCCACCACCGCGGCGTGCAGCTGGTTCTCGTCGCGCCGGGGTGCGGTGCAGCCTTCCAGGTAGGAAACGTGCGCGCGGTCCTCGCAGACGATCAGCGTGCGCTCGAACTGGCCGGTGTTCTGCGCGTTGATGCGGAAGTAGGTGGACAGCTCCATAGGGCAGCGCACGCCCTCGGGCACGAACACGAAGCTGCCATCGGAGAACACCGCCGAGTTGAGCGCGGCGAAGTAGTTGTCGCCCTGCGGCACCACGCTGCCCAGGTACTTCTGCATCAGCTCCGGATGCTCGCGGATCGCCTCGCTCATCGAGCAGAAGATCACGCCGGCCTCGGCGAGCTTCTTGCGGAACGTGGTGCCGACCGACACCGAGTCGAACACTGCATCGACCGCCACGCCGGCCAGCGCGGCGCGCTCGTGCAGCGGCACGCCCAGCTTCTCGTAGGTTTCCAGCAGCGCCGGGTCGACCTCGTCCAGCGACTTGGGGCCGGCCTTGGGTGCGGAGTAGTAGCTGATCGCCTGGTAGTCGATCGGGTCGATCTTGAGCTTGGCCCAGTCGGGCGTGGGCATGGTCTGCCAGTGGCGGAACGCGGCCAGGCGCCACTCGGTCATCCACTCCGGCTCGCGCTTGATCGCGGAGAGCTGGCGGATGGTGCCTTCGTCGAGCCCCGGCGGCAGGCTGTCGCTCTCGATCTCGGTGACGAAGCCGGCCGCGTAGTTGCGGCCTAGCGCTTCGGCGACCTCGGCGTTGTCGCGCAAGACGGTGTTGTCAGTGTTCTCGGTCACGCGTGGGTCCTGCCCTTCAGTTCGCTCAGCGCCACGGTGGCGACCGCCGGGCGCGGCGGTTGCAGCATGTCGGCCAGGCTGACCGCGCGCAGCGCGTTGTCCAGCACGCTGCTGATGCGCCGCCAGCTGCCGCGCACGCCGCACTGCGATTCGCGATCGCACTGCCCTTCGACGCTGCATTCGGTCATGCCGATCGGCCCCTCCATCGCCTCGACGATCTGCGCCAGGCTGATCTCGCGCGCCGGGCGCGACAGGCGATAGCCCCCGTTGACGCCGCGGAACGACTCGACCAGGCCGGCGTGACCGAGCGATTTCAGGAGCTTGCTCACGGTCGGCCCTTCCAGCCGCGTTTCATCGGCGATCTGCGCGGTGCTGAGCACGTCGTGCGGGTGGGCGGCGATGCAGGTCATCACCACCGCGGCGTAGTCGGTCAGGCGGCTGACGCGAAGCATGGGGGGAGCCTCGTCAAATCCAGACCAAAATGGTACGGATTACGCGGGTTGAGGTCAACCGCGTCGCTCGCAGGATGGGCTTCAGCGCGCCCTACAAGCGCCCGTCGACGGCTTCTTGCGGCAGAACGGACTTCACGTCGTAGATCACCGCGCCTGGCTTGCCCAGCGCGCGGATGCGTTCGGCGCCCATCTCCTGGAACTGCCGGTGCGCCACCGCCACGATGATCGCGTCGTAACCCTCGCCGGGCTGGTCCACCAGCCGCACGCGGTAGGCGCGCTCGGCCTCGGACGCATCCACCCAAGGGTCGTACACGTCCACCTTTGCGGCGGAGGACTCCAGTTCCCGCACGATGTCGATCACCCGCGTGTTGCGCAAGTCCGGGCAGTTCTCCTTGAAGGCGAAGCCCAGCACCAGTACGCGCGCGTCGACGATGTGCAGGCGCCGCTCGCTCATCAGGCGGATCACGCGGTCGGCCACGACGCTGCCCATGCGGCTGTTGATCCGCCGAGCGGCCAGGATCAGCTCCGGGTGGTAGCCGGTGACCTCGGCCTTGTGGGTAAGGTAGTACGGGTCCACGCCGATGCAGTGGCCGCCGACCAGGCCGGGCCGGAACGGCAGGAAGTTCCACTTGGTGCCGGCCGCGGTGAGCACTTCCTCGGTATCGATGCCCAGCCGGTGGAAGATCAGCGCCAGCTCGTTGACCAGCGCGATGTTGACGTCGCGCTGCACGTTCTCGATCACCTTGGCCGACTCCGCCACACGGATCGAGGACGTCTTGTGCGTGCCGGCGCGGATGATCGTGCGGTACAGCGCATCGACCCGCTCGGCCGCTTCCGGCGTGGAACCGGAAGTCAGCTTGACGATGTCGGTCACGCGCCGCGCGTGGTCGCCGGGGTTGATGCGCTCGGGGCTGTAGCCGCAGAAGAAGTCGACGTTGAAGGCCAGGCCCGAACCTTCCGCCAGCAGCGGCACGCAGACTTCCTCGGTGGTGCCCGGATAGACGGTCGACTCGAACACCACCAGGTCGCCGCGCTTGAGCTGCGGTCCGAGCATGCGGCAGGCCGCCTCCAGCGGCTTCAGATCCGGCCGCTGCGCCTCGTCGATCGGCGTGGGCACGGTGACGATGTAGACGTTGCAGCGCGCCAGGTCGCCCGCGCGGTCGGTGAACGACAACCGGGTGGCGGCGCGCAACTGTTCGGGCGAGGTCTCCAGCGTGTGGTCGCTGCCACCACGCAATTCGGCCACGCGCGCGGCATCGATGTCGTAGCCCAGCGTGTCGAAATGGCGCCCGAATTCCACCGCCAGCGGCAGGCCGACGTAACCCAGTCCGATGATGCCGATGTGCGCGGAGGTGTTCGGGTCCATGGTTCCTGGCGGGCAACGTGAAATGCGCTGAGCGTACAGGATGCCGCCAGCTTCGGTCCCCGGTCGGGCGCACGCGACAGGAGGCGTTGCGTTCGCCCATCATCGACGCCCGCCGCCCGAGCATGCGCCGCATGGACGAGACCCGTCTCCCCGCGATTCCCTGGCCCGGCTTTTCGCCGGAACGCGCATTCGTGCTGCCGCTGCCGGCCGGTCGGATGGCTACGTCCCTTGGCGACATGTGCGAGATCGATGGCGTGCGCTTGCGGCGCAAGTCCGAGTTCCACGTCACCGTGCTGAGCCAGGACATGTCGCGCGCCGCGGCCGCCGACCTTGGCGAAAGTGCGCTTCGTGCGCTCTACGAATCGCTGGCATGGACGCCCCGCCGCACCGGCTGCTATGCCCTGCTGCACAAGGCCAAGCCGACCGATACCGGCACGCTCGACTGCTGGTCGCTGATCGAACACCTGGATCTTCCCGCGATGCACGCCTTCCGCGGCGAGCTGGCCCGCCAGCTCGGCCCGACCCTCGCCGACCCGGTGCCGCACGTAACCCACTATGTGCGGGGCGACCCCAACGGCATCGGCGTGCCGGACGCGCGCGCGCTGGCGTCGCTGCGGGTCCGCGAGGTGATGCCCTGACCATCACCCGGCCCGCACGGGCCGGGCGCGACACTGGGCCGTCCCACAGCGAGGTCAACCTCATGCAAGAACCGATCGAACCGGGCTTCATGGTGTTCGTCGCCGATGGCGAACTGGGCGTGGGCGCCGTGCGCGAGGTGCATGCCAGCAGCAGGGAGCTGGTCGTCAACATCCAGAACGGCGGCGACTTCACGCTGCCGGCCGATGCCATCCGCGACGTGCACGAAGGCAAAGTGATCCTGGATGTCGACCACCTGCCGCAGGCCGTGCGCCAAGCCCTGAGGCACCCGCATGACGCCGAGTATCCGGATTCGGTCTACGCCGCGACCGACCCGAAGGAAGGCGCACTGAAGGACTGACCACAGGCGTGCGCAGCGAAAAGGAAAAGATGCTGGCGGGCGACCTCTACGACGCCAGCGCACCCGAGCTGCAGGCGGAACTGGCCGAGAACCATCGCTGGCTGGCGCGCTACAACGCCGCCCTGGCGGAGGGCCCGGTACGCTGGCACACCCTGCTGGAAGAACGCCTCGCCGCGGTCGGCGAAGGCGCGGTGATCCGTCCGCCCTTCCACTGCGACTACGGCTTCAACATCCACCTGGGCGCCGGCGCCTTCCTCAATTTCAACTGCATGATCCTGGATGTGGTGGCGGTGCACATCGGCGAGCGGACGCAGATCGGCCCGGGCGTGCAGATCCTCGCCGCCGACCATCCGCGCGATCCGGCCAAACGCTCCACCGGCCTGGAATTCGGGCGGCCGGTGCGGATCGGCAGCAACGTCTGGATCGGTGCCGGCGCGCTCATCCTGCCCGGCGTCACCGTCGGCGACGATGCACTGGTCGGTGCCGGCAGCGTGGTTACCCGCGACGTCCCCGATGGCGCCACGGTCGTCGGCAATCCGGCGCGGGTTCGCGATCAGCGCTGACCGGGACCGACCCGCGCACGCATGCTCATTCCGGCCACGGATGCCCGGGGTAATGGCGCCGCATCATGCGGGCGACATAGGCGGCCAGGTTGGCGTGCGCCTCCGCGGCGCGCCTCAACGGGGTGTCGAAGAACGGCGTGAGCACGCAGGCCAGCATGCCGAAGGCGGTGGCATCGACGCCGCTGGGTGCATCGCCCATCAGCCAGGGCTTGTCGTCCAGGAGGGTGGCGAGTGCGTCGATCGAGCGCGTGCCCAGCTCGGCGATGCCCTCGGGTTCGTGCCGGCCCAAGCCCTGCGCGTGCAGCTCAGCCTGCTTGCGCGCCTGCAGGTCGCGCCGCAATTGCTCGCGCTGGCCCTCCGGTGCCGTATCGGCGAAGTGGGCCGGCCCCTTGGCGAAGTTCGCCGGTTCCAGCCAGCGAAACCACACCATGGCGAAATACAGGTGGTCTTCGAGCATGCGTTCGATGGCCCAGGCCTGCGCGCGCTGCGATGGGTCCAGGCCCGCGTCGAGGTCGATGCCGTAAGTGCGCTCGATGTGCGCGCGGATGAAGGTCGAGTCGGCCACCACCACGCCGCGATCGTCGATGTAGGGCAACTTGCCCCTTGGCGCCTGCGGCGGAATCGCGGAAGCGCGCTCGTAGGCCACTCCAGCCATCTGCAGCTGGACCTCGGTCTTGAGCACGAACGGGCTGGTATCGGGCAGGCCGAAGCCGGCGCGGGTGGCGTAGAGGGTCAGGCGTGAGGCAGACACGGGCGACTCCGGGGAAGGTGCCCCGCAGCATGGGATGAGCCTGCTGACAGCATCATGTCAGCAGGCAAAGCCCGAGCGCCTTCAGCCGGAGGTCGCCACGTCGAAGGCGTAGGCCGTGCGCTGCGCGGCTGGCCGCTCGCGCCAGGCCGCGGCGAAGGCGGACAGGTGGCCATACGGAGCGAGCGGCAGCGTGTCGCGGAAAGCCAGGTGTTCGAGCAGGCAGAACAGGGATGTTTCGAGCAGGCTCAGATCGCGCGGCGGGAGCGCTTGCAGCACCGATTCCAGGTTTGCATCCAGCCACGCCAGCGCGTCGCGGAAACCGTCGGTGGCCTTGGCGAAATACACGCTTTCCGCCGGCAGTCGCGCCACCTGCATGCCGAACACCAGCTGCACCTGCGCGCCCATGCCGTGCCAGACCAGCTCCTGGGCGTTGCGCGCACGCAGGTCGGGCAGGTGTTCGGTCCAGAGGATGCGTCGCGGCTCGCCCGCTCGCTCGGCGAGCGTGCGGCAGATGTTCTCGGTGCCGAACACCGGCCCTTCCCGCAGCACCAGGACCGGCAGCTTCAGCGCCGGGTTGCCGGCGTAATCGGCCGGGTCGCGCGAAGCCAGGTCGTACACGGGAGCAAACGCATAGGCAATGTCCAGCTCCTCGGCGAACATCCGCGCGAGCCGGGTGAAGTGTGAACTGCTGCGGCCGACGAGGCGGGGCTGGTCCAGCATGGGGGGCGTCCATGGGGCGGGTCGCGCCAATGTAGGACAACGCCCGTCTTCGCTGCATCCAGACGGGCCATCACCCCGGCGGAATGGCGGCACCGCCAGGTACGGACGTGGTCGACGGCAGGGTTTCACCGTCGACTCCGATGCCCCGGGAAGGGGTTGCCGGGCTCAGCGATGACCCGGCGGATGCGACGGCGGTCGGCTGGCGGGCTTGCTTGCGCTGTTCTGGACCGGCGGGTCGTAACGCTGCGACGGGGTCGGCCAGTAGTAGCCGGGCGGCTGCCGGAAGAAGCGCTGCCGCGTCGAATCGGCGCCCTGGCTCCTCAGTGCCAACCGGTGGCCATCCACATGCACCCAATACCAGGATCCCGGCGGCACGGGCGAAGTGGAGACGTACACGAACTTCGCGTCGAAATTGCCGTCGGGCCGCGCCATCGTCTGCAGGCCGAGGTTGATCACGAACTGGCTCGCCACCGGACGCCCGTGGTCGTTCGCCGGCTTGGTGATCATCTCGTCCAGTGTCTGGCGCAGCAGGCGGTCATAGCGCGGCGCCAGTTCGACCGAGGGCGATACCTGGGTGACCTTGCCGTGGCTGTCCACCTGCACGAGCACGGGCAGGACCTTGGGCGTGAACTGGTTGATCGACATCGAGGTCGCCAACGCGCCTTGCCCGGCGGCCAGCGTGCCCAACAGAAGGAACGCGCAGAACGGTTTCATGAGGACCTCCGGGGGATCGTTGCCCTCCACAGGTGATGGTAGTCCTGCGACGTCCGGCCTGCCAGCGGGGGCATTGTCGATTCCGCTCCCGGTGGTTCGTCGTGGATGCAGACCACTGGAGCGCACCATGCCGCCGAACCTTCCCCGCCTTTACGCCCACCCGTTTTCCTCCTATTCGCAGAAGGCGCTCGTCGCCCTCTACGAAAACGGCACCGCCTTCGAGTACCGCTCACTGGAAGAACCGGAAGCCCGCGAGGAACTGGCCGCGCTGTGGCCGATGCGGCGCTTTCCGGTCCTGGTCGACCAGGACCGCACGATCCTGGAGGCGAGCTGCATCGTCGAATACCTGGATCTCCACCATCCCGGCCCGGTGCGGCTTATCCCCGCCGATTCCGCGACGGCGCTGGAGGTGCGCATGCTCGATCGCGTGTTCGACAACTACGTGTCGACGCCGCAACAGAAGGTGGTGCTCGACAGCCTGCGTCCGGCGGACAGCCGCGACGATTACGGCGTGGCGGAGGCCAGGACCGCGCTGGAGACCGCCTACGCCTGGCTGGACCGGCACCTGGCCGGACGCGAATGGGCCGCCGGCGAAGACTTCAGCCTGGCCGACTGCGCCGCCGCGCCCTTCCTGTTCTACGCCGACTGGACCCATCCGATCGACCCGTCACTGACCACCCTGCATGCGTATCGCGCCCGCCTGCTGGCGCGGCCCTCGTTCGCACGCGCGGTCGACGAAGCCCGGCCCTATCGCGGCTATTTCCCGCTCGGCGCGCCCGATCGCGACTGACCCCATGGAGACCCCCATGACAAAAGACCTCGTGCCCGCCGCCGAACTGGCCGCCCGCAACCACCTGCGCTTTCCCAACGAAAGCGCCGCCTACCGCCAGGCCCGCCAGGCACTGCTGGCGGAAGAAATCGAACTTCGCCGGCACATCGAGCGCGTGGCGGAACTCCGCCGCGCACTGCCTCCGGGCGGCGCGGTCACTGGCAACTACCGTTTCGAGGGCGAGAGCGCGCCGACCGGTTTCGCCGGCCTGTTCGGGGACAAGCAGACTCTCGTGGTCTACAGCTACATGTTCGGCCCGCAGCGCGAGCGTCCCTGCCCCATGTGCACCTCGCTGCTCGGTGCATGGGACGGCGAAGCGCGCGACATGGCACAGCGCATCGCGCTGGCGGTGGTGGCGCGTTCGCCGATCGAGCGGCTCGCGGCCTTCAAGCGCGAACGCGGCTGGCGCCACCTCAAGCTCTATTCGGACGTCGACGGCGCCTACAGCCGCGACTACTTCGGCATGACCGCCGACGGCGGCGACGGCGACCAGGCGGCCATCAACGTGTTCACCCGGCGAGACGGCATCATCCGCCACTTCTGGAGCGGCGAGATGGGCTTCGAATCGGCCGACCCCGGCCAGGATCCCCGCGGCGCGCCCGACCTGATGCCGCTGTGGACCGTGTTCGACTGCACGCCCGAGGGACGCGGCACCGATTGGTATCCCAGCCTCGCGTACAGCGACTGACTCAGCCAGTCGCCGGCCTGGCGCGATTTCCCTCGTCCTGGGCCAGCGGTGTGGATGGATTACTTGTTTCTAACGCGCACAGGCGCATCGTCCAGAACGATGCCTTCACGGGCCGCCTGCCGGATGGGTGCCCGCCTTCCGCATGCGTGCGGCCTTTCCGTTACCGCTGCAAGGAGCGCCCTATGCCGCACAAGCAACGCCCCGTTTCCGTCGCCGACCTGCATGACATCTACGGCGGCGAACGCCCCGCTCCGAAGAGCGAGGGCTCGGCGACTTACCGCAAGGCATCCTTTTCGGTCCGCGAGGCCGGCCATCCGGGCGCGCCGCCGCCGCGGCAGCTACCGGACGGCAAGAAACGAATCCGCTGACGCAGCGGGCCCGTCGCCGAACAGCCGCGAGGCATGCCGGTAGAGATCGAGGTCCAAGGCATTTTCTTCCTGCAGCCGGGCATAAAGCCCGCTGCCGAGTTCCGCCTCGATGTCGCGCAAACGCTCCTCCAGCGTAGCCTTCCGGCCCTCGCTGCTGTTGGCCACCGTATGGCGGGTCGACAAGTCACCAACGTAGGGGCAAAGGCAGGCGCGCATCTAGACCTTGCCGCGTATGCGCTGGCCAACCCGGGCGTGCGGGCGATCTCCAGCCATCAGGCCAGCTTCCCTTGCCGAAAGCCGGCGGGTCGTGTTCCAACCGATCGTCTTCCTCATGCATTCGATCGACCGCGTGGGCTCGGTCTTCGAATTCGAGTGACGCCCGCCACCGCAGAGCCCGAGTCTGGGCGCGCGTCGCCAGGGAGCAGCACTCCACTCCAGTCAGTGGTGCTGCATGAAACCTTCCATGGCCTCGAGGAACGCCGCTGGCTGTTCCTGGTAGGGAAAGTGCGCACTGTCGGGGAGGACCACCAGCGTTGCCTGCGCCAGACGTCCGGCCAGCGCGCGCTGCGGGGCTACCCCGACCGCCTGGTCGTGCGCGCCGACCAGCACCAGCGTAGGCATGCGCAATCGCTCCGGATGGCGCACCGAGTAGCAGATGAAATTCGATTCGGGCGCCATCAGCGCCGCGCCGATTTCGCCGGTGTTGTGCAGGCCGCTCTGTGCATCCAGCCGCTCCTGTTCCAGCTTGGCGGCCGCCACGTGGAACTGCTGGCGATCATGGAACACGTGTCCGTCCGGCAGCGTCGCCGTCCCGGCGCCGACGAAAGCCATGCGGGCACGGGCCAGCGCGCAGACATCGCCCGGCGGGAGGGCACGCAGCGCCTTGCCGGCGTCGGAACGCTCGGCCGCTGCGTAGGCCTCCGGGAACTGCGTGGCCAGCGTCTGCACCCAGCTTTCCATCGCGCCCGGCAGGTCCACCGCGGCATCGATCAGTATCAGGCGCGCCACGTGCCCGGGATACGTCTGCGCGTACTCCACCGCCAGCGTGCCGCCGAAGCTGTGCCCCGCCACCACCATCCGTTCGACGCCCAGCTGCCGCCGCAGGCCCTCGATGTCCTCGACCAGCGTCGCCAGCGCATAGTCGCCCCGCCAGGGCCGCTCGCTCTCCCCACTTCCGCGCTCGTCCAGGTAGACCATCGGGTAACGCGCATCGAGCGCCTTGCCGGCCGTCATGCGGAAGCTGTAGGAGTTGTAGCCCGGCCCGCCGTGCAGGAACACCACCGGCACGTCCGTCGGCCGGATCGGGCGCGAGGTCCAGTAGGCCAGCCGGACGCCGTTGATCACCGCGTCGTGGCGGATCTCCGAGGCCCACGCGCGCGATGGCGGAACAAGCAGGCCGGCAAGGAGCGCGGCGGCGACAAGCAACAGACGCATGACGGGTCCAGTCGAAGGGGGATTGCGCAATCTTGCGTCCCGTCGCCGCCACCGGATAAGTGCCGTTGGTCTACTGACACGGCCTTCTCTTCGTAGCAGCCCACTTGCGGGCGATGCTTTCTGGCGTGTCCTGGGGGACACGGGCGTCGCCACTGCGGGCCGCCACAGCAAAAGCGGCAGAGGCGTGGTGTCGGTGCTGCGCTCCACCCGGGATTCACGACCCCGGTGCCACAACGATCCGGACCACTGTCGCGGAGCCATCGGTTGAGTCTCAGGGAATACGATCGCAAGCGTCGCTTCGACACCACGCCGGAGCCCCGGCCGGAGGGTTCGGCGGCGCAGGGCGGGCGGCCGATCTTCGTCGTGCAGCTGCATCACGCCAGCCGGCGGCACTACGACTTCCGGCTGCAGGTCGGCGACACGCTCAAATCCTGGGCCTGCCCCAAGGGACCCAGCTATGACCCGAACGTGAAGCGCCTGGCCGTGGAGGTGGAAGACCACCCGATCTCCTACGCCAAGTTCCAGGGTGACATTCCCGCGGGCGCGTACGGCGGGGGCCACGTCGACACCTTCGACAGCGGCGTGTGGTCGACGCAGTACGACCCGGAGGCGCAACTGGAAAAAGGCCACCTGCGCTTCGAACTGTTCGGCACGCGACTCAAGGGCAGCTGGCA
Organism: Frateuria edaphi; assembly: GCF_021117405.1. Lineage (NCBI taxonomy): Bacteria > Pseudomonadati > Pseudomonadota > Gammaproteobacteria > Lysobacterales > Rhodanobacteraceae > Frateuria > Frateuria edaphi. The sequence continues at coordinate 2,411,833 of NZ_CP088251.1, forward strand.
CCTGGTGCGCAGCGGCAAGCCGGCGAAGCAGCCGCAATGGTTCCTGATGCACGACAAGGACGCCTACGCCAGCGACGTGGAAGCCGACGACCTGCTGGACGCGCGGATGATCGCCAGTACCAAGGCCGCCGCCGGCCGTTCCGGCGGCGCGAAGGAAGTGGCCGCGACGCTGGACACGCGCAAGCGCAAGCAGGTTCCGGTCGCCGGTCACCCGGCCAGCAAGGCGGGCAAGCTGGCCGCTGCCGCGGAGGGCGCGAAGAAGGCCAAGGCCAGCACTGACTTCTTCAAACCCGAGCTGGCGACCTTGCGCGAGAACCCACCGGTCGGCGAGCAGTGGCTGCACGAAGTGAAGTGGGACGGTTACCGCATCCTTGCCACGATGGCCAAGGGCCGGGTGGAGTTGTGGTCGCGCAATGGGCTGTCCTGGACGGACAGGATCCCCGACATCCGCCAGGCGATCGAATCACTGGGCGTGGACTCGGCCCGCTTCGACGGCGAACTGATCGCCCTGAACGCGGAAGGCCAGGCCGACTTCAACGCGCTGCAGAAGACGCTCTCCGGCGAGGCCAGCGCGCCGCTCGCCTACATGCTGTTCGACGTGCCGTACCTGGAAGGCTACGACCTCTCCCGAACCCCGCTGCACGCGCGCAAGGCGATCCTCGAAGCATTGCTCGAGGATCCGCCGACGCACCTTTCCTACAGCAGCCACGTGGTGGGCAACGGCGACCAGGTGTTCGCCATGGCCAGCGAGCAGAAGCTCGAGGGCATCCTCAGCAAGCGCGTGGAGTCGCACTACCGCGCCGGCCGCGGCGACGACTGGCTGAAGATCAAGCGCGTGGAGTCGGACGAATTCGCGGTGGTCGGCTACACCGCGCCCAAGGGCGGGCGCCAGGGCTTCGGCGCACTGCTGCTGGCGAAGCCGGCAGCCGAGGGCGGTTGGCACTTCATGGGCCAGGTGGGCAGCGGCTTCAGCCACAAGCAGTTGCTGGACCTCAGCCGCACGCTGGCCACCGGCGGTGGCAGCAAGCCGATCGTGCGCAATCCCCAAGACGCCCCACGCGGGGTGAAGTGGATCGAGCCCACCGCGGTGGCGGAAGTGAACTTCCGCGGCATCGGCAACCAGGGCCTGCTGCGCCAGCCGAGCCTGAAGACGATGCGCGCAGACAAGACGCCTGCCGACTTGCACGACAGCGACCGCGCGGCACCCGTGGCCGAACCGCCCGCGACCAGGCGCAAATCATCGACGCGCGCAACGCAGGCAGCCGAGCCGGCCGGCATCACCATCACCCACCCCGAGCGTGTGGTCTACCCGGCCGACGGCTACACCAAGCAGGACGTGGCCGACTACTACCGCACGGTGATGGAGTGGTTCCTGCCCGGCGTGATCGACCGGCCCACCTCGATCATCCGCTTCCCGGACGGCATCGAAAAACCTTCGTTCTTCCAGAAGCACATTCCTTCGGGCGGCCTGAAATACGTGGGCAGCGTGAAGTTGAAGGAGGAAACCGGCGCCGCCGCCGTCTACCTGTATCCGCAATCCGCCGATTCGGTGATGGAACTGGTGCAGTACGGCACGCTGGAGTTCCATCCCTGGGGTGCCAAGGTACAGTCGCCGGACCTGGCCGACCGCGTGGTGTTCGACCTGGACCCCGGCCCGGACGTGGCCTGGGAGCGCGTGGTCGCCGCCGCGCGGCTGGTGCGCAAGCTGCTCGCCGACCTGGAGCTCGAATCGTTCCTGCGCACCACCGGCGGCAAGGGCTTGCACGTGGTGGTGCCGCTCGATCCGCCGTCGGACTGGGGCACGGTCAAGCAGTTCGCGCAGGGTTTCGCCGGCGCGCTGGCGGGCATCCATCCGCTGGAGTTCGTCGCGGTCAGTACCAAGTCGATACGCAACCAGAAGATCTTCGTGGACTACCTGCGCAATGGCCGCGGCGCGACCGCGGTGGCCTCCTACTCGCTGCGCGGGCGCCCGGGCGCGCCGGTGGCGGTGCCGCTGCGCTGGGAGGAACTGGGCAAGATCAAGAGCGGCGCGCAATTCGACATCCGCACCCTGCCCGCCCGGCTCAAGCGCCTGCGCAAGGACCCGTGGGCCGGCATCGACCAGGTCAGGCAGAGCCTGGGCAACGTGTTCGAGAAGCTCGGCGGCTGACGGACCTGGCGCCCGCTCGTTCTTCGCTTGGGGCGGCGTCACGCGCGCGTGGGGCATGCGAGCCAACGCATCCCCAGTAACACGCCCAGCGCGCTGGCCAGGGTCACCATGTGCACCAGCCACGGTGCGCCGGCGACCGGCCCGGCCAGGATCCCGGCGTCCAGCAACCGGTTGAGCAGCGGCAGCAACGGACCGGTGATGGCGATTCCCGCCACCAGCGCCGGCAGGAAGATCCCGGGCCGCCGTTGCGTACAAGCGAGGGCCCGCCAAGCCACGGCCAGCACGATCACGCAAAACCCGGCCACGACCGCAGCCGCCGCCATGTGCACCCAGACGGCATCGGCCTGCGTGCCGGCCCAGGTGCGCGCCACCAGCATCTCGTCGCCATGTCCGCTCAGCGCGGTCACCAGGCGCGCCAGGGGATTGGCAGCGAATACCAGCGCCAGCCCCGGCCAGGCGCGCCCGCGCCGCAGGGCGAGCAGCGCACCGATCGCCATCAGCAGGTAGGAGAACACCGGCCCGGCCGCGGTGGGCAGCCAGCTGTCGCAGCTGTCGATCGACCAGCGGTTGAAATCGCGCTCGGCCCAGCGCCCACAGACCAGTCGCCCGGTCAGCGTATGCGCAAATTCGTGCGCTTCGTGCACCAGCATGACCAGCGGTACCAGCGCGACCAGCCAGCGCCAGGGAAAATGGGTGTCTTCGTTCGTGCGCTGGGTCCGCATGGTCGGCTCCGGGTTGGATTGTCTTGGATGCAGACCGTGGTCGATGCGTTGCAACCGGCCGAGCCCGAGGGGTGCACTTGGGCGCGACCGGAGGTCGAGGCGAGGCGTGGCGTCCGGCGATGCCTGACAGGCCGTCGCGCACAAGTGCGCGCCTGCAAGGTGGCGGTCTCGAGGGAATCCGGGCGTGTCCGCCAAGGGGTGGCGCCCGGGCACAAATGCGTTGCTGCAGGGACGCGGCGGGAATGGCCGCCTTGGCGCCGATTCGCTATGGTCGCGCTCCACGCCGCGGCATCGCCGCGCCAGGAAGCTTCTCGTGTCGCATTACACCGGTCCCCTGCTTACCCGTTCGGTTACCGACGCGCTGATCGCTGCGCGCGATGCCGGCGCTGGCACCTGGAGCGGATCGCTGGACCTGGGCCGCTCGTGCACGGTCGTGCCGTTGCAACCGGACGCCTGGCAGTGGCAGGGCTCGCACTATCCGTATCCGGCGAAGCTCAAGGACCGCACGATCTATTACTGGGACGGCGAGGCGTTCGCGCCCGTGTCGCGCTTCTCCGGTTCGCTGATCAAGCTGGTGCCGACCGAATGGGGCGCGCCGACATTCGAGATCGACGGCATCAAGATGCTGCCCACCGCGAAGGACTCGCCGGTCGAGGACGCGCGCCGCAAGGTGGCGCTCGTGGAACCCCATGGCAAGGTGGTGCTCGACACCTGCGGCGGGCTGGGCTACTTCGCCGCCTGTTGCCTGGACGCGGGCGTGGCGCGCATCCAGTCGTTCGAAAAGAACCCGGACGTGCTCTGGCTGCGCACGATCAACCCGTGGTCACCGGATCCCGACGCGCCCGCCAGCGGCGGCCGGCTGCATCTCGCGCACGCCGACGTGTCCGTCGCGATTGCGCAGACCGCCGACGCCTCGGTGGACGCGCTGCTGCACGACCCGCCCCGCTTCGGCATCGCCGGCGAGCTCTATTCGCGGGCGTTCTACGACCAGTTGGCGCGCGTCCTCCGCCGCGGCGGCCGGCTGTTCCACTACACCGGCAGCCCGAACAAGCTCACCAGCGGCCGCGACGTGCCGCGCGAGGTGGCCGCGCGGCTGGAGAAGGCCGGATTCAAGGCTCGGTTGGCGCTGGATGGCGTACTGGCGACGCGTCGCTAGGCTTCACGCCGAGGTGGCACCGGTGGGTGCCCGGCCGGGACGAAACGAAGATCAGGCGTGGGTCAGCGCGCTGGCCACCTCGACGTCGCCCATCACGCAGTTGCGCCCCGCGCGCTTGGCGCGGTAGAGCGCAGCGTCGGCCTCCCTGCAAAGCCGCTGCACGCCGTAGCCGGAGGTGGCGGTCGAGGCCAGCCCGACGCTCGCCGACACGGTGATGTCGCAGCCTTCGTTGGCCATCGGCTCCTCGACGATCGCCGCGCGGATACGGTTGGCGATGTCCATGCCCTGCTCGCGCGAACACTCGTAAAGCAGGATGCCGAACTCCTCGCCGCCCAGCCGGCCGAACAGGTCGGTGGGGCGCAACTGCCGCTGGCAGGCGGCGACCGTGCGCTTGAGCACCGTGTCGCCCATGGCATGGCCATGGGTGTCGTTGATGAGCTTGAAGTGGTCCAGGTCCAGCACGATCAGGCAGGCATGGCCCACGCTCTTGTCCAGGTGGTGCAGCGCCCGCTCCGCCTTGCTGATGAAGTGCTGGTGATTGAGGATGCCGGTCAGACCGTCCAGTCGCGAAAGCTTCTTGAAGCGCAACTGGGAACGCTTCAGGCGCAGCATCCACAAGCCGATGGAACCGATGACCAGCAGCAGCAGGACGTTGTAGAGCCGAACGGTTTCGGCCGCCTTGGTGGCCAGTGCCTGCTGCAGGCGCAGGATTTTGTTCTGCTTGCTCAGGCTTTCGGTTTTCAACTTCTGGGCAAGCATGTGCTGCTTGGCCGATTCGTACGCCAGCGTCCTGGCGCGGACTTCGTCGAGATATCCCTTGTCCTGGGCGACATACCGTTCGTAGTACGCGAGCGCGGCCGTCGAATTGCCCCCGCGCTTTTCGATCCGGTAGAGCACTTCGTAAGCATCGTCCAACCAATCGTTGAAGCTTCCCTGCGGGACCTTCGCCACGACGGCCAGTGCGGCTTTCCTGGCCTCGCCATCGCGGCCCAGCTTGGCATAGGCCTGCGCCCGTTCCGCCTGCGAGGACAGCAGGTGCGGGTAGTAGTCATTGGCCTGGATGCTGGGCTCACGCCGATCGATCAGCGCCAGAGCCTTGGCCGGCTGATTCTCTTCCAAATAAAGGCTCGCCAGGAGGAGCCATATGGAATTGGACATCACCGGCTCATGCGCGGCTTCGCAGATCTCGATGGCGCGCTGTATTTCCGGGCTGGCCGAAGTCAGCCGCTTGCCGTTGTAAAGGGCCGCGACCTCTCGGGAGTAAGGCCGGCACAGGCTCTCGCCTGGCGGCACGGCCTCCTCCGCCATCTTTGCGTACTGGACCGCCAGGTCGATTTCGCCGGCGAAGTTGAGCGTCTGCGAGAGATCCGACGCCAGGTAGTAGCGGGCCTGTGGATCCTTGATCCGGGGAAAGCTGGCCGCAAGCTTGTTGGCCAGGGTGAAGGCATCCTCGTAGCGACGGTTGAGCGTCAGGTTGTTCACGAGCAAGCCCGACGCCTTGGCGGCCAGGAGCTCGTTGCCGGAGTGATCGATTACATCGCGCAGCGCCGATTCCGATTTGGCGTACTCGCCCTCGAACATCGTTTCCCAGGCGTCGAGATACCGCAGCTGCCATTGCTCGGACGGGGTCAGGCGGGGCCGTTCACGATGGATCCGGGCCAACATCTCGACGAACCTGGCATGGTCCTTGGTCCGCAGGCTCTCAGCCCGGTCGAGGAACCGTCCCGGCTCCGTGATCGACTCCACCGCCGGAGCAGCCTGCGCAAGCAGGCACCAGCTCAGTCCCAGCCATGCGGACCAGGCGACGGTGCGGCTTGGCAGCCGTGCCACGGCAAAAGCCCTGGTTACGACTGGGCGGGAGCAGGACCGCCGAGTGGTTCCTCATCGAGAGGCTCTTCTTCCTCTTCGCGGGCAGGCATCTGGACGGACTGGGGCGACAGATTGGACGCTTGCCCGAATTCCGCCGACAACATCGAACGGTCGCTGGAGGCCGCCGCCGCCACCAGCGCCGGAGAAGCCTGCCCCTGCTCCAGGAGCCGCGCCATCTCGTCAGCGGATGCGTGGCGCAAAGAGGCGTTGCCGCCAATCGTTTCCAGCAGATCGATCGTGTCCTTCATGTTCTTGCCCCTGTTTGATCAATGGTGACGGAAGCCCGCGAGCTTACGGTCGATGCAACGCGCGTGAGCCCCAGTCGGCGCAAAGCCCTAGCTAGGATTATCCGACTCTCGCCGCCCTGTCCAACGCGTCCAGTTCGGCCAATCGCGCCTGCATTTCGTGGTTTTCCCTGAGTGCATATGCCGGCGGCAGCACGACGGTCTCCTCGGCGGTCAATGCGGTCTGCGGCAGTTCCTGCAGGGCGACACGCCGGACCCTCGGCGCCTCGATGGGCAGGGTGGCGGCGCGGTAGATGATCACCTCATGGTCGGCCGGGTAGTCCCGCTGCAGCAATTCCACCAGCAACTGGCGGTATGCCGGACCGGTCGCAAAGCGCCCGAGCGAGCGGTCGCCGACCAGCGCGACCTGCCAGAGCACGAGGTAGCCGGTGACATCGATCCGCCGTTCGAAGAACAGCAACTGGCTGGCCTCGAAATGCTGGCAGCCGAACCGGCCCGGATCGATGCCGAGGTCGGCATAGAGGCAATCCTCCGCCGAAATGCCCGGTTCCATGTGCGCCTGGAAACCTTCCGCCCGCGCCGTGGCGATGGCCTTGTGCGGCGACCAGGCAAAGATGCCCGGGTGCCCGTAGAACACCCCGCATACGCGCTTGCCGCCACGCACTTCGACCATCATCAGTTCGACCCACTCGCGGTAGGTCTTCAGGCGCGACTTGCCTTCGCGGTAATACGGCTGGAGGCTGCGGACGTCGCGGTGCATGCGCTCGAGCCATTTCTCGACGATGCCATCGGATAGCCCCGCGAACACCACGTCGGCCTGCTCGATATGGCTGCGCGCCAGCGGCGTCAGGTGCGACCCAAGGGTCATGCCCATGCCGACGCATGCCAGGCTGCCGCGTGTCTTGTGCGCTACCGCAGAGAACGTATCCATCGCGTGATGGTAAAGCAAACCCGACGCGGCAGCGGGCGGACTTCAATCACGCGCACGCCCCCGGCCATGGACCGGGGGCGTGCGGGGGCAAGGCGGTCAGTCCAGCGGGACCTTGTAATTGCCGTGGTTGTCGATCGGGCAGGAGCATTCGTTACCCACTTGCTTGGGAGCGAAGTGGTAGCCCGGGATGCGGCTGGTGAGATAGGCGGCCGTAGCCTTGTAGGCATTCAGCCCGTACGGCGGCTTGGCCGAGCCGAAGGTGTTGCCGCCGGGCGTGGTGAGCACCTGCCACAGCGTCGGCTGGGCGGCCGAGGGCGTGATGTAGAAGCTCGGCACGACGGTGTCGTTGAAGGCGGCGTACTTGTCCACGCCGACCAGGTTCCAGGCATCCTGCGAGGCGTTCTTCCAGAAGCCCGGCGAGCACCACGCGCCCGGAGTCTTCATCGGCTGGCAACCGTGGCTGACGACCAGCTGCACGTTGCCGTGGGCGACCTCACCCTCGTACGTGGCCGTCACCGGCAAGCCGACCAGTTTGCTGTAGCGGTAGTACTTGCTCGCGTACTTGAAGGTGCCGCCGACCTGGATCATCTGCACGGTGCGGTCCGGCAGGGTCAGCGTGGCCGACGTCGCGCCATTGGCGGTGAGCACCCAGACCAGGTAGCCCTGTCCGGTCTGGTAGGGCTGGCCCGTTCCATTCCAGTTGGCGAACAGGCCGGTACCGCCATCGTCGGCATCGTCCTGCCCCGTGAGGCCGCAGCGCTCGTCCTGGAGATTGTGCGTGTTGCCGTCGAAGCTGTAGCCCTGGCCGGTATAGGTAACGACCGTGGCGGCCCACGCCGGTGCGGCCCCGACCAGGGTCAGCAGCAGGGCGAGCAGTGGCATGCCAAGCAAGCTAGTGATTTTCATGAGCCTGGACTTCATGAGCATGTACTCCCGGGGACCGCCGCAGCGGGGGACCGCAGCATGCGGTGCGCGCCACGCCGGTTGAATACTCCGGACGGAGTACGCCGGCGTCCCGTCCGGCCGAACGCCGACAAGCGGAGCCAGCAGCATGGCCCGGCCGTTACACATCGCACTCACGCCACCGAACCAATCCTTGCGCGGTGACAAAAACGCGGGACCATGGGAGGGCCGCGTGATCAGCATCGTGCTAGGTGGTCCGGACCCTGCCCTTCGGCGTGCGCTGACCGCCGGTTTCGAACACTTCGACGAGCTGCGGGTGCTCGGCGACAGCGGCGCGCCGGAGCACTTGTCCATGCTGGTCGCCACCCAACGACCCGCCGTGGTGGTGATCGAAGCGTGTTGGGCCCAGGCCAGTCCCGGATTGCTCGGCTACCTGCTGACCCGCCCCGCCGGGCCGCGCATCCTGGCCTACGCCGATACGCTGGCACGGCCGGAAGTTCTGGCTACCGTGAAGCTGGGCGTGCACGGCTGCCTGCCCCGCCACTCCCTCCTGCCGGCGTGGCGCCGCGCGATCCTGGCCATTCATGCAGGCGACGCCTGGATTCCCCGCGCGCTGATGGCCGCGGCACTGTCCGACTTCAGGCATCTGCTGCAATGGGCGCCGCCGCCCGCGGCGGGTATCGGATCGCTCACCGATCGCCAACGCGAAATCGTGCGCTGGGTGGCGCAAGGCATGAGCAACAAGGAAATCGGCCGGCACCTGGGGATCAGCCCGACCACGGTGAAGACGCATCTGCACAATATCTTCGAGCGCGCCGGGATCAATGGCCGACAGCAGCTGGCCGTGCGTGCGCTCAGGACCACCGGCACCGAGCAGGAAGTGAACTGAACCCGATGGCGTGGGCCGGCGATGGACGCGGTTTCCCGCGTTCATCGCCGGCCTGGTCCTATCTCAGAGCTGGAGCCGCGAGATGCGCGTCGACCAGTTGCTGAGCGCACCACGCGTGCCGCCGCACTGGAACAGCGGCGGGCTCAGGTACTCGGCCAGCGTGCACGAATGCGCGATGTACTCCGAGGCGGTCCAGATCGTGTTGCCCTCGGCCGCCGCCGCGCCGTAGTCACCCCAGCGGGGACGGTCGCCTCCCAGGTAGGGGATGCCGGTGAAGCCATCCCACGGCGCTGCACCCGCGGCCGCGATGTGCACTTCGCCAGCGCCATGCTTCGCGTCGAAGCTGGCATAACCTGCGCTGGGCCAGTCGTTCGGCCCGACCACGGTGAAGGCGATCACGCCGCGCCCGCTCTGCGTCACCGCCGAGGTGCCGTAGGTCAGGTTGGCATCCGGCAGCGCCAGCGTGCCGTTGGCGAACACGCCACCGGACTTCGGATCGATCACGAAATACGAGACGCCCGATCCATGGCTGCCGTCGCCCAGCAGCACGTCGGTGTCGAGCGTGCCCCACAGCTTGCCGTTGGCGAAGCTGACCTGCTGCATGCGCGAGTCGTTGACCGCGAGTGGCCGCGGCGTCGGATAGACGATGTTCGGGTAACCGAGGTACGTCGGCGCACAACCGGTGAGGGCGAAGCAGTCGCGCAGCGGTGCCACGCCAGGCTTCTGCTGCGCGAGGCTGGTGGGCACCGCGTAGGTCTGCACGCCGACCGCAGAGACATCCAGGGTCAGCGCGTTGGGCGCGCTGTCGATGGCGCTGGTGTTCGACACGGACCACAGCCAGATCGTGTCCGAGGTGCCTTCCTCGTAGAACACCGCATCGGAACTCAGCAGGTACTCGGTGCCGCCATGGGCGCCGGCGTACTGCCCGCCGGTGGAGATCGCCGGCCACACCGTGAACGCCGGAGCCGGAACGCTCGGATCGCCCGCGTTGAACAGCACCACGTTGGGCGAGGCATCACCGGCCACCAGGGCGCGCTTGGAGATCGCGTAGATCTGCGCGCCGTAGAAGCCCGGACCGAACAGCGAGAACTCGTTGGTGGTCAGGAAGATCGCGTTGGCATCGGCGCCGATGTGCGGATAGTCGCCCAGGCAGAAGCCGGCCGTGCACCCGTGGTCCGGCGTGCCGTCGCTGCCGTTGTTCTGCACCGGCAACCGGTACACGGTCCAGGCGCCGGTCGGATCGGCGCTCTGGCTGACCGCGATGTCCAGGTGGTTGGTGCCCGAGAGTGCCGAGGAGGTGCCGACGCGATCGAGCGTCAGCACGACGTGGAACCAGCGGCGGGTGTCGGCGTCGTAGTAGCACGAGGGGTCGGTGATGCTCGGCCCGTAGGCGCCGGTGGTGCGGTTGATCGCTGCCGGGTAGCCGTAGAACGTGTTCAGGTCGACCGGCCCGACCAGCTCGTTGCCGGCGCGGTCGTAGACCGCCAGCACATCGTTGACGCTCTCCACGACGAAGCCGTTGCCTGCGCACAGCCCCTGGTCCGGCGGTTCCACCGAAAACTGGTTGCCGCCGTTGGCGTAGCGCTGATCGTGGAAGTTCAGGCCTTCGAAGCCGCCCGCGAGCTGCGGGTTCGACTTGGTGCGCAAGGCGTGGCCCACGCTGTTGAGGCCACCGTGGTGACCGTGATGGATGGTGCGGTTGACCACCGGCTCACCGCCCAGGTCGTCCTCGCCATCGCCCGAATCGGCGTCGCCCGCCGCCATCGCCGGATCCTGTTCCAGGCTGGTGAGTGGTGCGCCGCCGATGGGCGTGGTGTGGGGGGTGGTGGTGGTCCCCTTCTGGAGCTTGAGCGTGACCGGGGTTGCCCCCATCGCGCAGGTGGCAAACGCCATCGCCGCGAGGGCGATGAGCAGTCGGGTTTTCATGGACGGTCTCCTGTCAATCCGTGAATCGGTTAGGTGACCGCGTCCCCCTGACAGGCGCCGCCGTCGAACAGGCCGACGAGCGTCTACGCAAGTACGCACACATGGGGTGTGCGTGCGCGGACGATACGCCCGGGTTCGGCCGCTTGCCACAGGATTTTTGGAAGAGTTCGCTCCCCTCCGGACCGCCCCGCAGGGTGGCTTCGGCCCACCGCCACGTCCCGGCAAATGGGCCTGGTGGGCTCCGCCCCGCCCTACGGGACGCAGCGGTCGGGGACGTTCGGGCCGGTGGTTGGCGCCCCGCGGGCCACCGTCCCCTTCGCGCCTGCCGCTTTCACGACAACCTTACAACCGTCTGCCTAGTGTCTATGCCCAGTTTGTCCGCGGGGAGGCCGCGGTCAGGGTTTCAGCCGGGGGCGGGGGCTCTCCGGCACCAGGGTTTCCGTGACAAGGCGGCGCCATCCGGCGCTGTCGTCGCTTGACGCGCCGCACGCGAGGCGCCACCACCGGAGGACCACCGCATGACACATCGTTACGCGATCAAGGCGCTGCTGGGCGCCTCCATCGCCCTTGCCCTGTCTCTGTCCGCCCACGCGGCCACGCCGCAGGGACCGTCCGGCACACGATTCGACATCAGCAGCCTCGCGCCCGGCGGGCACTACGACCGGTTCATCGTGACGTATCGCGACGGCAGCACGGAACGCAGCAACCATGCCGCGCTGTTGCAGAACGTCGGCGCGGCGATCAGCCGCGCGGGCCTGGACCGCGCCACCGCCGCCGGCGGCAGCGCAGGCGTGCAGGCGGCCTACCAACGCAAGCTCGCCACCGGCGCGGACCTGGTGCACACCTCGCGCAAGCTCGACAGCGGCGAAGCGGCCACCCTGATCCGCCAGATCGCGGCCGATCCCGCTGTCGCCTTCGTGGCGCCGGACGTGATGCTGCATCGCGTGCGCGACATCCAGGCGCCGGCCAGCCTCGCACCGGCCACCTTCACGCCCAGCGACACCTACTACCCGTTCTACCAGTGGGACCTGAAGGCGCCCGACGGCACCATCACCTACTTCGGCGACGCCAACCACGGTGGCACGCGCGTCAATGACGCGTGGGACCTGTCCGACGGCAAGGGCGTCATCATCGCCGTGCTGGATACGGGCATCACCCGCCACGTGGACGTCAACACCGGCCTGGCCGACCAGGGCTACGACTTCATCACCGACGCCTTCGTCTCCGGCCGCGCTACCGACGACCGCGTGCCGGGCGGCTGGGACCTGGGCGACTGGACCACCACCGAACCGTGGTTGTCGGCCTGCACCAACGAGAACAATCCGCCGGAGGCGAGCTCCTGGCACGGCACCCACGTGGCCAGCACGGCCGGCGCGGAAATCACCGACAACGCGCAGGGCATGGCCGGCATCGCTTTCCACGCCAGGGTGTTGCCGGTGCGCGTGCTCGGCCATTGCGGCGGCTACACCAGCGACATCGCCGACGCGATCGTGTGGGCGGCTGGCGGCAAGGTCGACGGCGTGCCGCGCAACCGTCATCCGGCGCAGGTGATCAACCTGAGCCTGGGCGGCGAAGGCCGCTGCAATCCCAGCGACGTGACCGCCAAGGCCGTGGCCAAGGCGAACTCGCTCGGCGCGGTGGTGGTGGTCTCGGCCGGCAACAGCGGCGACGACGCGGCCAAGTACACGCCTGCCGGCTGCCCCGGCGTGATCACCGTGGCAGCCACGGGCATCACCAGCCAGCGCGCCTTCTACTCCAACTGGGGCCATGCGGTGGAGATCGCCGCGCCCGGCGGCGGCGTCTACCAGGACGACGACCCGAACACCGGCGTGATTTCCTACGACGGCTTCATCTGGCAGGCGCTCAACAACGGCGACACCACGCCGGTGCCCGAGGGCACCACGTACGGCGGCTTCGCCGGCACCTCGCAGGCCGCCCCGCACGTCACCGGCACGGTCGCGCTGATGCAGAGCGCACGCAAGGAGCTGTGCCTGCCGCTGCTCAAGCCCAAACAGGTGCTCAAGCTGCTGCAGAAGACGGCCTACACGCCGATGATCCGGCCGGAGGGCAAGTACTCCATCGGCGCGGGCATCCTGGACTCCGCGGCCGCGGTGGAGGCTGCGGTCGACTTCGATCCGCACAAATAAGCCGCCGCGAGCTGCGTCCTTCATCGCAGCAATCTTCGGCTTCATCCACCAAAACAGGAAAAAGGCGGGCACGAGCCCGCCTTTTTCCTTGCCCGGACCCCGGCGCCTCAGGAATGCGCAACCGCCTGCGCGGGCTTCACTCCGGCCCTGGCGAGCATGCCGCGCGCCAGGAACAGCTCCACCCGCTCCAGCGGTATGCGATCGCCTGCATCGCCGCCGTAGTACGCCTCGGCGATATTGCCTTCCTCGTCGATCAGGAAATCGGCCGGCATCAGGTTGGTGGTGTTCAAGCCGGCCAGGCCGACGATGCGCAGGCCTTTGATCAGCGTCGGCACGCGGGTGAGGATGCCCTTGAGCTTGCGCCACAGCGAGCGCTCGATCCCGTAGGTTTCGTGCGCGTGCGAGGTCGGGTCCGCCACCACGCTGAATGGCCGCGGTTTGCGCGCGACGAAGCGCTGCACTGCTTCGGGCGTGGAGGTGAACACGGCGACGATGTCCAGCCCCAGCGACGACAGCGCGGGATGGTGGTTGGTCAACTCGTAGATGCGGAAATTGCAGAACGGGCACGCCGCGTCGCGGAAGAAGCACAGCAGCGTGCGCCGCCCCGAGCCGCCGATATCGACGCGGCGGCCGTAGATGTCGACGAAGTGCAGCAGCGGCGCCCTGGAAGGTGCGTTCAGTCTCATCGGAATTCCCCTGTTCCCCTGTTCCCCTGTCGAAATCCTGCGCGTGCCACGGCTCGCGCGCAAGCCGATGCCGTTGGTGCCACGAATGCGGAAAAAAGTTGGGCCCTCATCGACGACCCGGACGTGTTTCCCCGACCGACATCCGCCGTCGCGTTTGTAGCGTATAAACGGTGCTTCCACGCCCCCCAGGAGCACCGCCATGAAGTCCCCGCTCAAGCTCGCCGCGCTCGCCCTCGTCGGTACCGCCACATTGGCCTCACCGGCCTTCGCCGCCCTCAAGGAAGGCACGCAGGCGCCAGACTTCACCGCGCCGGCCTATCTCGCCGGCAAGGCCTTCACCTTCAATCTGGCCGATGCGCTGAAGAAAGGCCCGGTGGTGGTGTACTTCTTCCCCGCCGCGCACACTTCCGGCTGCAACCTCGAAGCCCACCTGTTCTCCCAGGCCATCGACCAGTTCAAGGCGTTGCACGCCACGGTCATCGGCGTGACCGCCGGCAATACCGACCAGTTGTCCGATTTCTCGAAGGAAACCGAACATTGCAGCGGCAAGTTCCCGGTCGCCGCGGACGCCGACGCGAAGATCGCCAAGGAATACGACGCCCTGCTGACGATGCGCCCCGGCTGGTCGGACCGCACCTCTTACGTGATCGCGCCTTCGGGAAAGATCACCCACGTCTATTCGGACCTGAAGCCGAACAAGCACGTGCAGGAAACGCTCGATGCGGTGAAGGCGCTGGAGAAATAAGCCACCGGCGTCGCGGTGCAGCCCTTGCCCGGCCGGCGTCCGGTCGGGCACCGATCGTCCACAGGAGTGAGACCGTGCCGATCCCGGACGAATCGCTCGCTGACCGAACCGAAATACGTCGAGCATGCTCGATGCATGGCTCCGGCAAAGGCAGGCCAGGCTGGGTCTCCGCGACCATGAATCCTCGTGTCACCCGGCGCTGGCGCGGTCCCACCGGGTCCGCGCCAGCACGGTCACGCTAGGGCGAATGGCGCCAGCCATCGAAGTCGAAGCGCAGCACCTGCCCCATGCCCGGCGGCAGGCCGAAGCCCGCGTTCGACACGTACAGCGCGCCGTCAGGCCCGAACGTCATCGCCGATGGCAACACCAGACCGGTAACCACTGCGTGGCGGTCGCCGGATGGCTCGATGCGCACCACCTTGCCGGTGCCCGGCGTGGGAGCCAGGTTGTCCTTGCCGGTGGTGTCTTCCAGCACGTACATGCATCCGCGCCGGTCGAAGGCGATCCCGAGCACCGTGGTCAACCGGTCCGCCACCGGCCACAGTTGCCCGTTGCGGGTCAGCTTGAGCACTTTCGACGAACCGGCCGTGATCGGGAATGTGCCGAGGTTGCCGATGAAGAATCGCCCACGATGCGCCAGCGCCGTCGGCACGATGTGGCCCTGGCTGGCCGACACATCGATCACGCGCCGGACCTTGCCATCGAGACTCACCTTCACCAGTTCGCCGTGATTGGGCTCGAGCGCGAAAAGTTCGCCATGGAGCGCCACCATGCTGTACCAGGTGCCGTCGGGCTCGAAATCCTCTTCCTCCGGGTTCTGCACCGGGTGGTTTTTCTGGTAGCGGCTGAGGTTGGCGATCCAGTGGATCGAACCGTCCGGATCGACGCGCGCGATGCCGTTGTAGGTGCCTTTCAGGCCATGCGAGCAGCCGGCCCCGGCGGTGATGGCATACAGGGTGTGTCCGATGAAGGCGACGTCCGCGACACCGCTGACCAGCGACCCGGTCTGGGCACTGGTCTGGCTTGACGGGAACTTGTTGGTGATCGTGACGCGATGGCCATGATGGTCGATCCTCGAAATGCGCCCGCCGGTGTAGCTGCCGCTGTACGGGCCGACTTCCGGCACCTGCGTGCAGTCCATCGCGGTGGTCTGGTGCCATCCGCCGCGGCCGCCCTCGGCCACGTAGAGATAGCCGTCCGGCCCGAACTTGAGGCCGCGCGGATTGTTCAGGCCCGTGGCGTAGACCGACACCTTCACCGGATAGCCGGTGTGCGTCTGCACCAGGCTGACGATGTCCGCTGCGCCGGGCGCCGCGCCGATATCCACGGCGAACGCCGGCGGAGCGACGGCAAACGAGAGGGCAAGCGCCAGCGCGCCGACCAGGAGTCGCTTACGAACAGTCATGAGGGGAACCCTCCAGGGAGAGTGCGGCAGGATCGGGCGGTGCCGCGTGCGCCTCGCAAGCCCGGGCCGTCGTCCGGCCCTGTTGCACGAAGCGGGCGGCGGGTGTGTCGCCCGGCCCGTGCGCGGTGGTGCGGGCTCGGGGCACGGCACGCGTTGCGCTTGCCCTCGCCAGCCAGGGCGTTACCTTCTGCTCCCGCACCAGGGCGGCGATCCTACTCGCCGGCGGTAACCCGGCCGTGACATCCGCGTGGCAATCGGTGAAGCCGTGCTCGACACGTCGATACCGCAACGCCACCGCGACCTGATGGTCGTGGAGGGCGACGCATCCGACAGGGCGGCCCGCACTCGTCGTCGTACGGCAGCGCTGCACGGCGTCCCGGCCATCCGGAACGCCATTGCACTGTCGAGCCTCAGTGCGTGTTGAGGGCCACGGCCGCGCGCACCAGCGCCGCCAGGGCGGCCTCGTCGACGGTTTCGCCCTCGTGGATGTCGATCGCACGCCGGGTGTTGCCATCGAGGCTGGCGTTGAACAGCCCCGCCGGGTCTTCCAGCCTCGCGCCCTTGGCGAAGGTCACTTTCACGACGTTCTTGTAGGTCTCACCGGTACACACGATGCCGGCATGGGACCACACCGGCACGCCCCGCCATTTCCATTCCTCGACGATCGCGGGATCGGCCTGTCTGATGAGCGCGCGGACGCGGGCTAGGGTTTCGCCACGCCAGTCACCCAGTTCCTCGATCCGTGCGTCGATGAGCTCGGAAGGCGAGAGTCCCGCCGCCGAAGTGGCCGGTTTGCGCATGGTCGCCATCGTTCGTCTTCTCTGGTGTGTTGCGGGTCTTGCCGTGGGCTTCGCCCACCGGCGGAGATGCGGGAAAGGGGACCGGCGCTCTCCCTACGACGCGCGCTCCTGGACGCGAAGCAGGTTGCCGGCCGGATCGCGCACGGCGCAGTCGCGCACGCCGTAAGGCTGGTGGGTCGGCTCTTCGACGATCTCCGCGCCGCTGGCCTGGAGCCTCTCGAATGCGGCATCGAGGTCCGGCGTGGCCAACAGCATGATGGCGTAGGTGCCCTTGGCCATCATCCCGGCGATGGTCTGCTTCTCTTCGTCGGTGACGCCTGGGCTCGCCGCTGGCGGGAACAGCACGATGGACGTGCCCGGCTGGTCGGCCGGACCGACCGTGATCCAGCGCATGCCGTTGTAGCCGACGTCGTTGCGCACCTCGAAGCCCAGGGCGTCGCGGTAGAAGGCCAGCGAGGCTTCCGGATCGGTGTGCGGGAGGAAACTGGCGTGGATGGTGATGTCCATGGCGGTGACGCTCGGTTTGGAAGGAGCGCTCATGCTAGGTCGGGCTCGCGATCGGGCGCTTCTCGATTCCTGATCGGTTTGGTCACCTGGCGCGCGACGCAGGAAGGCATGCCCGCGGTTGCACCGGCCTCATCCCGCCGGTAGACGCTCGGCGACACGCCCACCAGTTCGGTGAAGCGCGTGCTGAAAGTGCCCAGCGAGGCGCACCCGACGGTGAAGCAGACCTCGGTGACGCTGAGGTCGCCCCGGCGCAGCAGCGCCATGGCGCGCTCGATGCGCCGGGTCATCAGGTAGCTGTATGGCGACTCGCCGAACGCGGCCTTGAACTGCCGGCTGAGGTGTCCGGCCGACATGTGAACCCCGCGTGCGAGTGCCTCGACGTTGAGCGGCTGCGCGTACTCGCGGTCGATGCGATCGCGCACGCGACGCAATCGCGCCAGATCGCGCAGGTGCTGCGGTGCGAGCGGGCTGAGGGTCACTGGATCGTCCATGCCGACCTTGGATCATGAACTCATAGCAGACGGCCGCGGCGAAGTGAACGCCCTGCGTTGCGCCGCGTCGCGAGCGCTCGAATCGTCGAGTCCGCTCACTCCGATGACACGACCATTTTACCCCCCGTTCCCTAGCGTGACCTTCCCGGCCCATTCCAATGCCGGACCCAGAGTGCGGGTAGCCCCCGCATGGCTCTCCAACGAGGAGGAACGCATGAAATTCGCATTGCCCAGACCCCTGGCCGTGGGCGTGTTCGCAGCGCTCGCGGCAAGCACCGGCGCCTTCGCGCAGCAGGCCGCGCCCATGTCTTCGCCCGCGACCAGCCAGTCGGCCGCCGGCGTGGCCGGCGCGGATGCCGACAACACGCGCCTCAACCGGCGTGACCGCAACGATGCCACCACCACGCCGACGGACCAGTCCAACAGTTCGTCCGCGGTGGATATGGTCGCGAACGTCCGCAAGGCCATCGTCGACGACGACGGCCTTTCGGTGAAGGCCCGCAACGTCAAGGTCGTGGTCAACAACGGCGTGGTGACCTTGCGCGGCCCAGTGGCCGACGCCCAGGAAAAAGCGCGCGTGGAACGCGATGCCGCCAGCGTGCGCGGCGTTACCCGCGTCGACAACCAGCTCGATATCGCCACCGATTCCGATTGAGGAGACACCACCATGTACGCATCCGTCTATTGCACCGTCCCCAATCAGGACAAGGCCGAAGCCATCGTCGATGACCTGAAGGACGCCGGCTTTTCCAGCAACGACATCTCCGTGCTGATGCAGGACCGCCGCGGCACGCGGGAATTCGCCACCGAGCACAACACCAAGGCGCCCGAAGGCGCGACCACCGGCGGCGTCGCCGGCATGGGCGTCGGTGCCGGACTGGGCTGGCTGGTGGGCATCGGCACCCTGGCCATTCCGGGCCTGGGCCCGTTCATCGCTGCCGGCCCGATCATGGCCGCCCTCGGCGGCGCGGCGGTCGGCGGCGCGACCGGCGGCATCGTCGGCGCGCTGATCGGCATGGGCATTCCCGAGGTGGAAGCCAAGCATTACGACGAGCGCGTCCGCGAAGGCAACGCCCTGATAACCGTGAGCACCGAGGATGTGGCCGAGCGCGATCGCGCCCGCGCGGTCTTCGAGCGCCACGGCGCGACGGACATCGCCACCGGCACGGGCGCCGGCCTCGGCGCCACCCGCGGCACCACCGGCAACAACCTCAACACCGGTCCGCGCTTCTGAAGCAACGGCTGCCTCGAAGGCCGTTGCCGGCCTTCGAGGCGGGCTTGGAGATACCCGGCATCCGGCGCAAACCGGTGCCGGGTACCGGCTAGCCGTTTTCTCCGCGCCGCACCTGGATAAGTTCGGGTCCGGACAGCAGGCGCATGGCCTGCAACGTGCCGACCAGTTCACGGTAGCTTTGCGAAAGCTGGCGGTAGAGCGCCGCATAGGCCTGCCGGCTGGCCTCGGCAACGCCCAAATAGGCGGTGCGACCGATGTCCATGAAGTAATCCACGCTCACGCGCCGCCGCTCGGCCAGTCCCGGAAACAGGCCGGCCACCACCAGACAGCGATCACCTACCTCGCGCAGGCCTTCGGCGCGGGCATGGCCGACTCTCTGCAGCGCTTCCATCCAGTCCATGCCATGCACGTGCGACAGCAGCCAGGGTTCGCGCTGGTAGCGCAGCAGCAGAAACACCAGGTAGCTCTCGTGCGTCTCGTCCAGCGGCCGCCGGTTGCGCTCGCCCGCCTCCTGCACCAGCGCCTGCCAGACCTGGGCCGGAGTTCCGGTTCGGATTGCGTCGTACATGTCTTTGCCTCCACGCGTCGCATCGACGCCTCGAGCGTACTGCGCGCAACGGCAACGCGCCCGGCAGCCGGCCATTACGTCTGCTGACATCGACGAAAAAGCGGATCCCCGGCGGCACGGACGATTCGGTGAACTGTGTCCCGTTTTTAATGGCCGTGTTTCACAAACCACGGACGCCCACCTGCCTTAGCGTCGAAACCAACACCCGGAGGGGCCGGCACTGCAGGTCGGGGCCGGGTGCCATGGGGGATTGCTGTCCATCTCGGTCTACGCATCCGCCTCACCCTGGGCGGCCGCGCAAGCGCGGCTGCCACTGTCAGAGGAACACGCATGCATCATCGTTTCGGAATCAAGGCGCTGCTTGGCGCTTCCATTGCGGTTGCACTCTCGTTTTCGGCCAACGCCGCCAGCACGGCGCCGACGACGACCCGTTACAACATCAGCTCGCTCAAGGACGGCGGGCAGTACGACCGGTTCATCGTGACCTATCGCAAGGGGGCCGCCGAGCGGTCCGACCACGCCGCGGCCGCGCAGAACGTCCAGGCGGCGATCAGCCGCGCCGGCCTGGCGCAGGCTGTCGCTGGCCGGGCCATGCCCCGTGCCGTCTACCAGCGCAAACTGGCCATCGGTTCGGACCTGGTGCATACCTCGCGCAAGCTGGACAAGGCCGAGGCGACCGCGCTGATCAAGCAGATCGCTTCCGACCCGGCCGTGCTCAGCGTCGCACCCGACGTGCTGCGCCACCCGGTACGCGACTTCTCTGCGCCCAAGGCGCTGCAACCGGCGACCTTCACGCCGAGCGACACCTACTACGGCAACTACCAGTGGGACCTGAAGGCGGCCGACGGCTCGGTCACCGCGTTCGGCGATGCCAACCACGGCGGCAGCAACGTCAACAACGCCTGGGACGTGGCCGACGGCACCGGCATCACGATCGCGGTGCTCGACACCGGCATCACCAGCCACGTCGACGTGGACACTTCGCTGGCCGACGCGGGCTACGACTTCATCACCGACTCGATGGTTTCGGGTCGCGCGACCGACGGTCGTGCGCCGGGCGGCTGGGACCTGGGTGACTGGACCACCACCGAGCCGTACCTCTCCGCGTGCACCAACTCGAGCAATCCGCCCGAAGACAGCTCCTGGCACGGAACCCACGTCGCAAGCACGGCCGGCGGCGAGCTGACCAACAACAGCCAGGGCATGGCGGGCATCGCGTACAACGCGAAGATCCTGCCGGTGCGCGTGCTGGGTCATTGCGGCGGCTACGACAGCGACATCAGCGACGCGATCGTCTGGGCGGCCGGCGGTCACGTGGACGGCGTGCCCGACAACACCCATCCGGCGCAGGTGATCAACATGAGCCTGGGTGGCTCGGGTACGTGCAGCGCCACCGATCCCGAGGGCCTGGCCGTGGAGCAGGCCAACAGCCTGGGCGCGGTGGTCGTGGTCGCGGCGGGCAACTCCAACGCCGACGCGTCCCGGTTCTCGCCGGCCAGCTGCCCGGGCGTCATCACCGTGGCCGCCACCGGCATCACCAGCCGTCGTGCGTTCTACTCGAACTATGGCTCGGCCGTGGAACTGGCCGCGCCGGGCGGCGGCATCTACGCAAACGACGGCAGCAGCGGCACGCAGTCCAACGACGGCTTCATCTGGCAGGCCCTCAACAGCGGCACCACCACGCCGGTGCCGAACGACAGCACGTACGGCGGCTATGCCGGCACCTCGCAGGCAACGCCGCATGTGGCCGGCGCGGTCGCGCTGATGCAGAGCGCACGCCTGGCATCGGGCCAGGCCCTGCTCTCGCCCAGCGCGGTGCTGGGCATCCTGCAGAGCACTGCCTACGCGCCGAGCATCAAGCCGTCGCGACGGACCTCGATCGGCGCCGGCATCCTGGATGCCAATGCCGCCGTACGGGCCGCGGTAAGCAGCACGGGCAGCAGCGATGGCGGCAACACTGGGTCCGGTACGGGCCACGGTCACAAGTAACCGCTGACACCGTCATCGACCGAAGCGGGGAGGCGGCGCATGCCGCCTCCCTTTTCGCTGGAACAGCGAAGGTACGACGCCTATCGGCCCCGCCCTGCCGTTTCGGGCCAGCGGAACCGATCCCCGAGCATCTCGTCCCAATGCGGCGGCGACAGCGCATACATGCCGGCGCCCGGCGTGACCGTGAGCTCGCCGACGTAGACCCGTCCCGCGTGGTAGTAGCAATCCACGCGCAGGAAGCCGAAGGGCTCGGCCAGCTTCTTGGAGATGTGCATCATCTCGTCGAGCCCGTGCACCTGCGGCAGCGGCTTGCCGCTGGGCTTCAGGCCCCGGAAGCTGAAGGGCGCGGGGCTGCCGTCCGCCAGGTAAAAGTCCTGCGTCATGTCCTTGAAGCGGTCGTGGACGTATTGCACGAAGACAAACGGTTCGCCCGTCCCGCCGGAGTTGAACACGTTGAACTTGTAGTCGTCCGGGGGTTCGCCCGTGGCTCCCAGGAGCGCCTCTTCGAAAATGATTTTCCGCGGGATCTGCTGGTAGTGCTTTTCCCGTTGCCTTATCGAGAAATCCGATTTCAACCAGCCGTTGGCAAGACGCGCCAGCGCGTCCAGGTCTTCGGACTTCTTGTCGAGGACGATGCGTGTCTGTCCCGCGCTGTGGTTCGCCTTCATGACGAAGGTGTCGGGCAATGCGTCGAAGGTTTCGCGAGTCACTTGGCCACAGGAAAAAAAGGCCGGTACCAGGTACTGCTCGCCCACCGCTTCGGCGATGTAGTCGCGTACCGCCACCTTGTCGGCCAGCATCCCGAAAATCGGCAACGGATGCCGCATCCGGTAGAAAATCTTTTCCGAATAGCGCTTCGGTTGCGCGAGATTGCCTACCCGCCCGTAGATCTGGAAGTACCGATAGGGGTAATAGACGGGGTCGGGCATTTTCTTGACGATGGCTCTTCTTATTTTTTTTATGCGAGCGACGACACTGACCATTCAGGATTTCCTGTATGTATCGGCGCGTGGTCCGGGGCCGGACCGCTGCCGGAAATACCACTGCATTGCCATCCAGAAAGTCGACGGCCCAATGGCCGTGAAGCCTGTTTCACCCTGCGTGAAGGGACTGGCAAGTCAGGTGTAAGCCAGGCATGTAACATTCATACTCTGTGCGCTGGCCCGCAAAAACCGCATGGCCATCCACTTCACCACACCAGTGCCCAGCTGCCGTCGGGCTTTTCCTCGACATCGCAACCCATGCGGCCGTATTCGCGGCGCATGGCGGCAAACAACCAGCGCCGGTCCTCCGGCATCGGCGATTGGATGCGGAAGCCGCGGACGCGCGTCGGCACCAGCGCCAGCTCGCACAGCCGCCCATGCGAGGTCTCCAGCTGCGGGAAATACATCAGGCCCAGGTCGCCGCGGTATGCCTCGTGGCCGCCGATGCCTTCGTAGTCGTTGAGAAAATCGCCACACCCGTAAAGAACCAGGTGTCCGTGGTGCACTTCGATCGCCTTGGGGTGGTGCGAGGAATGGCCATGGAGCAAATGCACGCCGGCTTCGTCGATGAGTGCGTGGGCGAACGCGCGCTCCTGCGGGGCCACCTCGTAACCCCAGTTGCCACCCCAGTGCAGCGAAAACGCGACCAGGTCGCCTGGCTGCCTGTAATGGGCCAGCTCGGCCGCGATTCGGGCGATCGTCTCCGCGGACAGGTCCGGCAGGCGCCAGACCCCTGCACGTCTCGCCTCGGCTGACCAATCCTCCGGCACGCCCGCATCACCCGTGGCTGCGGCGAAAACCAGCAGCCGCCTTCCGCCGGGCAGCGGCAGCACCGCGGGTGCCTGCGCCATTGCAAGTCGCTCGCCGGCACCGGCGACCTCGATCCTCGCCGCCCGCAGCACCGCCAGCGTCTGCGCCAGGCCCTCGTGACCCCAGTCCAGCACGTGGTTGTTGGCCAGCCCGCAACAGTCCAATCGCGCGGCCGTCAGCACGCCGACGTTGGCCGGGTTCATGCGGTAATTGATGCCCTTGGGCCAGGGGCGACCGTGGCGCGTGATGCTGGTTTCCAGGTTGGCGATACGCAGTGCCGGCCGGCGCGCCTTCCACTGTGCGAGCGCCTCGCCCCAGACGTAATCGGCGTCCACCTTCCGCGGGATCGGGCCACTGGCCCGTTCGGCCAGCGCCACGTACTGGCGCGCGTCGTGCACGTAGTCCTCGTGCAAGGCCGGATCCGACGGATGGCCCAGGATCTGGTCGATGCCGCGACCGGGCATGACGTCGCCACACAGGAACAGGGTCACCAGCGCTCGACTTCCGTGATCCGGCGGCCACGTCGCCTTCTCCGCGGGCACGCGACGCACGACCATGCCCCCGACCGCACCCAACGCGATGCGGCTCCATCGCTTGAGGAATGCCCGCCGCCCTTTCATGGCGGCAGGGTAGATCGCGGTCGGTTATGCCGTGTTGAAGGCGGGCCGGGCCGTCCCGCCTTCGTCCAGGCAACCGTTTGCGCGGCTGCTATTTCGTGCGCGGCGTGATGATCTCGCTCAGGTAATCCGGCGTGCCCTCGATGCGCACCAGGTGCGGATACTGCAAGCCGCCGTGGTAATCCACCGGCACGGTGCGGTAGCCGCCCTGGAACTTGAGCAGCAGCTTGATAGGCGCCTTGCCGCTCTTTGCGGCGGTAATCGCGTTCTTCAGCACGTCGTTCGAGAAGTCCTTGCCGTCCACGGCAACGATGGTGGCGCCGGTGCTGACGCCTGCCTTGAAGGCCGGGCCATCCCAGCGCACGTCGTTGATCTGCCCGTGATCGTCCAGCGTCAGGCCGATCGACCAGGCGAAGTTGTACAGGTGCCGCGGCGACTGCGGCCGGCTGTTGTACTGCTTTTCGTAGTCGCTCGGCTGGTCGGTGTAGACGAGCTTCCAGCCGGTGCCTTCCAGGCCATCGAGCAGCGGCGGGTCGAGCGTGTCCACGTGCGCGCGCAGGAAGCCCGCCCAGTCGTACGGCGCCACGCCATTCAATGCAGCAGCCACGTCGTCGAAGGTGTAAGTCCTGGTCACGAAGCTGCCGTTGTCGACGCCGAAGAACGCGCGCGCGAAGTCGTCCAGCGACTTTTTGTCGTGGGTCAGCGCGCGCAGCCTGGCGTCCACTTCCAGCCACATCATCTGGCCGGCGCTGTAGTACTCCTCGCTCATCTGCCAGCTGCGATACGGCAGGCCGGTGCGATGCGCCGCCGTCGGGTCGTTGGTGGTGTCCTCCAGCGTGCGCCAGTGGAAGCCCACGCGGTTGCGGTCGTAGTTGGCGGCCGTCATGGCCAGCGCGTCGCGGAACTGTCCGGGCGTCCACAGACCGGCGCGCGCGGTAAGCACGTAACCCCAATACTGCGTCTGGCCCTCGTACACCCACAGCAGCGAGTCGCCCATCGGCACGTTGAAGTTGGGCGTCCACAGGTCGGCCGGCCGGCGGAATTTGCCGTTCCAGGAATGGGTGTACTCGTGCGCGAGCAGGTCGCGCCCTGGCGCGGCTTCCTTCCACGCGGTGAAGTAGTCGGCCTCCAGCCCGTTCTCGCTGGACTGGTGATGCTCCAGCCCGTTGCCACCCAACTGGTCCGACAGCGAGAACAGGAAGTCGTAGTGGTCGTAGTGGTGCGAGCCGAACAGCGTCGTCGCCTCCGCCACCAGCGCACGATGTCCCTGCACCTGTTCGGGGCTCATCTCCAGATACTTGGGAGCATCCGCGACGACGTCCAGGTGCACCGGCGCGCCCCCCTTCGGCGTGAGATCGACGCGTTTGAAGTACTGGCCCGCGTAGATCGGCGAATCGACCAGCGTGTTGAACGGCACCGGCTTGAAGGTGGTGGTGTCGCCTCCGGACGAGACCTTCGCCTGGCCCGCTGGCTCCAGCGCGCTGCCGAATTGCCAGCCGTGCGGCAACGTCACGCTGGGCGCGAAGGTGATGCCACGCGAGAAGTGGCCGGCCGGATACAGCGCCACCTTGTTCCACTCCAGGTCCAGCATGCGGTCGGTCATTTCGTAGCCGCCATCGCGGCTGGACAGGTACTGGAAATCCGCTTCGATAGAGGACACGCCGGCAGGTACGTCCACGTGGAACGCGTACGCGTCGTATTCGTCCCGCGTCCACTTGAGCGGCTTGCCACCCGCGCTGAGTTTCAGGCCGGCAAGCATCGCGACCGGGCCGCTCGGGGAGTGGTCGCCGGGAATCCACTTCGGATACAGCAGCGTCAGCGCACCGGCCTGCACCGGCAGGGTCTCGTGGACGCGGAAGATGCCCTGCCGCGTGTCGCTTGCATCGACGTGGATCGCAACGGTGCCCGGATAGGGCGTGTCTTGCGGCGGCGGCACGTGGGCGCTCGGGGATTGCCCTGCATTGGCCACGCCGGCCGCAAGGGCGATCGATACGGCCAGCGCGAGGCGCCACGGACCGCGGTGGGCAGCGACCGATGAACCAGCGAGAGCGACACGGGACATGGAAGACCTCCGGCAGGCGTATGGACAGCCCCGGAACTTAGCAGCAAACGGAGCCGCAGGTTCTTGCCGGCCAATGGCGACGGCTGGCGCATCGACCGTTCGCTTTGCGGTGTATCGCCCAGCGGCTCCCATGGGATAGGAACCCCTTTATCCGGGGCCCCGTCATGCCCTTGCCGTCCAAGGCGGTAGCCCGCTAGCGATGGGCGTCCTGCAGCGCGGGCGGGGCGAGCGTCTGTTGAGGTAAAGCCGCCAGCGATTCTTCCGCTCGCGGCGCCGCCGCGAGGAAATCTACGCTGCTTTGCGCCAGCGGCGTGGCGAGCGCCTGCAGGATGTCCACGCCCGCAAACCGCCTGAACGGCGAATCGAGCGCGCCCTGCACGGCAAAAGCGCGCGTGGCGTTCTCGCCCAGCACCACGTGGTCGATGCGGGTAAGCCCCTGCGCCTGTGCCGCCGTGGCCAATGCACCGGCCACGTTGTTCGACAGCTCGTCTGGCGTGCGCCCACACTTCGCGTCAATCAGATGAACCTTGTCCAGCGCCTGGCAAAACAGCGGGTGCCCGGGATGGCTGCGGTCGGCCAGACTCGCGGCTTGTAGCTGGATGGCGTCGTCCAGGATGCCAAGCGTCTTCGGGCCCACACGGCCGTCAGCCTTCAGGCCATGCGCTTGCTGGAACGCGACGACGGCTTGCCGGGTGCTCGGGCCGAAATCGCCATCCGGCTTCAACGCGTGGCCGTGGGCGTCGGTGATGCCCAACCTGGCGAGATCGGTCTGTAGAAAGGCCACCTCTTCGCCATGGGAGCCCTGGCGGAGGACATGGATCGGCGTCCCCTGGCCTATGGCTCTCAATCCCGCCTGCAGGTCCTGATCACTGGCAAAGCTCGCGGGATTGAACTCCGCGCTTCCCACTTTGGTTTGGGCGCGGGCAAGCGCGGCGGCTTTCTCCGGATCACTGTAAGTCTCCAGATAGTGCCCGGCCGTAGCCGCCGCTTTGGCTCCGGCGTAGCTCTTGTTGTGACGTTCGATCTCTTGAGCCTTTGCCAAGACATCATCGTAATCGCCACCACCGGACAGCACCTCGCGGAACTCGCGCAGTTCGGACGGCCGCTGGTTAGCCGTCTTCATGAGGATGGCAACCGTTTCCAGCCGATGGTTCTCAGGGATGTTCCGACCCACCGAATCCAGCATGTCCAGCGCTTGCTGCGTCGCGTTGCGGATCTGTGGGTAGTCGATGTTTTTGTGGATCCATTTTTTCCCACCTTCGGATCCGGCCCATGCGTTGAAGCTGTCACGCGTGCCGGGATCGATGAAACTCAGCGAGCTACGGTTGCCCTTGCCATCGCCGTGGGACAGCAATTGCTCGCGAAGCTCCGCCCTGTCTGCAGTGAAGCTCAGGTAATGATCTTCCGCATACTTCGCAGCTTGCGCGATGAGAGCGTCCACGTAAGTAGTCTCGCCGGGCTTCAAAGGCGCGCTTTCCGTAGCGCCAAGCGGCCATGTCCCACGTTTTCCCAAATCGACCTGGATAGCCCCGATCGAGTAGCCACTGTCGGCTGCGACCTCCTCCGTTTTCCCCCAGCGGGGCTCTGCCCCCCGAATGGTGATGCCGGCGATAGCCAGGTGATAGGGTGATGGCCCACCCTCAGTAGCGCGCCCAACAACGAAATACATGGCGCCTGCGAGCGCATCTACATCGTGCGTGTCCGGTCCTGCCATTCCGTTACTCCCTTAACGGATCAATCTCAAAAAAGAGCCCGCATTAGAGTTCGTTGGCGAGAGCCAAATACTCGTCCAGCTGGTTTGCCTGCCGACAAAGTGCGAAGGCCTCGTTTTCGGTCACTTCCAGGTTGCCCATGAGTTCGCTCCCATAAAGCGCACTTTCCACCTGGGAAGTCTTGTCTTGCCATTTCAACCAAGCGCGCTCTGCCTCGATCACATTCTTCTTTCGATCACCGTCGAGTTTGTGCAACAAGGCCTGGTAACTTGCGTTGAGGCGGCGGTCCTGCCGCTCTCGCTCCTGGGACACGCAGTAGGCCTTGTCGATATCGCTGAACTTTGCCTCGTCGATGCAGGCATAGAAGGCCTCTGTGATTCCCTTCGGCGAATCACGACGGATCCGGTCGCTGGGGCGCTCGACCGCTCCTGCACCCGAGGCGCAAGCGAAAAGAGCGAATGCGATGACGGTGGTCCTGATGCGTTCCATGGCAACTCCGGGCTTGAGTACGGAAGCGAAGCTTGCCGCGGCATGCAGCGCCTGTCTGTCGGCCGATGACTACGCCCGGTGACCGGAAGATCAACAGCTGTGAGGCGCCGCCCACTTCCGCTCTCTCCGGCATGGGATACCGGCGCATGCCCCGGGGCGCGTGGCTTCCGGCACTGCGACGACCGCGCGCCACCCGTTACCTTGACGCACCCCGAAACTGCGGAAGCGTGCAATGCGTTGGTGGCTGATTCTTGGTGCCTGGCTGGCCCTGCCGATGGCAGCGATGGCGCAAACCGGGCCGGCGAATGTGGTCGTGCTGGACACGCTGCACCAGATGCATGCCGAGGTGCCGGCTTACGACAACGCGGCGCTCGGTCGCGCCATCGAACGGCTCAAGCCGGATGTGTTGTGCGTCGAGCTGCAGCCGGACGATCTCACTGCCCGGCCGCCGGAAAAGACCAAGCAGGAGTATCCGTCCGTCATCTATCCGCTCATCGATCGCCACCATTTGCGCGTCTACGCGATGGAACCGGCCGAGCCGCTCTACGACACGCTGCTCGCGCCCTATCGCGCCAGCACCATGGCGTTCAACGAGCGCGAGCCGGCGCAGGCCAAGGCGTTCGGCCAATACGTCGATGGCTTGTACACGGTGCTCAAGGCGCGCTGGACCTCGCCCGCCGCCGTCAATGACCGCGTCACCGACGACGCGCTGCGCGCCAAGCACGCGCTGCAGGAGGCGCTGATGGGACCGGCCGAGCACACCGGCTGGGAAGCCTGGAACGGGCATTTCCTGGAGGTCGTCCAGCGCGCGGCACGGGAAAACCCGGGACGGCGCATCGTCGTACTCGTCGGCGCCGAACACGGTTACTGGCTGCGCGGGCATCTGCGCGACACGCCCGGCGTGATGCGGCTCGACACACCCAAGGCGCTCGAAGATCCTGCTCCGAATTGATCGAGGTCAACATCCGCCGCTCCGCGCCGGCCCATAACCGCTGGTGGAAGAGGGATGGTGCCGGCAGCGCGGCGCGGATGCGCGCGCGACCCTGCCGAACCATGCCGATGGCAAGCGAGACCCCCGCCCCATCCGCCAGCCGGAGCGCTGCCCTCTTCCACCTCCTCGCTCCCTTGACGCGATGCGCCCGACCACCGGTCTCATCACGGCGGTCATTCGCGTACCGAAGCCACCACGCCCTGCACCAGCCGGTTCACCGCGATGGCCGTCGGCAGCTCGTCGTAGGCGCCGGCGGTGGTGACTATGGAAAGGTCCAGCTGCGGCACCACGAACAGCCGTTGCCCACCATTGCCGAAAGCGGCATGCCAGGCGATCGGGCGCCCATGCCACTGCACCGTGCCGGCCCACCATTGGGCGCCGTAGCGGAAGTCGCTCACGCCGGTGGCCAGCTGCGGCCGCAGCGAGCGTTCGATCCACGCGGCGGGCACCAGCTGGCGCCCGTGCCATTGGCCGTGGTCGAGCACCAGCCGGCCGATCTTCAGCAGGTCGCGCGGGCGCATGCGCAGGCCGTCCAGCAGCGCGCGCGACGCCTTCTCGAGCGTGCGATCGTCGAGGCCTTGCGTCGCAGGCGCAGCTACCGGCCAGTCGCCACCCAGCGATGCCGGGACCGGCCCGACGCGAGGTCCGACCGGGCGCAGCCATGCCGGCCAGGCCAACGCGAACGCCACCAGCACGAGCGCCACGCGCCACGTCCATCGGATGCGGCCACCGTTCGTCATGCAGATCCACCTGCGCAGACCGCGGGTTGCGGCCTGCCCATTCTTCCAGACGCCGGTGGCCGGCGCCTCGCTGCGTTATTGCTAGCCGCAGTGACCGCAGCAGGTGCTTCCGCCGCTGATGTGCACCTCTTTCTCCAGCGGTCTGGCCACGCACCCGATGCCGAGCAGCGCGTCGAGGACCTGGGCGCTGCTCGCGCTGGCCAGTACTTCCAGTCGACCGCGTCCTGAGTCCAGCACGACCGTGGCGTGGGGATCCAGCGCCTGGACGGCGGTGGTGAGCAAGGCCGCATCGTGGTGGGCGGTGGACAATTCGAATTGCATCGTGGACTCCAAGGGGGGATCCCGGCAGCTGCCGGCCCACGCATGGTCCGGTCGCGCGCGCTTTCCCGCCTTGATCCCGGTCAACCGTCCTTTTTCCAGCCGGCTCGAACGTGATGCCGATCCATCAACGCTCGATACGCACCACCAGCGCCTGGATCCGGCCGGTGACCGGGCCGGTGCCGAACCGCGCGCTCATGGCCGCGGTGGCCGCTTCGGTCGCCGCATCCAGTCGCGAGGCATCGCGGGCCACGATCTCGTTGCGCAATGGCGTGCCCTGGCAGTACGCCACGGCAGCAATGGCGGGAGTCTCGGCCGTACTTTCGGCGGTGACGGTTTCGATCACGGGCTTCCCGGCAAACCCGGCCTCCGCCAGGTCGCGCGCGATGTCCGACCTGGAGCCATACCCGTGCGGCAGGCGCTCCAGAAAACGCGGCGGATCGTCGGGAAAGAGCCCGGCAACGGCGTCCTGGATGACCCGCGCGAAATCGTTGGTTTCGATGCGGTCCCACACGTTGAACAACAGCGTGCCGCCGGGTTGCAGCACCCGCCGCGCCTCGGCAAAGGCGCACGCCCGGTCCGGAAAGAACATCGCACCGAACTGGCACACCACGGCATCGAAGGACGCATCGGCGAACGGCAACGCCAACGCATCGGCCTGGCGCCAGAGTACGGGCCTGGACGTCCCCAGCTTCTGCGCCACGGCCAGCATGCTCTCGTTGAGATCCGTGGCGACCAGTTGCACGCCCGGCGACAGGCGCGAGGCCATTTCGCGCGTCACCACGCCGGTGCCCGCCGCCAGTTCCAGCACGCTGGCTACAGGCCGCGTCGCAAGCCGGGTCGCGAGATCCAGGGCATACGGCGCAAAGATCAGCGGCACCAGGAGTTCCTGGTAAAGCGCGGCGATGTCCTGACCGAACCGCCTGTCGTTCCCGGGCATCTGCATGGCGTGCGCTCCTCCGGCCACCGGATGGGCGAAGCCTACGCCGTTGCGGAGCAGGTGCAGCAAGGCGAAGCCGCCCGGCACCGTCGAGGTCGCGCTCCCATCGCGTACCGCCCACTGATGGATCCCGGCCAAGACCTCAGGCACGCGACCGGAATAACCTACGGTTCGCCGGCAGGCTCCGGCGGCGCGAATGCCTTGCTGTAGTAACCGGAAGGGTCGAAGCAGCACACCCGTCGCTTGCCCGATGCAAGCATGTCGCAGGCGTCGGCGACGCGCTTGGCGCGGGTGGCCGATTGCCTGGCCGACGTCAGCCAGTGGATCCAGTCCACGCGGGCCAACGTGGTGGTGTTCTCCCAGGTCGCCAACGCCTCGGGCGCGTCGTCCAGCGCCTGGCGCAGGTCCGGCGGAAGTTCCGGCGCCGGCTCTTTGGCGACCGGCGCGATCTCGAGCGCGACCATATCGCCGGCGGTCGCGCCCGCGGCCTTGCAAAGCGCCGCATCCACCTTGAACCAATGGCTCAGCCGGCCATCCGGCTCGAGCGTGGCCTCGAACGGCTGCCCGTTGATCGCGCCTTCCGCGGTCGTCCTTCCCCGTCGCGGGAATCGCGCGCTGGCTTCTTCGGGAAGGACCACGAAGGCCCAGGATGCGTTGCGCGGCTGCGCCGGGCGCAGCAGCCTTGCGTCGAATCGGGAAGCGCCTTTTTTCTTGGCCATATCGATGGGTCCGCAGGGAATCCGAAGCGTACCGTCCCGGGACGGCGACAGGTAGCCGCGGGCCAGCCTCCATACCGCCTTCGACTACCCCCGCCAGTTGGCGTGCGTGCGCCAGAACTCCACGCCGCGGCGATAGGCTTCCCGATCCAGCGGCACGCCGGAGCCGCCCTCCTCCACGCCCAATGCATTGCGCATCATCGTGATCGGGGCCATCGGCATTTCCTCCGGCTCGGCGGTGTACATGCAGCCGACCACGCCCCAATCGGCCGCGATGGACGTGCCCTCCTTCGCCAGCTGTTCGCGGCTGTAGAGGATCGGGATCAGGTAACCGGCCACGGGCGGCTCCAGCCCCTCGAACCAGCGCACCAGCACGGGCAGTTCGTCGCGGGTGCGCGCTTCGTAGTCCGAGCGCAGCAGGTGCCGGTTCGCGTCGGTCACCGGCACCGCCAGGCAGCGCGTGGACGTCCAGTTGTGATGCACGTGCAGCTTGCAGAACGGCGCATAGCCATCGAGCACCTTCAGCGGCGGGACCGTGTTGAGGTGGCGCTCGAACGCCTCGGGTGTGCAGTCCTGGATCGTGTTGCGGCGAGGCTCGCGCGGGAACAGCCGCGGAAGGGCGAAATCGGTGAGGACGATGGACATGCGGCGCTGGCCGTGGCTCGGGAGCCTGGGATTATCGCGTGATCGGCGGCGTCGGTCGGCGCCCCGCCGCACGGCCACGCCAGCCCTGCAGTCACTCGCCTCCATCCAGCATCGCCCTCACCTTCCGCGCCAGCTCGTCGATGGTGAAGGGCTTGCCGAGAAGTTCGACATCCGGATCGAGCACGCCCTGGTGGACGACCGCGTCGCGGGTATAGCCGGTGGTGAACAGGATCGGCAGCTCCGGCCGGCGATGGTGCACTTCGTCGGCGAGTTTGCGGCCGTTGATCTCGGGCATGACGATGTCGGTGAACAACAGAGCCACATCCGGGTGCCGGTCGAGCAACCGCAACGCGGCCGGCGCACCGTCGGCCTGCAGCACCCGGTAGCCGAGCTCTTCCAGCGCATCGACGCTGAACTGGCGCACCGACGGCTCGTCCTCGACCACCAGGATCAGTTCCTGCAGCCCGCCGGGCGCGGTGGCCGGGTCGCTGTCGGCGACCCAGCCGGCGGCAGGTTCTTCGCGCAGCCGCGGCAGGTAGATCCTGACCGTGGTGCCCTGGCCCGGCTCCGAGTAGAGCTTCACGTGGCCGCCGGATTGCCGCACGAACCCGTACACCTGGCTCAGCCCCAGGCCCGTGCCCTTGCCGACCTCCTTGGTCGTGAAGAATGGATCGAAGGCGCGCGCCAGCACGTCGGGCGGCATGCCGCTGCCGTTGTCGGTGACGGCGATCAGGACGTAATCGCCCGCACGGATGCCGTTGGCGGCGGCATAGTGTTTGTCCAGCTGCACATTGCCCGTCTCGATGGTGAGGCAGCCGCCATCGGGCATGGCATCACGCGCATTGACCGCCAGGTTGAGCAGCACGTTCTCCAGCTGGTTGGCATCCACCCGGATGGGCCACAGCCCGTCGGCCAGCGTCGTGTGCAGGCGGATGCCCGCGCCGATCGAATGGCGCAGCAGCTCCGACATCTCGCCCACCAGCCGGTTGGGATCGATCGGCTGCGGATTCAGCGCCTGCTGGCGGGAGAACGCCAGCAGCCGCTTGGTCAGCAGGGCGGCGCGGCCGGCCGCGTCGGTCGCGCTCTCGATCTGCCGGACCGCGCGGGGGTTGTCGCCCACGCGCCGCTTGAGCAGGTCGAGCGAGCCCATCACCACCGCCAGCATGTTGTTGAAGTCGTGCGCGATGCCGCCCGTGAGCTGGCCGACCGCTTCCATTTTCTGGCTCTGGCGCAGGGCCTCCTCCGCCGCGGCAAGCGCCTGGGCCTGTTCCTTCTGCTGCGTGACGTCGCGCCCGCTGGCGTAGAGCACGCCCTGGTCGGCGGACTTGACCCAGGACAGCCAGCGATAGCTGCCGTCCTTGTGCAGGCAGCGGATCTCCTCCGGAGGGAAACGGTCGAGCGCGGCCATCGACATCGCTTCCAGGTGGATGGCCACGTCATCGGGGTGCACGAAGGCCTCGGCGCTGCGCCCGATCAGCTCGTCAGGCCGATAGCCCAGGATGTCGGAGGCCTCGTTCGCCGCGAGGATGATGCCGGTGGCGTCCATGACCAGTTGCAGGTCGCGCGACATGGCCCAGGCGCGGTCACGCTCGCGGGTGCGTGCCTCGACGCGGGCTTCGAGCGTTTCGTTCAAGTCGCGCAGGCGCTCCTGCGCGATCCGGCGCTCCTCCACCTCGCGCTGGGCGGTGGCCAGCAGCCGTGCGTTGTCGATGGCGATCGCGGCGTGCGCGGCCACGCCGACCATCAGGCGCTCGTGCCGTGCCTTGAAGCGCGCCGGCTCCGGATGAACGAACACCAGGGCGCCCAGCGGCTCGCCGCATCGCGACGTTACCGGGACGGCGAGCACGCTGCGTATCGGCGCAGGCGTGGCCGACATGGCCTCGTGCGCGATGCGTGGATCGACGGTGACGTCGTCCGAGCGAAAGAGCCGGCGGTGCGCGATCACCGGACCGAACAACTCCGCCACACGCGTCTTGGCCGGACTGCCGAACGCGTCGCGATCGATGCCGGCCAGTGCACACAGCCTCGTGCCGCCAGCCGCTTCGTCCAATGTTTCGGAAAGAAACGCGCCCATGCTTGCCCGGGTCAGTTCGACGCCAGCCTCCGTGGCCAGCTGCACGACCTGGGGAAGGTCCAGTTCGGCGGCCATCTCGGCGGCGGTGCGATTGAGGATCTCGAGTGTGCGCGTGCGCCGGCGCAGCGCGCGGTCGGCCCGCTTGCGCTCGGTGACGTCGACCATCGCGCCGATCATGCGGATGGCGCGTCCCTGGGCGTCGCGCGCCACGGTGCCGCGGTCGCACACCTTTGCGTAGGTACCGTCGGCACGGCGGAAACGATACTCGTCGGTCCAATGGATACCGCCGCCCGCATGTACCACCTCGCGCAGGCCTGCATCGATGCGCCCGCGATCGTCCGGGTGGATCTGCGAAATGAACCAGGCGTAGGAGGTCTCCGTGTAGCGATGGCCGTAGGCCTCGAACAGCCGCTCGTTCCAGGCCGTGCGATCGGTCCGGGGATTCCAGTCCCAGATCGCATCCTCCGTGGCCTCGGTGGCGAGCCGGTAGCGTTGCTCGGCATCGCTCAGCGCGCGCTCGGCCTGCACCCGCGCGGTGTCGTCGTGGAAGGTGAGCACCGCGCCGGTCATCACGCCCTCGGCGTCGAAAAGCGGTTGCGCGGCGCCGCCGGCGATGCGCTGGGTGCCGTCCTCGCGCTGGATGCTCCAGCGCGCGTGGGGAACCGTCTCCCCGCGCACCGCACGCGCCAGCGGCAGGTCGACGGCCGGATAGGGCTGGCCATCCTCGGTAAGGAGATGAAAGACGCGGCTGTAGTCGACCGGCAGCACGCCCAGTTGCGACACGCCGAGGAAGCGCCCGGCCGCTTCGTTGATGAAGGTGATCCGCCCCTCGCGGTCGGTGAGTATCACGCCTTCGCGCAGCTGGCCGAGCACCGTGGCTTGTTCGCCGGGCAGCAGGCCGCGCATGGATGGCGTGAGGCTTCTCATGGGCAGGACACCCTTCCGCGCCGCGGGGCATGCGGGCGGGCATCCATCCCGCATGGCGCGGCACCAATTTCCTTACGCCGATGGGCGTGACGGGCGCAGAAAGGGAACGTCGCCGGTCGCGCCATGCGCGGCGGTGGCTGCCACGCCCGGGGCTACGGGCGGAACGGGCTCTTCTTCACGGTACAGGCCCCGGGCGACTGTTCACGTTTGCCGGGGCCTGGCCGCGGAAGCATCCTCCAGGACGGCGTGCGCGCACTGCTCTCCGGTGCCGATTGCACCGCCTGCTGGATCGCCGCCACCTTGTACTTGCCCGCCGGCCGTTTCGGTGTGGGGATGGGGCTCAAGCCCCTCCATTCACCTTCTCAGCCCGGGCCGCCACCGCCGCCTGGGCCGCGTAGGCCCGCTGGTATGCCGGGCGCGCTTCGCCGCGGGCGACGTAGGCGGCCAGACTGGGGAACTCGGCCAGCATGCCCGAGGGTTTGAGCCTGAGCAGTACCGACACCATCATCAGGTCGCCCGCGCTGAACGCGCTATCGAGCCAGTCGGCATCGCCCAGGCGGGCGGAAAGCTGGCGCAGCCGGGTGCGTATGCGCTCGGCGACCAGAGGCAGGCGTTCCTGGGTCCATGGCTTGTCGCCCTCCACGAACTTGGCGATGACCAGTTCGAGGATCGGTGCCTCGACCGTGTTGAGCGCGGCGAACATCCAGGTGATCGCACGCGCCCGGGCGTCCGCATCCTCTGGCAACAGGCCCGCATGGCGCTCGGCGATATGGAAGACGATCGCGCCGCTCTCGAACAGGCGGAGGTCGCCCTCCTCGTAGGTGGGAATCTGGCCGAACGGGTGGATCGCCAGATGCGCGGGTTCCTTCATTGCCTGGAACGAAACAAGGCGGACGTCGTAAGGCTGGCCCACCTCTTCCAGCGCCCAGCGCACGCGCGTATCGCGCGCCAGCCCCTTGCCGCCATCGGGCGAGCGTTCGAAGGCGGTGATGGTGATGGTCATCGTGAGGCTCCTCGCTGGTGATGGTCTGTGTGCCGCGCCGCCAAGGTCAACGGCGACTCCCTGCCGTTGGCATCCTGGCAGTCCCTCGCCCTTGGCGGCTCATTCCCACGACGATCCAGTCCCCGACGAATCGACATGGCCCCGGGACTTCTTTCCGGGAAGCGCTTGAGAAAGCGCCCATCGCCCTGATTGCCTGGAGACGCAAAGACCCATTTCGAAGGGCCATGTTCGCCAAAATCAGAAACTGGCGCGAGCGACGCATCGTCGCCCGCCGCCCCATCGCCGAACCGCTTTGGCAGGACGCGCTGCGCCGATGCGCGCCGGCTCGCCGCCTGGGCGCTTCCGACCAGGCCACGCTGCGCGTGCTGGCCACCTTGTTCCTGGAACGCAAATCGCTCGAGCCAACCCAGGGGCTGGAACTCGACGATGCCGACCGGGTGCTGCTCGCGGCCCACGCGTGCATACCGATCCTGAAACTGGGCCTGGACTGGTACGACGGCTGGCACAGCGTCATCGTCTATCCGGACGCATTCATTCCGCGGCGCACGCACACCGATGCGGCAGGCGTGGTCCACCAGACCCGCACCGTGATGGCAGGCGAGGCCTGGGGCCGCGGCCCGGTGATCCTCTCGTGGGCGGACGTGCTCGATGCCGGGGGCAAACCCGGGCACAACGTGGTCATCCACGAAATGGCCCACAAGCTGGACATGCTCAACGGGGACGCCAACGGCTTTCCACCCCTGCACCGGCGCATGGACCGGCGGAGGTGGACACGCGTCTTCTCCGAAGCATGGGATCGCCTGCGCGATGACCATCGCAACGGCCTGCCCCTGCCGATCGACCCGTACGGACTGGAAAACCCGGCCGAGTTCTTCGCGGTGGCCAGCGAGCAGTTTTTCGAGGAGCCGGCCAACCTGCGCGTCCAACTGCCCGAGGTGTATCGACAGCTCGAGCAATTCTACCGGCAGCATCCGTACTAGTCCGGTCGAGCCGCGGCGTTCGTCCGGTCGCGCTCCCCGTAACGTCAATCCCGCTAAACTTTGCCGATGAGCACGACCGACCTCACGCTGACCCGCCCCGACGACTGGCACCTGCACCTGCGCGACGGCGCCATGCTGGCCGCGGTGCTGCCGCATACGGCGCGCCGCTTCGCCCGGGCCATCGTCATGCCCAATCTCAAGCCGCCGGTCTCCACGGTGGCGCTGGCGCGCGCCTACCGCGAGCGCATCCTGGCCGCGCTGCCGGCCGGTGCGGATTTCGAGCCGTTGATGACGCTGTACCTGACCGAGGCCACCACACCCCACGACATCGCCGAGGCCAGCGCCAGCGGCTTCGTCCACGCGGTCAAGTATTACCCCGCCGGCGCGACCACCAACGCGGCCAGCGGCGTCACCGACCTGCGTCGCTGTTACGCCGTGTTCGAGGCGATGCAGAAGCACAACCTGCCCTTGCTGATGCACGGCGAGGTCACCGACCCGGACGTCGACGTGTTCGACCGCGAGCCGGTGTTCGTGGAGCGCCACCTGACCACGTTGCTGCGCGATTTCCCCGCGCTGCGGATGGTACTCGAGCACATCACCACCAGCGAGGCGGCCCGCTTCGTGCGCGACGCTCCGGCCCATGTCGGCGCGACCATCACGCCTCAGCACCTGCTGATGAACCGCAACGCGATCTTTGCCGGCGGCCTGCGCCCGCACAGCTACTGCCTGCCGGTGCTCAAGCGCGAAAGCCATCGCCGCACGCTGGTCGAAGTGGCCACCAGTGGCGATCCGAGCTTCTTCCTGGGTACCGACAGCGCGCCGCACCCGCGCCACGCCAAGGAAAGCAGTTGTGGCTGCGCGGGCATCTATTCCGCGCACGCCGCCATCGAGCTGTATGCCGAGGCCTTCGAAGCCGCCGGCGCGCTGGACAAGCTCGAAGCCTTCGCCAGCTTCCACGGCGCCGACTTCTACGGCCTGCCGCGCAATACCTCCACGATCACTCTTCGCAAAGAGCCGTGGGTCGTACCGGAGGAACTGGATTTCGGCGGAACACCCGGCGTACCCATGCGCGCGGGCGAAACCATCGGCTGGCGGATGGAAGGGTAGAGAGCGGGATCACCGCCGAACTCTCGCGGTGCGGGGCGCACGCCTTGCGCTAACTCGCCCGGTGGCGGAAGCCACCGGGCGAGCTTCGTCTTACAGGCTCGCGTTGAGATTGCTCACGATGATGCTGCCGAAGCCGCTGGCGTAATCCCAGCCGGTCGTGGCCGTCTCGCCACCGTTACTGCCCGAGGTGACGTCGTGGTACACGCTCGACGGCACCTGGTACAGGTGCGGGCCGGCGAAGCCGAGCGACGAATGACCGGCCAGCATGCGCGCCCAGGTGGCGGCAAACAGCGGAGCCGACAGGCTCGTGCCACCGTACTGGGCGTTGCTGCCGTTGACGATGATGATCGAGCCGGAGTTCGGATCGGCGTCGAACGCCACGTCGGCGACGTCGCGCGTCGTGCCGCCACCCTGGGTCTGCCAGCTCGGCTTGGGCTCGACCGTGCTCGGGCTGCCGCCGGCCTTGCTCCACAGCGTCTCGCTCGCCCAGCTGTTGTTGCTGCCGGTACCAAGCGTGGTGCCGCTGACCGCCACGACGTAGGGGGAGCTGGCCGGATAGCTCGGCGTGGTGCCGCGCGGGCTGCTTCCGCACTCGTTCGAGCCGGCATCGCCGGTGGACACCGAGAAGGTCTGCCCCTGCGCCACCGCGACCGCGAAGATCTGGTCGTCGGCCGCCATCGTGCCGTCCTGGTAGGTGTAGGTCTCGCACTCGCCCAGGGACACGTTGATGACGCGCGCCTGGTTGTCGCTGACCGCCTGGTTGTAGGCGGTGGTGAGCGCGCTGTTGCTGAGCGACGTGGCGGTATAGAAGATCAGCTTGCCCACGCCGCCGGACATGCCCACGATGTCCTGGCTGTCCAGGTCCCACTCGGCCGTGCCGCTGGTGTCGGTACCGGCCGCGCCGGCCACCACTACCTGCGTGTTGACCGCCGGCAACCCGTTCTTGCTGGTGAAGCTGGCGAGGTCCTTCAGCGGCTGGGTCATGTCGCCGTCGCTGATGATGCCCACCGTCACGGTCGACGCGGTCGGCGTGCCGCCGGCGTTGTAGATGCTCGGAAAGGTGGTCGGGTTGTGGCCGGTGATGGTGCCCGCGCCACCGCCGCCGCCCGGCTTGCCGGCCGTGCGGATCATGGTGTGCGCGTGCGAGACCGTCTGCAGGCCGAGCACCGACAGCACCGTGCCGGAAAGCGCGGCCGGCACCTTGGCGTCGTCGATGTTCGCGTAGGCCGCATGGCCCTGGCTGTCACGCGCGTGGACCAGGCGCGCGCCGAAGGCCGTCCGTGCGCCGGCAGCCGTGCCGTCGGCCGACACCATCAGCCGGTTCGGTGCGACGGTGATGTTGGTGAAACCGGACTTGGCCAGGTAATCGACCACAGCCCGCACCTGCGAAGCGCTGGGCGAGAAGTTGGCGGTGACGTCCTGCGGCAGCAGCCTGGCGCCGAACATCGCGCTGTGAGGGTTGTGCGCGTCGGCGATGAAGGCGTCGAGAACCGGGCGGTTCTGCAGCTTGAGCGCGACCGAGATATGGATGGGCATGCCTGGCTCGGCCAGGTCTTTCGCCGAGGCCGTCGCCGCGAGCGCTTGAGCATGCGTCGCGGTGGCAACCCAGGCGGTACCAGCGGGCGCGGCCATGGCCGGCACCGCAGCCACACCCAGCGCCGCCCCCAAGGCCAGGCACAGCATTGAAATCTTCGTCTGCATGAAACATCTCTCCCGTAGGAATCATGATGACCGTGTGCGTCACGGCTCCCCGCCGCCGTCCACGAGTGGCATTCGATGCAGAGGCATTTGCCGTCAACTGCGACCGCGCGCCACCGGTCGACGCTAGCACGGGAAAAGGCGAATTTCGGGTGAAGAATCGAATCGCAAGTTCTTGAAATATCGCAAGATATTTCGTTTCCGCGGATTGGGGATCGATTCTGGGATTCCTCCCCGACCGTGCACGCCGGACGCAGTCGACGCGGCGAATCGACGACTGCGCGTGATCGCACCTCACCCGACGGCGCTCGCGTTCCACAAGAGTGCGCATGCTGGCGGATACACTGGCCATCCCGATTTCCGGCACTGATCCATGTCCGATCCGGTTCGACTGGCGAAATACGTCGCCGACCTGGTCCGGTGCTCACGCACCGAGGCCGAGCAGTACATCAAGAACGGCTGGGTGACCGTCGGCGGGCGCGTGGTGGAGGATCCGGCGTACCCGGTCTCGACCGAAGCCGTCGCGCTCGACCCGGCTGCGCAACTGGAAGCCGTCGAGCCGGCCACGATCCTCCTGCACAAGCCGGTCGGCTACGACGCGATCAAGGGCCGCAAGGCCGCGGCGGGGCTGGTGCAACCGCAAACACGCTGGCCGGACGATCCCTCGGGCGTGCGCTTGCTCGAGCGTCATTTCCATCGCCTGACGCCGCTGGTGCCGCTGGAAACCGAAGCCAGCGGCCTGATGGTGCTGACCCAGGACGGCCGCGTGTGGCGCCGGCTGACCGAAGACCGGGACGAGATCGAGCAGGAATTCGTGGTCGAGGTCGGCGGCCGGATCGCGCCCTATGGCCTGCACAAGCTCAACCACGGCTTGCACTATCGCGGCCGTCCGCTGCGGCCGTGCAAGGTCAGCTGGCAGAACGAGATCCGCCTGCGCTTCGCGCTCAAGGGCGTGCAGGAGGGGCAACTGCGCGACATGTGCGCGCAGGTCGGCCTGGACGTGGTGGCGATCCGGCGCATCCGCATCGGCAAGGTGCCGCTGGCGAAGATGCCCGTCGGCATGTGGCGCTACCTGCCCGTCGGCGAGCGCTTCTGACGAAGGCGGCCTAGGCCCCGCGCACGCGCAGCGTCAGTCCCTTGAGGAAATTGCGCAGCAACTGGTCGCCGCACGGACGGTAGTTCTTGTGTCCGTGCTGGCGGAACAGCGCCGAGAGCTCCGGCCTGGAGACGGGGAATCCCGCGTCCTCGAAAACCTGGTGCATGTCCACGTCCTTGAGCTCGAAGGCCACCCGCAGCTTCTTCAACACCACGTTGTTGCTGACGCGCTTCTCCACTGGCCGCGACGGCAAGCTCTCGTCCCTGCCACGGCGATGCACGATCAGCCCATCGAGGAAATGCGCCAGCACGGCATCGCGGCAGGCCAGGTAGCCGGGCTCGTCTTCCTTCAGCAGGAAGGCGCGCACGTCGTCCTTCTCCAGGGCGAATGCCGGGTCGGCCAGATGGGCGATCTCGACCACCTTGTTGTCGCTGAGGTCGAGCATGTAGCGGATGCTGCGCAGGACGTCGTTGTTGATCATCGATTGACTGCAGGTTCGTGGCGGGCCGCCCAGTTTACCGGTGGCGGATGCATGATCTGGCCAGTCATTGCCGCTCCAGCTCCGCCAGGTCCCAATGCCCGAGCGTCGCGGCCCGGCGCCACGTGCTTTGCAGGAACGCTCGCAGAGCGGCTTCGGGCGAAGATGCTTTGCGCACCGCTTCATACGGCAGGATGAACTCGCTGAGCGACGGATGGAAATACGCCTCGCGCGGCTCCACCCGCGCCTTGGCCAATCCATCCGGTGGCGGCACCGCGTAGGCGTAGAAGGCCGGCTCCAGCAACGGCGCACTGCCGGGCCAGAAGCCGTGGCTGATCACCTCGTGCGAATACGCGTCGCGCTCGAACGCCGGACCCTCGCGCGATGGCGCCCGGCGACCGGAGAACCGCGTCACCGCCAGATCGAAGCTGCCCCAGAAGAAATTCACCGGGCTGCTCTTGCCCACGTAACTGCAACGCCAGCGCGCGAACTCGCGCTCGACCAGCACCAGGATCCGCCAGAACCGATGCGCCCATGCGGGCTCGTAGCTGCAATGGCGGGTGTCCTCGTCCAAGCGCACGGGCGTGGGCATCTCCACCGAGACCGGCCAGATCCGAACCGCCAAACCCATCTCCCGCAGCGCGGCCATCAGTGCGTGATGGAAGTCGGCGACGCTGCGCGGCTCAAGCGGCAGGCGGCGGGTTTGCCCATCGGTGCAGTCGATCACCAGCGCGTGGTCGATGAAGTCGAATGCCAGCGTGAAGCTCCGCGCCTCGTACGGCAGCAGCCGGGTGGACATGCCGCGCGCCGTGACGTGGAACGCGATGCCCCAGCAGTGGTTGAGCGGCGGCGCCAGCGCCAGCGCGACCTTGCCCACCACCTGCGACCACAGGTGCAACGTGGCATAGGTCTCCCGCCACGCGTCGTAAGGGAGCTCGGGCCAGGCCTCGTCGATTTGCATGCGATACCTCCTGCAAGCTCGCCGTGGTGCCCGAAACCGCCACGGCAAAGTGGGACGGCAACGGCTCCCATGGAAGCGCCCTGCGCCGGGCTTTCGACCGGCTCTCGCGGAACGGATCCCTCGGGCTCGACCCGAAAAGGCTCCGATCCGTCCA
This sequence comes from Frateuria edaphi, assembly GCF_021117405.1. Taxonomy (NCBI): domain Bacteria; kingdom Pseudomonadati; phylum Pseudomonadota; class Gammaproteobacteria; order Lysobacterales; family Rhodanobacteraceae; genus Frateuria; species Frateuria edaphi. The sequence goes on from NZ_CP088251.1 coordinate 2,454,696, forward strand.
TCCGGCTCAGGCGTCTATCGCGGCATCCAGCGTCTCGCTGTCCGGGAACACCATGAAAACGAAAAACGGCACGCCGCGGGCGTACCAGTCCTTGGCCACGCCGGCCAGGTGGTCGCGAAGTGCCGCGTAGACGTCGGGCGCCTCGGCGCGCAGGACGTCGGCATGATCGAGCACCAGCACGCAGCCCGGCGCCGACAGCCAGCCCGGATCGCGCAGGCTGGCCGTGACTTCGGACCAGTCATCCCCGGGTAGCGCCAGCTCGAACGCCTGGGCCAGGCACCGCATCGCGCGCTGGTGGCTCGTGCACTCGCGCAGATCGATGCGACTGAGGCGCAGGCCGGCGCGGGCAGCGTCATCGGCCAATGTCATCGGGTCGTCGGGCACGACGCGATAAATGCCGTCGCGTCCGGCATCGTGCAGGTCGATCTGCAGAACTTTGCTGGTCATCGGCAGAACGTGAGAGGCAAGGATCAACGCCTCTTACGCCCAGGGGCGTGTGGGCAACGAAAAAGCCCACAGCGAAGCGAAAGGCCCCGATAACCCCCTCGAGGGCGACCATGCATGGAGCGCGGCAGAGCCCGGCATCCGGTCACTTCCCGCGGGGTCCCGATCGACCCAGATGCGTTCGCGCCTGCTCCACCACCACCTGGCGCAGCCGTGTCAGCGCCGCAGAAGAAGGGCCGGAGGCGGCATGCAGGCACAGATCCACACCCGGCAGCGACGGCAGGCCGTGGCGCTCGTCCAGCCGCATCAACGCGGGCGGGAGGTCGGTGCCCGTGCGTACGGTGAGGCCCAGCCCCGCGGCGACGCCCGCCCACAGGCTTTGCAGACTCGCGGTGACGAATGCGGGCCGCCAGGCGATGCCTGCCCGATCCAGTGCTGCCGTACCCGCCTGTCGGAAGAAACACGGCGGCTGGTAAAGCGCCAGATCCAGCACCGCGCCGGGCCGCACGACCTCGCCCTTTCCTGCCGGGCCGATCCAGGTCATCGGCAACGTGGCCAGGCGCTGGGCGTCCGCCCGCCCGCCCTGGTTCATGGCAAGCACCAGATCGAGCTCGCCGCGATCTAACCGTTCGAGCAGCAGCCGGTTCGGCTCGACCAGGACATCCACCCGCACCGCTGGATAGGCTTTCCTGAATTGCCCCAACGCCGCCGGCAACCAGGACTCGGCGAAGTCGCCCGGCAGGCCGAAGCGCACCACGCCGTCGACCGCCGCACCGCGCACCGCGTGGACCGCTTCATCGTTCAGTTCCAGGATGCGGCGCGCGTAGGCGTGTACCCGGTCGCCCGCCTCGGTCAACACCACGCGGCGGCCCTGCTTGCGGAACAGCGGCTCGCCCAGCTGCAGCTCCAGCTTGCGCATCTGCTGGCTGACCGCCGAAGGCGAGCGCCCGATGCGTTCCGCGGCACGGGCCAGGCCGCCCGTGTGCAGGATCGCCACCAGGCTGCGCAACGCGTCCATGTCGAGATTGGGGAGCGACATAAGTAAGCAATTCGAAAGTTTTGTCCTCGAATTATTCGATTTTTCCGTATGCAGGCAAGCCGTACGATCGGCGAGGCCCCATCCACGACCTCCCCCGATTCGAACGAGGAAAACCCCATGAGCCTGCATCGCACCTTCTTCCGCCTCGCTGTCGTCGCCTGTCTGCTGCCGGGCCTGGCCTGGTCATCCGGCGCCGGTGCGACCGACACCGGCGATGTTTCGCTGGCCGGAACCTGGACGCTGGTGGCGGCCGACGTACTGCATCCGGACGGCTCGCGTTCGCACGACTACGGGGACGCGCCGAAGGGCCTGCTGCTGATCGACCGCACCGGCCACTACTCGCTGCAGCTCTACCGCGCCGACCGCCCGCGTTTCGCCAATCCGAGCAAGGCCAAGGCCACTGCGCAGGAATACCGGGCGGCGGTCATGGGCGCGAGCACCCACTACGGCACGGTCGCGGTCGAGCCGGATCGGCACCAGTTGGTGTTCCATATCGAAGGCGCCTCCTTCCCCAACTGGGAGGGGCAGGAGCAACGCCGCGCCTTCGAGTTGCACGGCGACACGCTCAGCTACCGTGTGCCGCCGCGTCCGGACGGCGACGTGCCCGTATCGGTCTGGCGGCGCATCGGCCACTGAGCCGGATGCAGCGACCCCGTGGCACAAGCCCGCGGGCGCGAACCGAGCTACCGCTTGCGGCGTGGGTGGATGCCGCCTGCCGAGTTGTTTTGCGGCCTCGATCGAGTGGCCCGAGGTAAGCCGCCTTTTTCCAAAACCAGGCCGGAAGACATGCCGCACTTCATCGTCGATTGTTCGCAGGAAATACTGCGACAGCACAGCGAGGAAGCCATCCTCGCGCGCCTGCATCGCGCCGTGAATTCGACGGGATTGTTCGAGGAATCCGATATCAAGGTGCGGATCCATCCCTTCCGGATCCACGCCGCCGGCGGCGCAAGGGAAGACTTCATCCACGTGTTTTCGTACATCATGCAGGGACGAACCGTCGAGCAGCGCGCCGATCTCTCGAAAAGGGTGGTCGGCGAACTGGCCGGCATGTTTCCGGCCGTCCACCGGATCGCCATGAACGTGATGGAATTCGAGAAGGCGACCTATTTCAATCGGGACATGTTGTAGACACGAAAAGCCGGACCACGCACGCCTGCCCAGGTTTTTCTTCGCCATGATCATCCATCCCGGTTTCATCAAAACGGGCACGACATCGCTGCAGGACTTCCTGCTCTTCGTCCATCCCCGGATTCATGCGTTCGGCCATCCCCACGGGTCGGATGTGGATGTCCGTGTTTCCCGGGCCCTTCGACGGATCGAGGGCTTCGACGATGACCCGCAGGAACTGCGCGAAGCGCTGGCAGCGGCGCTCGACGCCCGCCCCGACGGTCGGGTGCCTGTCCTCTCCGACGAGACGCTCACCGCCGATCCGCACCTGACCGCCAGCGTCGCCCGACGCCTGCATGATCACTTCCCGCAGGCACGGATCCTCTTCACCATCCGCCGCCAGGAGGACATGATCCGGTCCTTCTACGGTCGTCACGGCCGGGTACTCGTCAACGTCCCGGTTCCCTACCGCGACAGGCACGTACGCTTTGCCGCCTGGCTGGAACACGCCTGGCGGAACCGCCCCGCAGGCGTGCTCGGCGTCGCGGATTACCAGCGGACCATCGACATCTATCGCGCACTGTTCGGCGCCGAACGCATATCGGTACTGCTGCTGGAACAGTGGATGGCCGACCCCCGGGCTTTCGCCGACCGTCTGTCGACCCTCCTGGGCATCGACGCCCCGACCACCTTGCACTTGCTGGGCCACCGGCGCACGCACGGGCAGGAGACCTCGCGCTACGTCCTTTACGACCGCCTGCGCAAACGCTTCCCCATTGCAGGCCGCATGGCGGCGCTCCTGCCGCGCGGGGTGCGGACCCTCGGCAGTGGGTTCCTGACGCAGGGCGGCACGCAACGCGCCGAATTCCCCCCCGGATGGCCGGAAAAGCTGGGCGATCTCTACCGGGAGGGCAACCGGAAACTGGCCGAGCAATACGCCCTGCCCTTGCGCGATTTCGGGTACGCGGTTTGAGATCCCTAGCGCGGCGGGTTCCCGCGACGGAAAGCCGCCTCCGCACCCGCCGTGCCTGACATGAGCGGGCGCTACATGCTCGCGGTCATGCCCCGCTGCATCGGGCGCTACCCGTTGCGTGGGGCGATGGCCGGTCAGCCACCCTTCGCACGCAGGCCGTGGATGTATTCCAGCTCAGCCAGCGACTTGGGTTCGCCCGGGACCAGCTTCAGGCATTTTCGATAAGCCTCGGTCGCATCATCGAGCCGGCCCAGCTCTACCAGGGCGAAGCCTTGCCCGCGCAAGGCCGCGCACTTCAGCGGGGAGGCCTGCTCGGGGGCGGCGCTGATCTCCGCGTCGGCTTCCGCTTCCTGATCCAGAGCCAGCATCTTCTGCCAGTCGCGGCTTTCCTGATAGGTGTAGGCCAGTTCGATCTTGAACTGGCTGTCCATCGGAGACAGCGCGAGCGCCTTTTCGAGATCGGCGCGCGCTTCAGCGTAACGTGCCATTTCCGTCATGGCATACCCGCGTGCCCAATAGGCAAGCGCCCATGCCGGGCCTATCACGCTCACGGACACCCCGGGATCCGCGTCCGCCATCTTGTCGCCCAAGGCGGCGTAGGCAAGCGCATCGACCATTCCGCGGGCGCAGAACACCTTGGCCGGGCTGTCCTTGTAGAGCGCCTCGTATTTTCGGATGACCTCCGCCAGCGGGCCGTCGACGGCCTGCTGGATATGGCCAGCCTGGATCATCGCCAGCGCATCGTCCACCTTCTGCCGGTCGGCATCGGCAGCCGGTTTTCCGGCATCGTCCACAGCCAGCGTGATGGTCCTGGTCGGCTTGGCGCCTGGGTGCCCCGCGCAACCGGTGAGAGCGAGGAGCGAGGCCATCACCACGCTGAAGAGAGAACGCTTCACTGGAGATTCCTCCCTGAAAAACCGGTCCGGCGATCATGCGCGCGCACGGGCCCTTGCGGGAAGTCCCCGTCGGTGCGGCATAGTCGGGCCGCCGGCATCCCCCACTGGCCGGCACCAGGGCTCAACCACATCGAAAACGTCAGGAGGAAGTATGGCTTTCTCTGCGAGGATCGAGTCGTCCCCCTTCGCCGGCATCAACGTCACCCCGCTCGTCGACGTGTTGCTGGTGTTGCTCATCATTTTCATGATCACGGCGCCGGTCGTTGTGCACAGGAACCGCGTTGACCTGCCCGTGTCGGGTCACGCATCCAGCGACAGGCCCGAACCGTTGCGGGTCACCGTGGACCCGGGCGGCATGGTGTTCTTCAACGGCACGCTGGTGAGCGATGGCGCGCTCGCTACGCAGTTGGACATTGCCGCAAGCCACGGCCTGGATGACCCGGCCAGCATTCCCCGTGTCGAGCTCCACGCCCGGGATGAAGCCTCATACGACGATGTGGCGCGGGTGCTGGCGCTGGTGAAGGCGCACGGCATCACCGGCATCGATTTCGCATCGGACTGATTGCCGCGAAGCATCCAACGTGGCGGCGAGCGCCTCGCGGATGAGGCGCTCGCTTTGCGTCCCGCGCTCGAGAACAGTGCAAAGCACAGCGCACGCCCTCCCGCCGGTCGAGGCATCAGCCAACAGAGGCTCCTGCCCGACGAGGCTTCATGACCGGCCGGGGCAGCGCTCGATGGGGTGGTCGAGTCTGCCCCGGTCTCTCGGGCGGGCCGGCAAGTGGGGGATCAGCAGGCCCGCACGATCAGTGCATCCGGCACCTTTTCATGCACATCCCCTGCCTAGTCGCGCAGGTTCACCACGGCGACTTGCGGGTATACCGCCTGGGTCGACGCTACGCGCTGGCCCTCGTTGTCGGCCTTCATCAACTGAGGCGCCAGGGTGCAGCGCGCGGCGCCCGAGGGCATCGTCCGCTTGCAATAGACGTTGACGATGGCAACCGTGGTCTGGTCGGCGTCCATCAACAGGATGCGTTTCGCCACGCCAGGGCGCAAAGAGTTGTCGATGGCCACGGCAACATGCGTCACCGGGGTGCCGCTCTTGCGCACGGACTCCGACTGATCGGCCGCCTGCTGTGCCTGTACGTACTGCTTGTGCGTATTGCCGACGAGGGCGTGCAGGGTGTAGCCCGTATGCAGGTTGGCCACATAGGTTTCGTACTGGCCGGGGACCGCCGTGACTGTGACATCGCGCAAGTTGGTGGGCTGCGTCTGGTCCTGGGCCGCGCTGGCGCCGCCGGCGAAGGCAAGACCGAACGCAAGTGTGGTGGCATTGATCAGGTGTTTCATGGAAGCCTCCAGACGGACGCGGATGTCCGTGAAATGATTCTGGGCTGGGGGCTACGCCGCTTGCTTGAGGAACTTCGGAGGAATCCACGGGGATTCCATGAGGATTTCCAGCGGCGATCCGCGCCGATCGCGAAGGGTCTGCGACCGCTACCCCTCCGGCCGAACGTGATCCGGCCTTTTGCCCGCGACCGACGCCATGCGGCACTCAGGATGCATGACTGACGACCTACTCCGGGCCTGCGCCGCATTGGCATCGCACGCCAACGCGCGCTTGAGCCAAGCGGAATGGCGACGCTGGGCTCGCTTTTCGCCACCGCCCAACTCGCCGGCGAACTCTATCGATCTTTAACCACCCCTGTGATATTGCGGCCGCGTGGCCAGTGACTCGAACAGTCCGCGGGTCGACTACGCGTTCGGCGATATCCGCGTCGAGCCGGCGGCCCACCGCGTGTTGCGCGATGGCCACGAACTCGAACTGGAGCCGAAGGCCTACTCCGTGTTGCTGCAGTTCGTGACCCATCCGGGCGAACTGATCCAGCACGACGACCTGCTGGAACACGTGTGGGGGCACAAGTGCGTCACGCCGGCATCGTTGAGCCGGGTCATCTCGCAGTTGCGCCAGAAGCTCGGCGACGAAGCGGCGGAGCCGCGCTACATCCAGACCGTGCATGGGCTTGGCTATCGCCTGATCGCCGGCGTCACAGCCAGGAACCCAACGGATGCCAACCGGGCCAGCGGCGCCGTGCCCCGTCCACTGCGCCATGCGGACGGCGACCACGACCGCCGCAGCATCGCCGTGTTGCCGTTCGTCAACATGAGCGGCGACGTGGAAAACGAGTACTTCAGCGACGGCATCGCCGAGGAAATCCTCAGCCTGCTGACCAAGCTGCCGCAACTGAAAGTTTCCTCGCGAACCTCCTCGTTCTTCTTCAAGGGCAAGGAGATCGACCTCCCGACGATCGCGGCCAAGCTGGACGTCAGCACCGTGCTCGAAGGCAGCGTGCGCCGGGCGGGCAACAGGGTGCGGCTCACCGCGCAGCTGATCGACGTGGCGTCGGACTCGACGCTGTGGGCCGAGACGTACGACCGCGAACTGCGCGACGTGTTCGCCATCCAGGACGACATCGCCCAGAGCATCGTCGATGCCCTGAAGGTCACCCTGTCGCCGAAGGAGCGCCGCGCGATCCAGTACGTCGCCACCGCCGACGTGCAGGCCTATGACGACTATCTGCGCGGGCGGAAGTATTTCTATGCATGGAACCGGCGCGATTCGCTGCGCGCCATCGACATGTACGAGCGCGCCATCGCGCGGGACCCGAAGTACGCCGCGGCCTGGGCCGGCCTGTCCGATGCGTACGTGATGCGGCATCGCTTCCTGGATGCGAATCCCGCGCACGTGGCGCAGGCCATGGAAGCCAGCGAGCGGGCCCTGCAGATGGACCCGGACTCGGCCGAGGCGCATGCCTCGCGCGGCCTGGCGCTGTACGTCAGCAAGCGGTTCAAGCAGGCCGAGCAGGAATTCGAGACGGCCATGATGCTCAACCCGAACCTGCTGGAAGCCTATTTCCTGTACGGCATGATCTGCAGTTCGCTGGGCCATTTCCAGAAAGCCGCCTGGCTGTACCTGCGCGCGGCCGAAGTCAGTCCCGCCGACTACCTGCCGCTGGTCTACCTCAGCCAGGCGTACAGCGAGATGGGCCGCAAGGAGGACGAACGCAAATCCCGTCATCGCGCGATCGAGTTGATCGAACGCGCGTTGAGCGTGAACCCCGACGACGCCCGGGCCCGCTACATGGGGGCCGCGAATTTCGCGGCGATGGGCGACAAGGCCAAGGCGATCGAGTGGGCCAACCTGGCACTGCGATCGAGCGAAGACGAGCCGATGGTGTTCTACAACGCCGCGTGCACGTTCGCGGTGCTGGAGGAACACGACCGGGCCATCGACCTCCTCGAACGCGCGGTGAAACTCGGCTGGGGCGACCGCGCCTGGATGGCGAACGACAGCGACCTCGCCTCGCTGCGCAACAAGCCCCGCTTCCAGGCGCTGCTGACCAGCCTGAACTGAGGCACGCGGCGGGCCTGCTCCCGGGAACCCGCTTTTGTCAGCCGGGCATGGCCGTCCAGGCGCGCTCGATCAGGCCTTGTTGCGCACGGCGGCAACCTTGGCCATGAGCTGGTTGATGGCGTTGATCGCCGTCGGCTTGCCGCCCAACGCATGAGCCCGCGTGAAGTCGAAATCCACGAACCCGTTGCTGGTTTGAACGCGGATCCGGCAGTCCCTGGCCGCCGTCATCCGCTCCAGCACGGAGTACGGGATGACGACCTCGTTCATGCCGTACAGCCGGTTGGAGCCTGCCGACCCGCCTCCGGACGCAGCACGACTGGTCGGTTCGCCCGCCGAATACTGGGAGATGTCGCCATCGATGTTGATGAAGAATGCGCGTGTGTCGCTGAAAACCAGCGTGCCTGCAGTACCCGGGGCCCAACCCACGACAAGCGCAACGCTTTCTGGTGCCGCGCTCGACCACCGGGCTCCGAGCTCCAGCGGCTCGGTCCATGTGCCATCCACGTTGGCAAGCGCGTTGGGCGAGGCCTCGATGAGGGTCGCGTTGTCGAAACCGGACGTTCTTTCCGTGACCACGCCTCGGCCCGTCAACTGGTCCAGCGTGGTACAGCCGGACATGGCCAGCGCAAAGGCAACCACGAACAAGCGCTTTTTGTTGATACCGATCATGTGTAACTCCCTTTTGATGATCCATGGCGAGCCTGACGTTCTGGCGACGACGCCAGGTGCGATCCGAAGGCTCAAGAGAAGGACCCGTGTTGCGCACACGCGCCGGAGCGCAACCGCGCCTGCCCCACGCGTGCTGCAACCAACGCTGCCGTCCCCTCATTACGGGACACGCGCGGCTCCTCGCCGCCGCGCCAGGCACGCGGTCCACCAGCGAGTGGAACGCCGAGGCCGAGCCATCTCCGACAGGATCACCCGACGCCGCGACCACCACGATCAGCGCAGGACGCGCCCAACCGTCATCCGAGCAAGCCTTCTGCTGTCAGACAATGCGCCCGACGCCTTGGGTGAGATCCGATCCATCACCGGCGGACACCGGCGATGACCCGGCAACCACATGTCGAAGCCATGACCGCGGCACCATGCGGGAGTGGTCGGGTGCATGGTCGAACGGGATACTGGAACGCGGGCGTGGCCAGCGCGATGACGTGTCCGGCGCACGATGACGCGCGCCACTGCGTTTCGCACCGCGTGAACCCGCCTCGAGTGAGGCTGCCTCCAGTTCTGAAGTTCAGCGCGTCACCCCTTCCCCACAGGAGTTGCTCCATGCGTCTGCTATCACGCGTTTTCCTGATTTCCGGGCTCGCGCTCGCCTCCAGCATGGCCAGCGCCACCGCGCTGCCGGGCACGCACGACCTTCGCGTGATGACCTTCAACGTGCGCTACGGCACGGCCGACGACGGCATCAACGCCTGGCCCAAGCGTCGTGACCTGATGGTCCGGGTCATCCGCAAGGAACACCCGGACATCATGGGCACGCAGGAACTGCTCTCGCCCCAGGGCGACTACCTGCAGCAACACCTGGCGGGCTACACCTGGTTCGGCATGGGCCGCAACGGCAACGAGATCGACGAGAACGGCAACGAGCACATGGGCGTGTTCTACGACAGGACGCGCCTGCAGGTGCTCGAGTCCGGCAACTTCTGGCTGTCGGAGACCCCGGACAAGCCCGGAAGCATCGGAGCCGGCCTGTTGATGCCCCGCATGGTCACCTGGGCGAAATTCCACGACCGGCGCAGCGGCAAGGATTTCTACTACTACGACACGCATTTTCCCTACCGCGACGGCGAGGAGGCCGAAGCGACCCGCGAGCGTTGCGCCGAGCAGATCCGGCAGCGCCTGGCGCGACTGCCTGACTCGGTTCCCGTCATCCTGACCGGTGACTTCAACACGACGCCGGACAGCAGGACGCACGCTTCCCTGACTGAAGTCCTGCACGATGCGCGTACGTCGTCGCCACGAAACGATGGCCCGGAGGGCAGCTTCCACGACTTCACCGGCCATGCGACCAAGCGCATCGACTGGATCCTCTACCGCGGCCTGGAAGCCGACGACGTGCGTACGATCACCACGCACGAGGGCAAGGTCTACCCTTCGGACCACTTCCCGGTGGTGGCGGACTTCAGCTGGTAGGAGCCCGCAGGAGCGTTGGCTCCCGGGCCGAACGTGTACCTGTCGCGCCAAGCGCAACGGGCGCCTGTCAGGAAATGGCTTCCATGTTCGAGCTCAGCACGTGCCAGCCCCGCGCGTCATGCCGCAACACCGCGGTATGCCACGAGGCGCACAGGTCGCCACACCAGAAGCCGTACTGGACGTCGTAGTCGCCATCCGGGCGGCGCATCGGCAGGCCCACGTTCATCCGCATCCTCTGCTGCATCGGCGCCTTGCCGGAGGGCCACGCGCTTCCGGGGAACAACCGCAGGCCGGTGTCGACCAGTTGCCTGATGGCATCGGCGGAGAGGTCGCGCTGGAGCCCGCTGTCCGGCCAGCTCATGGACACGTAGAGCGGCATGCGGTTGGCGCGCACGTAGCCGTCCTTCGCCGTGGCCTGGTAGCGCACCAGCGCGACCATCATGCCCTGCAGGTCCGGAGCGGGATGAAGCACCGCGTCCTGCTGCGCCGCGCGCCGGACGCGGGCTTCCCCGAGGTGAGCCGCCACACTGCCTTGCGCGACACACTGCCTCACCGCCGGATCGCGCGCGCACACGGCGCCGGTCGCCTCGTCCAACGTGACCTCGAGCGAGGCCGGCGCCTTGGAGATGTCGCGGTCGAGCCGGAAGTGCCATACGCCGCGGCTTGGATCGAACTCGATGCCGCTGATCGTGGCGTCGTCTATCTCGGGCCGAAGCGCCGCCAGAGAGGCCTGCATGGCATCCATCCCGTCCAGCAGCGGCCTGGCCGGGGCACCCTGTGCGATCGCGACGCCGCTCGCGGGGATAAGGGCGAAAGATATCCATCCGAGGTACCGACCTGCCATCCGCATCGCCACGCCCCCGCCTGGTGGGTCCGGAAACGGTAGCCCGATCGCCGATGATCCGGCAATCGGACCATGCCTGCGTTCACCGGGAAAACGAACGATGCCGGGACAGGCGAGCATCGCGTTCCGCCGGGCCCGAGGTCATGGACGCACGTCGAAGTCGGCCTGCGCCGCCGCCTGCGAGCTGCCGCCGACCCACACCGTGTAGTGCGTGGGTTCCACCACCTGACGGCTGTGCACGTCGTAGAACGACAGTTCGGGGAAGCCGAGCTCGAAGCGCACCTGCCGCGATTCGCCCGGCTTCAGCGTCACGCGCTGGAAGCCCTTCAGGCCGCGCACCGGCTGCTCGACGCTGGCGCCGAGGTTGCGCACGTACAGCTGCGCGACTTCCGTGCCTTCGCGCTTGCCGGTGTTGGTCAGCGTGGCCGTGACTGTGACCAGCGATTTC